>NZ_JADEWY010000091.1 GCF_015207375.1 Coleofasciculus sp. LEGE 07092 | reverse complement strand
AGCGCTCAGAATAAGGATCAGATGCATTATTGCTCCTCCCTAGCTTTGCGGATTGCCTTTAGACGCTGGGCGATCGCTTCTATTTGTTCTAGGCTAGCCTGGTCGAGACTATCTGCAAAGGCTGCTACAACATCAGGATTTCCTACAGCTAGAAATCTTTGCAACTGGTCGTGAGCTTGCAGAATCTTGGCTTGTTCGCGAGAAAGCAAGGGCTGCCAACGGAATGTGCGGTTTTTGCGATCGCAAGTTAGCCAACCTTTTTGAGTGAGGCGACTCAGTACAGTTGTTACTGAAGCATAAGCTAACTCCCGGTCTGGGTCAGCCAAAATTCGTTCGTGAACCTCTTTGACTGTCACTGAACTAAGTTCCCACACAATCTCTAAAATTTCAGACTCTAATGGACCGAGGGAGAGTTGCTTGGGACGGTAATCGGGCATGGGAACCATAACTGTACAGTCAAAGACAGGGAACTGGAAACCTAGTTTACCTGAGTTTGATAGTTTGATATTAGAAGCTGACTTCCAGAAAATAAATGATCCAGAAGAGAGCTTTATCTTCCTCTGGGTTGAACTAAAATCGGGGAATCTACCGAAAATGTCTGCCTATATTCCGATGTGCTAGCAGATCAATTTCGGTTCAAATGCAGTCAGGGTGAAACTGGCGTTGGCGTGTCATTTACCTGAAACCACCTATCTAAAGCCTTCTAAACAGAGGGATTCAGCCACTGAGCAGGTAAGCCTTCAACCCCCAAAGGGTTGCTTCAAATAGTGCTGAAGCGTTAACGTTTTGGTAAAGTGTCCCTCCATTTGCTGAGTTGAAGTTTGAGGAAAGGGTGATGCCCTTAAGGTATGCAAGCTCCTCTGAGGGACAGCATTCCACTCTCCTGCTAGGAAAGGTTTGTAAAGCTTTCTTTGTGGCGGAACCTTAGTCCAGCGCTAGTTTAGCCTTGAAAAGGAACAGAGTTCAATTCACTACACTCTGGCAACGCTAACGACGGGCTGTCTACGTTAACGCTAGTGAAGCGAAAATGCAGTCAGGATGGTGGCTTGTTCCAGTGTTGCAAGATACGTTTGGTAATGAAAAAAACACCTTTAAATTTTTGGCAGCTCTTGAATATGAGCGTTGGGTTCTTCGGCATTCAATTTGGCTGGGGACTCCAAATGGCAAATATGAGCGCCATTTTTGAATATCTCGGTGCGAATGCTCACCAAATCCCCATTCTCTGGTTGGCAGCTCCTCTGACGGGGTTAATTGTCCAGCCGATTATTGGTAACATGAGCGACAACACTTGGGGACGCCTGGGTAGGCGACGACCTTACTTTTTAATCGGTGCAATTCTCGGCTCGATTGCCCTTGTCTTAATGCCCCATGCATCTGCACTCTGGATGGCAGCAGGACTGCTGTGGATTTTAGATACGTCTGCCAATATCAGTATGGAACCGTTTCGGGCGTTTGTTGGTGATTTACTGCCCAAAAGCCAGCGAACCCGAGGGTTTGCTATGCAAAGCCTTTTCATTGGCTTGGGAGCCGTTATTGCATCGGCTTTACCGTGGGTTTTGAATAACGTCTTTCATATTCCTTCCCTTGGCGGACACGAAGGGGCAATTCCGCTAACTGTAGAACTCTCGTTTTACATTGGTGCTGCTTTTTTCTTCGGCACTGTGCTTTGGACTGTCCTGACAACCGAGGAATACCCACCCAAAAATCTAGCGGCATTTGAGAAAGAGCAGGCAGAACGCGGCGGTATTATTAGTACGTTTCAAGAAATTTGGAGCGCAATGCAAAACATCCCATCTGTAATGAAACAGCTTGCCTGGGTGCAGTGCTTTACCTGGTTTGGGATGTTTTGCTTCTTCTTATACTTTCCGCCAGCAGTCGCTTGGAATATTTTTGGTGCAACAAATCAGCAATCGTTATTGTACAACGATGGTATTGAATGGGCAGGAATTTGTATCGCTGTATATAATGCCGTTTGCTTTATCTTCTCTTTGCTCTTACCCAGACTGGCAAAACTAACCAGCCGCCAACTCGCTCACGGCTTTTGCTTACTGTGCGGTGCAGGGGGCTTTATTTCCCTAGCCGCGATTGACAACAAGTATCTATTATTTCTGTCAATGGTAGGTGTTGGCATTGCCTGGGCGAGTATCTTAACAATGCCCTATGCCATGCTGATTGGTGGTTTGCCGTCCAAGCGCACAGGAATCTACCTGGGAATCTTCAATTTCTTTATCGTACTGCCTCAGATTGCTGTGTCCCTGGGCTTCGGTTGGGTGATGGATCACTGGCTCGATAACAATCGCTTGTTAGCAGTCGTTATTGGCGGTGGGTTCTTGCTTGTCGCTGCTGTCTTAACTCAGCGGGTGCAATTAGAGTCTGTCGTTGATGTACCCAAGCCTCAAATGAATTTGTCAGAAGAAACGGCTATGAAAACTTAACCTCTCACTTTCTAACTCTGACCAAAAAGTAAAGCAGAATGTTAGTCAGACACTGGAGGGAATGATGAGTACACAAGTCTCCCTTGATGAGTTATGGAAATCAGCACCATCGAGTGAGCAAGTTTTTCAGCCCGATGCACTTACTGGTTTGCCCGACATAGCACAACGTTATCTCGAACACGCGATCGCACCTGGAACGAAACTCGCCTCTGCCGTTCGATTGCGGATGCACGGCGAGATCAAATTAAAAGACTGGCTGCCATTTAGAGCCGAGCAAGTGATTTGTTGGAATCGTGGCATGATCTGGAGTGCCACGGCATGGATGAATGGCTTACCCATTCGAGGCTCAGATCGCTTAGTCGATGGCGAAGGTGCTATGCAGTGGAAGTTACTGGGGCTGTTTCCAGTCATGACAGCGACGGGTTCCGATATCACGCGCTCTGCAGTGGGGCGGATGCAGGGAGAGTGTATCTGGTTGCCCTCTGTTTTTTGCGATCGCCAGGTGACATGGACGGTACCCGATGCCTCTCATGCCCATGCCCATCTTACGCTGTTGGGTGAAACCACGGAACTCATCCTGACGGTTAATCAGGAAGGGCGACTAGAGAGCCTTAAGCTGAAGCGATGGGGCAATCCGGAGGAGGCTGAACACCACTATGTAGATTTTGGTGGCGTTTTGGAGAGAGATAGCACGTTCTCTGGCTATACCATCCCAACGCGGTTGCGGGGTGGATGGTATTTGGGCACTGATCGTTTTGAGTCAGAGGGCGAATTCTTTCGAGCTACGATTGAAGATGCAATTTACCGATAAAGGTGAGCCAATCTAGAACTCAGACGCTGAGACGCCGTACTTAGGGAATAGTTACCAACTCAAAATTGCTGACGAAATTTAAGTTTTGTCTTTAGCCCAATATTTGCTGGATAATGGAGTAGATAGGTGGCAGGAATCTAGATATAATGAGTGAATCAAAATCAAAATCTTAGTGAATAGAGAAATCCTTTGCAAGCCAAAGAGATTAAGGAGAAACTCAAATCCCTAATTATCGATGCCTCTTCGATAGAACCTTGTTTAGCGAAAAGGTTAGATGAGATCAATCGCTGGGTTAAAGATGTTAAACCCGGGTCACTTACTGCCAAAAAATTTGTAATGGCTTTTTTGCTACAGATAATTAGGGATTCTGAAGCTTGGTTGATCATCAAATCTCTCCCTTCTGAAGACGAGCAACAATTAGCGTTCGCTGAGCTCAACCCCGCCTTGAGGTATTGGTATAGCGACCTATTTCCTAAATGGCTGAACGAAAATGATCCAAAGTTTTATATTTGGAAACAAAAATTAATGGCGGGAACATTCCATCAGGACGATGGGCATTTCCTTAAATCTGTAGCGAATCAGATCAATCATCGTCAATGTCCTATTGTAAAACGCTATATTGCCGATCTATCAATGGCAACTGATATAATTGTCAGTAATGAGCAGCAAAAACCCCTATGTATTCAGCTAACAACACTTTCTGAAGAATTCTTTCAAGAAAAGTCTGGAAATTGGGAAAATACACTACGTTTTTGGGGCATAGAGAGAGGTTTATTTTTAAGTTTTAACCCCAGTGAACCTGATTTTGTACATCAGATAGTTAACATAGCACTCTATAACAGTGATAAGCTCCGATCAAGGGTTTATCTAAAATTCAATTTATAATCTCTGGCAATTACTCTTTAATAAATTTTTGTCAAAACATAATCTAGCCACCTTCAGTCATTATGGTTCAAGAAGAACAAACGGATCGTCAAGAGAGATTAAAAAAATTCATTCAAGCTGTAGAAAAAGCTCAAATATTACAAAATGATTTACTAACCTATGGGTTTGACTGCATCCATCGCTATGTAGAGGATGTTGAGGGGGACTGGTTAGAGAGGTGGGGAGAAGATGAAGAGGCACCAGGAAGTGAAACTCTGGATGTTCAAGTCCTGACATCTGATAAAACTGGAGTGGATATCTCAGTCTTAGACTTTATCACTGCTTTTTTGGCAAGTGATTATCCAGCCGCTGTGTGGGCGCGGGAAAGTAATCATCCGTTAGCGGTTAGAGTGCAGCAGCAAATGGAAACTGAGGGATTGCCTCAAATTATTGCTCATCTGCAAGAATGCTTGAGTATTACTGACAAATCGGATAGGCTCCGTGAGGCTACCGATGTTTTAGCAGGTAAGGTGATGGGTGGAGAGATTAACCGTGAGTCTGGTGATGAAGAGGATGAAATTCAGTTACTAGATTTAGTGGAGACTCTGCTGGAGAAATTAGCTACATTTCAAGGGTAATTAAGTGACTCGTACCTGTAAAATAGCTCGGCTCTTGAGGGAATCCTCGGGATTATTTACAAATCTCTCGCTACAGTTTTCAAGATTATCGCTAGGCTGAAGATAGTGGGGTTTTAACATAGCAATCCGTTGATATGATTTTTGCCATTTTCCGCACTGTCCCTCTACGACGCTGGTTTCTGGGTATACTGACTTGTATTAGCGCGATCGCATTTTCGGGCTGCAACCCAGCATTCTTTGTATCTGAGGCGGCACAAAAGTCTCAACTCGTAACCAGCAGTCTCAGCGATCCTGCAACCTTCAACTACGCCCTCAGTCAGGAGTCATCCAATATTTTTCCCTATACCTATGAGGGACTGGTGGCAGAAAATGGGGTTACGGGTGAGATTCAACCTGCCTTAGCTGAATCTTGGGAAATCTCTGAGGATCAGCAGCGCATTGTGTTTACCCTGCGAGAGGGACTGAAATGGTCGGATGGAGAACCCCTAACAGTCGATGATGTTGTTTTTACCTACAACGATATCTACCTCAACGAAGACATTCCTACCGATATTCGAGATATTCTCAGGATTGGTGAGACGGGTGGTTTTCCCAATGTACAGAAACTAGACGAGCGACGGGTGGAATTTACCACACCCGAACCCTTTGCCCCCTTCCTACGCACCACAGGACTAGCAATTTTACCCGCCCACGCCCTGCGGGATACAGTAAACGCCAAAGATCAAGAGGGAAAACCTCAGTTTCTCACCACTTGGGGCGTGGATACTGACCCTAACAAAATTATTGTTAATGGACCTTACCAATTAGAACGCTACAACACCAGTCAGCGTGTGGTACTTCGGCGCAACCCTTACTACTGGCGCGAAAGTCCCCAGGGTAAACCGCAACCTTACATTGATCGCATTATTTCGGAAATTGTAGAATCCACCGATACTGCCTTTTTGCAGTTTCGTTCCGGTGGGTTAGACGCTCTGGGTGTCTCGCCAGAGTTCTTTTCCCTGCTCAAGCAAGAAGAAGATAAGAATAACTTTACCATCTACACAGGGGGTCCGACACTCAGCTCTAGTTTTATTTCTTTCAATCTTAATAAAGGTAGCCGGAATGGGAAACCTCTCATCGATCCAGTTAAGTCCCGCTGGTTTAATAGCCTAGAATTCAGACAAGCGGTTGCCTATGCCATTGACCGAAAAACAATGATCGATAATCTATATCGGGGATTGGGTGAGCCACAATATTCTAATCTACCGATACAAAGCCCTTACTATCTTTCTCCAGAAGACGGTTTAACAGTCTACGATTACAATCTCCAAAAAGCCAAGGAATTGCTATTAAAAGCAGGCTTCACCTATAACAACGAAGGGCAACTCCTTGACGCCGAAGGTAATCGAGTTCGTTTCACCTTAATTACCAATGCCGGAAATAAGCTGCGTGAGTCAATGGGAGCACAGATTAAACGAGACTTGGGCAAAATTGGCATCCAAGTGGATTTCACTCCCATTGCCTTCAACACTATGGTTGAAAAACTCACCAACACCCTCGATTGGGAAGTGCATCTCCTCGGCTTTAGTGGCGGCGGGTTAGAACCGAATAACAGTGCAAATGTCTGGTCTATGGAAGGCGGCTTACACAGCTTCAATCAAAAACCAACCGTTGGTCAACCGCCGATTCAGGGGTGGGAAGTGGCTCCTTGGGAGCAGAAAATTAACGACCTTTACGTTCAAGGTGCGCAAGAGTTAGATGAGGAAAAACGCAAAGCGATTTATAGTGAAGCGCAGCGCCTGATTAAGGAGAACTTACCGTATATTTACCTGGTTAACCCGTTATCAATGACAGCAGTACGCGATCGCGTGGAGGGTATAGACTATTCAGCACTAGGCGGCGCATTCTGGAATATTCACGAACTCAAACTTGTGGATGATTAGGAAATTCATTACTGTATCGTTGATACAAGCGCCGCCGGAAGAGGTCTGCTGTAAGACTTGCTGCTGTTTCTGTTTATCTTTGGAGAAGAAGTAAAGGGCTAAGGGTCTGGGTCGAGCGTTAATTTGTGCGATCGCTTCATTTAAGTCACTATACTATTTTTATAGTGGATTAGCCTTTGCGATCAGTCTAGTTCGTCACTACTGGCAAACCTATCAACCGACTATCCCAACCTGGAAAACATTACCCTGGGGCGACTTGTTAGCTATTGAGCCACGGATCTTTGCGTCAATTTCTCGTGAATTAGTCGGTACCTCAATTCTGGTTTCTCTAGTAATTGGCAATTCTTTCTAATCCTCTACGTATCTAAGATTCTAAAAAATTAGGAAGTAAATCCTTGACCCATCATCTAGTTGTCATTATTGGAGGCGGTCACCTACTAGAGAGGAGTCGCCTAAAAAGCCACAGCAACAGATTGTTGCACGTTAAACAGAAATTTTCTGTGTCAATGGTCAATTAGTAGATAGGCGTCTCTCTATGTGTTAATAAAAAACAGAGAACGTCTGTCCATAAAATATTCATTGATAACACATAACCGCTTTCTCGCCAAGGAAATGGACTATCACTCTCATCTATTCGTGTCCGTCATCATTCCCGTTTATAATGACGCCGAGCGTCTAAAACTCTGTTTAGAGGCTCTGGAAAATCAGACTTATCCAAAAACAGGATATGAAGTGATTGTTGTCGATAATGCATCTGATGAAGCAGCAGACATTAAAGGGGTAGTTGCTCAATTTGGTCAAGCGATTGCGGCTTATGAAAGCACTCCCGGTTCTTATGCGGCTCGGAACAAGGGGATATCTTTGGCGAAAGGCGAGGTGATTGCCTTTACTGATGCTGACTGTATTCCGGCGTCAGATTGGATTGAAAAGGGCGTGGAAAATTTACTGAAGGTTTCTAACTGTGGTTTGTTGGCGGGGAATATTGAAGTCTTTCCCAAAGATATAAATCGCCCTACATTGGTTGAACTTTTTGAGATTGCCAATGCTTTTCCTCAAAAACAACATCTGAGAGACATGAAATATGGAGCTACGGCAAACTTACTTACATTCAAGTCTGTGATCCAAGAGGTGGGAACGTTTAATCAAGATCTCAAGTCAGGAGGAGATTTAGATTGGGGAAGACGTGTTTATGATCATGGATATGAGCAAGTTTACGCTGAAGAGGTTCGGATAGCTCATCCAGCCAGAGCCTCATTCAATCAGATATACCAAAAAGTAGTTCGACTAGCTGGAGGTCATTATGATCTTTTAAATAGAAATTTATATCATTTCTTTCACCCAGGTACTTTGCTTTTCGCAATCTCTAACCAAAATATGCTTCCTGCTAAACTCTTAAAAAACCTAATGTTTTGGGCGATTTTTTGCCAAGATTTAATTCCGCCTGTTATGTATATTACGAGTACTTTTAAAAACCCTAAATAAAAAAAAATAGAGGAGAAAATCAAAGTATCTTTGGTAATTATTTTTGTTCGATATACAAGTGCTTGGGCTAAGATAAGACTTCGATTTGGCGAAAGTCCAGCTAGACTGTAAATCGTAGGATTGTACAAACTAATAAGAATTATAATGACACTAAATTATTAACAGCATAAGAATAAATGAATATGAAAATTGCCTTTATAGTCGGTCAGTTTCCTGTTTTATCAGAGACATTTATATTGAATCAAATTACAGGTCTCCTTGAGAGAGGTCATGAGGTTGATATCTACGCTGATCGTCTAGGCGATCTAGATAAGCTGCATGAAGATGTGGTGACTTATCAGCTACTTAACCGAACCTACTATTTACCCGAAATTCCAGCTAATCTTCTCTGGCGTCTCGTTAAAGGTTGTGGCTTATTCACTTCTAACTTGATTCAAGCCCCTCTAGATACCTTAAAATCCCTTAACTTTTTTAAATATGGAGAACAGGCAATATCACTTTGGCTACTCTATACCCTAATTCCTAACTTTCAAAAACACTATGACATTATTCACTGCCAGTTTGGTACAGTTAGCTTTCGAGGAATGGCATTCCATGCTGTGAATGCTCCTAGTGCGAAGCTAATTACCATTTTTAGAGGTCATGACATCAGCAATTTTGTGAAAGAAAAGGGTGAAAATGTGTATAACCCGTTGTTCAAGTATGGAGACTATTTTCTGGCAAACTGTGAATTTTTCAAGCGCCGAGTGATTGAGCTAGGCTGCGATCTGGAAAAAATCAGAGTTCATGGTTCAGGCTTAGACTATAGCCGTTTTCCATTTAAATCTCGTCACTTTCCCCAAGATGGTTTAGTTCGTATCGCCACGACAGGACGTTTAGTTGAAAAGAAAGGGATTGAATATGCTATTCGAGCAGTGGCGAAAGTTTTAGAACAGTATTCTAACTTAGAATATATGATTATTGGGGATGGACTATTACGCCCGGAATTAGAGAAAATCATTCAGTCACTTAATGCAGAAAAAGCCATTAAGTTAGTGGGACAAAAATCTCAAGCGGAATTAATTACATTACTAGAGAATTCTCACTTATTTATTGCACCAAGCGTGACGGCGGCTGATGGCAATCAGGATGCTCCCGTTAACGTTCTCAAAGAAGCAATGGCGATGGGTCTACCTGTGATCAGTACACTTCATGGAGGGATTCCAGAGTTGGTTGAAGAGGGGGTATCTGGCTTCTTAGTCCCGGAACGAGATGCCGATGCGATCGCTGATCGGTTAATTTACTTAATTGAGCATCCTGAACGTTGGTCGGCAATGGGACAAGCCGGACGCTTGTTTGTGGAGCAACATTATGATCTTAATCGCTTAAATGATGCCCTTGTCGCCCTTTATCAATCGTTACTTCAGGGTGACTCAGTTCCTCACCCCGAGGTGGCACTCCCCTTAAGTACCTAAGTATCACGGAGGATTTTATATGACTCTCACGACTCACCCATCTACCTCTAATACCCTATCCTCAGAGCAACCCCAGGTTACGATTGTGGTTGTTCCCCGCGAGCGATTTAGCTGTGCGCGTCGGTCTCTAGAGAGTGTATTTGCTCACACTCAATTGCCCTATAAGTTAATCTACGTCGATGGCAATTCTCCTGCACCAGTTCGACGCTATTTGGAACAGCAAGCGGATGCAAAAGGGTTTCAGCTATTACGCACAGAGTATTACCTTTACCCAAACCAGGCAAGAAACCTAGGTTTATCTCAAGTCGATACCAAATATGTCGTCTTTTTAGACAATGATGTCATTGTTTCACCCAATTGGCTCACTGCTTTAGTGCAGTCTGCTGAGGAAACAGACGCGGCGGTAGTCGGTCCTCTGATGTGTCAGTATGAGCCGATTCATGAAATTGTCCATTTTGCCGGGGGAGAATCTCACATTTGGGTCGATCAAACGGGACGGCGACGGCTGCGGGAGAAAATGTATGACCAAGGAAAACCCGTTGCAGAGGTTCGCGATCGCCTTGAGCGCACTCAAACAGAGTTAGCCGAATTTCACTGTGTATTAGTCCGTCGGTCTATTTTCGATCAGGTGGGTCAACTGGATGAAGGGATGCTCAACACCAAAGAGCATTTAGATTTTTGCATGAGCATTCGCCAAGCCGGAGGTGCCGTTTATTTTGAACCTGCTTGTATCGTTACTTATGTGCCCGGACCCCCTCTGAAGTGGTCTGATTTGCATTTCTATATGCTGCGCTGGAGCGATGCTTGGACGTTCGCTAGCTTGATGCATCTGCAAAAGAAATGGAATCTGGCTGAAGACAGCTATTTTCAAACTAAATACAAAAAGCTGCAAAAGGGGTGGCGTAGAAAAGGCACGATTATTTTTCCTTTGGTTCGTTTTTTAACCTTTGGTATCGGCAGCGGCAAATTGGAAAGTCTTTTAATTAAGCCAGAACAGTTACTTAATCAAACCTTAACTACTCGCCATTCTAAACAACGGCAGCAACAATCTGCCACTTCACCTGCGCCAAACTTAGTCTCCAGCCCAGCTAATCATTAATGACAATTTTCTCAGTTAATCAGATACATGGAACAATTTCTCTTTTCAGTAATTATCCCCAGCTATAACCGCCCCCAGCAACTTGGGGCTTGTCTGGGATCTCTAACTCAGCTTAAGTATCCACGCGATCGCTTTGAAGTGATTGTGGTTGACGATGGTAGTGACAGCCCCCTCGACACAGTGGTGGCTCCCTTTAAAGACTCACTCAACCTAAGACTGATTCGACAGAACAATGCCGGTCCGGCAGCAGCACGCAACGGTGCAGCTCAACAGGCAAGTGGGAAGTATCTTGCTTTCACCGATGATGACTGTAGACCAGCGACGAATTGGTTACAAGCGCGAGAAAACTGCTTCACGGCAGCTCCTGATCGCATTGTTGGCGGTCGAACGGTGAATGCCCTGGCTGATAATCCCTACTCCACGACGAGTCAGAACATTATTAGTATGGGGTACGCTCACTATAACGCTATTTCTGACCAAGCCCGCTTCTTTGCCTCCAACAATATGGTTGTGCCTGCCGAGCGCTTTCGGGAACTGGGCGGGTTTGATCAAAGCTTCACCACCTCAGAAGATCGGGAATTGTGCGATCGCTGGCTGCATCAGGGCTATCAGATGACCTATGCACCTGAAGTCGTCATTTATCATGCTCATCCGATGACGCTGCAGAGCTTTTGGAAGCAGCATTTTAGCTACGGACAGGGAGCCTTCCGCTTTCATCAGACAAGGGCGGAGAAAGGCTGGGGAAATTTCCAGATTGAAGGGAACTATTACCTTAATCTTCTCCGCTATCCCTTTGAAAATGGGCAGGGAAAACAAGGGTTGGTGCTAACAGCCGTTTTGTTCGTATCCCAGGTTGCAAATGCGGCGGGTTTCTTTTGGGAAATGATTCAGTCAAAAAGAACATCCTAGTACTCTAGGGCTGAAATTCGGATAGGGTTGTAGGGTTGCCTAGCCTGAGAAGACTAAGATTGGTAAATATTGACCCTTCCTAAACTTACGCCTTCTTGCACTAGTTCGATTCAAAAGCCAAAAATTCAAAATTTTAGTAATCCGGATTACCGCCGGATTTTCGTTACCCTAACCCCTACTGAGGCAAAACCCATCCCTAAAATCAATGATCAAAACCTCAGCAAATGAAAATGCCTTACACCACATAGAATTATTCATTGGATAGATATTTTTGATAAATAGAAATGGAAAAACTATCTAACAGGAAGACAAAAAGAGCCAATACATTAGGAAGAAGAAAATTACTGCTTGATGTAACTTATACTCCTGAAAGTTTACTTAGACATCCCCGACAACTGTTTCGGCAGATGTGGTATGACTTACTGGCTTCTCGCGAGTTAGCGTGGCGGTTAATGGTACGCGATATCAGCGCTAAATATCGTCAGTCAGTCTTGGGAATTGCGTGGGCACTTATACCTCCCATCGCCATGGCAGTCGGATTTACCCTGGCAAGTGAAGCCAACATTGTCAATGTCGGTAAAACCGATTTTCCTTATCCTGCCTATGTCATGTTCAGTACTGCCTTGTGGCAAACCTTTGTTGAATCGTTGAATGGTCCAGTCGAGGCGGTAACCAAGGCAAAGCCAATGCTTGCCCGTGTTAATTTTCCCCGGGAAGCGGTTATTTTAGCTAAAGTTGGAGAGGTTTTCTTTAATTTTATGATTAAATTAGTTTTGATTATAGGGCTATTTATTTGGTATCGCATTCCCGTGAGTTGGACATTAATGATAGCTCCAGTTGCTCTTATTCATTTAATTATGCTAGGTACTCTTTTCGGGACATTACTGTCTCCCTTAGGAATGCTTTACCAAGATGTATCAAAGGGATTAACAATGGTGACAGGCTTCTGGTTGTTTCTCACCCCAGTTGTCTATTCCGTTCCTGAGTCAGGTTTATTTGGTTTTTTAGTTCAACTCAATCCTGTTACTCCCTTATTGGTAACAACACGAGAGTTAGCCACAACTGGAATTATTTCCGAACCCGTAGGGTTTTGGATCGTCAGTGTCTTAAGCTGGATTGGTTTGCTTCTCACCTGGATTGCTTTTCGGATTGCGCTTCCGTATGTTATCGAAAGGGTAAGCTCATGACTGAAGGAAGGCAAGAGAGATTTATCCCAATGCTCTTAATTTAGTTAGTGAAAAACTCCAAATTGGATCTCAATAATAAATAAGAAAAATACAATAAAATGACTCTTAATGAAGCAAAAACTGCCGAAAAATCATTAATCCAAAACATTTCATCTTCCTTAAATCCCGACTCAGGTGGGGTAATTTCTGTCAATTAAAAAAAGAGCAAAAATTTACTGCATTATCGCTGGTTATACAGAGGCAATCAAATGACCGCTTATTCTGAAGATGGTAAGTTATCAATGAATAAAACAATTAGTGAAAGGGCTGATAAAGATATTGCCAATAAACCTGGCGACAGTGATGTTGTTATCTCTGTAGATGGGGTTTATAAGAAGTTTTGTCGCGACTTAAAGCGCTCTTTATTTTATGGTGTGCAAGATATCACCACCGATTTAGTCGGAGGACGGCGCAAGAGTGAAGTGTTACGTCCCCAGGAGTTTTGGGCGTTAAACAATGTTAGTTTTCAGTTACGGCGAGGCGAGGCACTGGGTTTAGTCGGTGCTAATGGTGCAGGGAAAAGTACACTACTTCGCATTATTAGTGGTTTAATTAAACCCGATTTGGGTTCGGTAAGAGTTAGGGGTAGGGTAGCACCCCTCATTGCCCTTGGTGCAGGATTTAATCCGATTCTAACGGGACGAGAAAATATTTATGCCAATATGTCAATTTTGGGGTTATCAACTCAAGAAATTAAGGAAAAATTTGATGATGTTGTAGAATTTGCCGAGATTCACGATGCTATTGATGCACCTGTGCAAACCTATAGTTCAGGTATGGCAGCACGATTAGGGTTTGCCTGCGCTATTCATATTGAACCTGAAATTTTATTAATCGACGAAGTACTAGCGGTTGGTGATATTCAATTTAAAATGAAGTGTCATTATCGCTTGGCACAATTGCAAGAAAATGGAACAGCTTTTATGCTGGTTTCTCATAATCCATACAATATTTTAAATGTTTGCGAATCGGCTATTTATTTAAAACGAGGTAATCTTATCCGTAGCGATGAAGCTGAAGCCGTAATTCAGCACTATGAAGCTGATCTTTGTTTAGCCGGAACGAGTCCAACCTCAGGTTTAATCGTTTTACCTGAAAAGTCAGAAACTGAAAGTCTGGGACTAGATATCATCTCGATTTGTTTTAAAGATGAACAGGCTCAGCTTTTGGAAACCCTCAGAACAGGTGAGCCTGCTTATTTATGCCTGACCTGCAACGCTTCTCGGTTTCTAGATAAGGTGAATGTGGGTATCGTAATTACATCCTTATCGGGTGGCGATCAACGGGTATTATCAATTACCTCAGATCTTGATAATGAGTGTTTAGAAATTTATCCTGGCAAGGTTGAAATTCAGATGCAAATGCCTTATTGTGGTTTAATACCTGGAAAATACAATGCTAAAGTTTCTATCAGGAGAGGGGTGATGTCTCTGGATAAATATAAATCATTCTGATTTGCCGTAGAACCCAGCAAAACAACAAGCCGATGTTTATTTTATCAACCAAGGACTTGGAACGTTGTCCAAAAGTAAAATAGCGAAACTATACTTATTTAAAGAGACAATTTGAATTAAAAAGCAAACTTTAAAAGAAAAAAATAAAAATTTAATAATACGGCAAAAGCCAAATATAGCAAGCCTAAATAGGTTGTAGCAATTTTCAAAACTGTGATCCTTGCTATTCATATGAGTTCCCCCTTAGTTAGTATTGTCATTCCCACGCGCGATCGTCCCCAGTTGCTGACGTATGCCGTCAACAGTGCATTAACACAAACGCAACCAGATATTGAAGTGATCATTGTCGATGATGGATCTCTAAAACCTGTGGAGTTATCTTCTGATCCTCGACTAAAGATTATTAACTTGACGACACCTAGAGGAGGTGCAGGAGCAAGGAATGTGGGAACCGAGATAGCGAAAGGAAAATGGATTACTTATTTAGACGATGATGATTGTTTGTTACCGCACATGGTAGAGGTTTCTCTCGACGCTTTGGTAAAAACAACTTATCCATCTCCAGTCGGTGTTATTTCCGGAATTGAGGTGGTTAACTTAAATCGGGACGTCCTGAAAAAACGTCTACCCCCACCGATTCGTCTCAAAGGGTGTCATTTTTCTCTAGAAAATCTGGAACCCGGTAAGTCCTATACTACTAAACAAACATTAGTCATTGAGCGGGAAGTGATTAATAAAATTGGCGGATGGGACGAATCGTTTCGCTCTCGCGTCCATACGGAGTTATTCTTGCGACTTAATTTGGTTTGCACAATTATTGGTCTGCCCGTTGTTACCTACCAGCTACTTCGGGATCAGCAGGTTAGAGTGTCTCGCGATCCAAACCTCCGTCAAGAAAGCTTTTATCGCCTGATCGAAAAACATCAAGACATCTTTAAAGATCATCCAAAAATGTTTTCTGAATTTGTCTATCAGCAAGCTTTGACATCTTATCAAATGGGACAAGAAAAAGCAGCACTAACCCATTTACTCTGGGCATTAAAACTTCACCCGACTCATATTTTAGGGTTAAGTCTTAGGACGAGTTTAGCTCGATTGACTCAGCCGCTAAAGGTTCCTGTTTGACGCGATCGCGTCTCTCTGATCGTTCTCAACAACGAAGTTTTATTGAAAAAGAATGGAGGTTTTATGATTACCGATATCCTTGAGATGGGAGAGCAAACTAAGCTACAGGCGCAGGTGGTTGTTATTGGCTCCGGGATTGCAGGCTCTGAGGTAGCAACCTATCTGGCGCGTCATGGTCGAGAAGTAGTGCTTCTAGAAAGTGGGCGTCACCAGTTCGACCCCTCGATCCAGGCATTAAATGATGTAACATTTCTGGGTAAACGCCATCGCGAGTTAAATCCCAACTCTTATTATCATCGATACCTTCCACCTGAGCTACGCGGAGTCAGTCGCGTGCGTCAGTTTGGTGGCACAAGTAACGTTTGGACAGGGAAATGGAAATATCTGCAATCTTCTGATTTCGATGGTAGACCTTGGGTGGCTAACAGCGTTTGGCCCATCAGCTATACTGATCTCTTGGAGCACTACCGCTCAACCGCAAAAGACTATGGTTTCGGGGATTTAGAAGCAGAAGCCGTTCGTCCTGAAATTGTAGAACTTCGCGCCAAGATTGCGGCAGGTGGTTTAAAAATGAGCAGCTTCTATTGGGAGCAGACACCGACACGCACAGCAGTGCGCTTTGGTGAACAGATGCATCGCTCGCCAGACTTACATGTTATCTTAGGTGCAACCGCAACTGAATTAAAACTCGATGCTTCCTGTCAACGGGTGACTGCCGTTGTTTGTCGTTCTCTAGAGGGTAGAGAACTTATCGTTGAAGGTAAAGTCATTATCCTGGCGACTGGTGCCTTTGAATCCGCACGCCTCCTCCTCGCCTCCAACCGCCAACTTCCCAGTGGAATCGGCAATGAGCATGACCTGGTTGGTCGCTTTTATACTGACCATCCTAAACACCATACCGGATCTCTACGCCCTGGTCATCTCGTTCGAGAATATGCCCACGAGTTGCAATACGCTCCCAAGCCACGTTTCTGTATCTGTTTTGCTCTAGATGATGCAACTCAGCAAGAGCATGAACTGCTTGAGCATGTCCTCTATCTGAAACCACTCTATACAAAGGGAATCGGGCGACTGCGGCGAAGGTTCTGGAATCGTTCGGCTTGCCGGGATGGGAACGGCATTGTCTCCGCCTATCGAGTTAAGTTTGTCACTGAGCAGGTTCCGCATAAAGGCAGTCGCGTTAAGCTGGGAAGCGAACTTGACGCACTCGGTCAGCACAAGCTGGAGGTTGATTGGTGCTTCACTGACCAAGATCGGCGTTCGATGGCGAAGACCCTGGAACTGTTAACCCAGGGGTTTGCAGCAGTTGGGTTGGGAACCTTTGACTTTGGAAATGATCTGCCCAGTTTAGAGAACATGACCGATGCCGCTCACCAAATGGGTACTACCCGTATGGCGAGTAGATCCGAAGAGGGAGTGGTTGACACAAACTGTCGAGTGTTTGGGACTGAGAATCTCTATGTAGCCAGTTCAGCCGTGTTTCCTACTGGACCATCCTACTCCCCTACATTTACAATTCTGGCACTCGCCCGCCGTCTTGGTCAGCATTTGCTAGAGATGACATCAACACAGCAGGAAATGAAGAGAGTTGTAACTAAATAACACCTTCATTCTAGGTCTTAACCGTCTTGGCGGTTGCTATATCTATAAAAAATTTTGTTTCCTTAATATATGTAAGGTAGATAACCGCTCAAAACCTAAAAGTGAGCTATCATAATGACGGTATCTATAAGTTCAGTTCTGCCTCTGGTTAGTTTTTTTGCTTTGACGACTGCATCTCGTAGTTGCTCACACTTTAAAAGTTACCACTGGTCAATCAAACCAGACATGGAACCCCTTGCATTGTCAGGTTCACGGTCTGTACCTCTGAACTTTAGTTCCTTGTTCAGCCTTATCGATTCCAATGACCATTTACATCGGAAACCTGTCTTACCAAGCCACCGAGGAAGACTTGACAACAGTATTTGCTGATTACGGTACTGTGAAGCGAGTCGTCCTGCCCACCGACCGAGAAACAGGGCGGGTGCGTGGATTTGCATTTGTTGAAATGGCAGATGAAGATCATGAAGATTCCGCTATCTCTCAGCTAGATGGTGCTGAGTGGATGGGGCGGCACCTCAGAGTCAACAAAGCCAGACCCCGAGAAAACAATGATCGCAACGGCACGCGGCGTAACAGTGGGCGTAGCAGTGGAGTTCGGAGTTGGTCTTAAAGGGAGAATGACTTGACTGCCGCTACTCAAATCAGAAGAAAAACTGAGTCTCTAATCCGTTCAGAGTTAGTATCAGTCATGGCAGACTCCAAACAGATATAAAATTAAAAGAATCTCTTCCCTGTCACTTTCTCATCTGTAGTGGGGTGTTGTTGAACACCTTACCCCTTCACTATAACACTAAATAGCACTAAGCTAAGATTATGGGTTGTCTGAGAAGAGGAAGAGCAGGGTAAGAGAGATTTTTTTCATAATGTAGGCTTCTCTGGGCGGCGTTTGCCTAATCTCCCAGACAAATACCCAAGCCCCTAGCTGTTTTGACTAAGGTGCTGTTGGGATCTACAGCTTGGTAAGTGCTGATTGCTTCAACAATGGGTACGCTGACAACCTGCCGATTTTGCCAAGTTACCATGCGATCGTATTGTTCGGTAGCGATTAGATCAACAGCCGCAACCCCAAACGCTGCTGCCGTCAAGCGATCCAGTGGTGAAGGAATACCACCACGCTGAGAATGTCCCAAAATTGTCACTCGCGTTTCCGCATCGCTACAGGCAGAAATGCGCTCTGCCAGGTAATGACCAATGCCACCATAGCGACGTTCACCAAAACTAACGCTACTTTGCACAACCTCACCGGTTTCGGTGCGAACTGCCTCTGACACAATGACCAAGCTGAAGTTTGTACCCTGCTCCTGGCGCTCTTTGATTTTACGGCAGATATTTGCAATCGTATAGGGAATCTCTGGGATCAAAATAATATCTGCCCCACCCGCAATCCCGGCACTAATGGCAATATGGCCAGCATCGCGTCCCATTACTTCTAAAATCATCACTCGGTCGTGACTAGCAGCAGTACACTGCAAGCGATCGAGGGCTTCCGTTGCAATGTTGACAGCCGTATCAAACCCAATCGAGCGCTCCGTGATCCCAACATCATTATCGATAGTTTTGGGAATGCCAATCAGGTTTATCCCCCCTTGCTGTGCTAATTTGCGCAGAATCGCCAAACTGCCATCACCGCCAATGCCAATTAGAGCATCAAGTCCTAACTGATGATATCCTTCAGCGATTTCAGCAGAGCGATCGCATACCGTACCGTCCGACATGGGAAAGGCAAAGGGATCACCTTTATTCGTCGTTCCCAACATAGTGCCAGCTAAGGTTAGCGTGGTATCCACTTGGCTGATATCAAGGGGCGTGGCTTGCGGCGGACGGTTCATCAATCCCTGAGTAGCGCGGTAAATTCCCAACACATCCCAGTTATAAGTACCCACTGCCCGACGAACCACAGCCCGAATAGCTGCATTTAATCCAGCACAATCTCCACCGCTGGTAAGAATGCCAATGCGTTTGTATGCTCCCATAGTCTTTTTTTGAGATTGCATCATGTTTTATTTGACTTGATTTGACCTCAGGCATCTTCCCTTTAGCAAGAAAAGCAGCGTTAAGATTTGATAACGTATTTTCATATACACTCAGAATTTTTAAGAACGGGGCTAGGGAAAAGAAATCAGCAAATTGTCCTAAACCGGATTTGACATCATTTCCATGCAGTAAAGGGAATCTACCCCCAGCCTTTTGCCCGAAAAGATGTCAAAATTCTTCTTAAGTTAGAAGTCTCATTGACAATGCCTCCCTAAGATAGAAAGTAAAGTGGAGAAGACTGTGCATTTGGCGTTTTTGAGGCTCCTCTAGTAGCGAATCTCTAGACCAACTGCCCGACTCGATAAGGAGGATAAATTTTTATGGTAGATGTCACTCGACCTTTAGTTGAGGAACCGTCTCTAGATAGGGACTGCACAACGCTGTCCCGTCACGTTTTACAGCAACTCCAGAGTTTCAATGCAGAGGCACAGGATCTCAGTGCGCTCATGAACCGTATTGCCTTGGCAGCTAAACTGATTGCTCGGCGGTTGAGTCGTGCTGGCTTGGTTGAAGGAGCGCTGGGATTTACAGGCGAAATGAACGTGCAGGGGGAATCCGTCAAAAATATGGATGCCTATGCCAACGATGTTTTTATCTCGGTATTTAAGCAAAGCGGACTGGTGTGTCGCTTGGCATCCGAGGAAATGGAAAAACCTTACTACATCCCAGAAAATTGCCCCATTGGTCGTTACACCTTGATCTACGACCCGATTGACGGCTCCTCTAATGTAGACATTAACTTAAATGTTGGTTCAATCTTTTCAATTCGCAAACAAGAAGGAGATGATACCGACGGCGAAGCCCGAGATTTGCTGCAAAATGGAAATAAACAAATTGCGGCGGGCTACATTCTCTACGGACCGAGTACAATGCTGGTCTACTCCATGGGAACAGGAGTCCATTCCTTTACCCTCGATCCCAGTTTGGGTGAATTTATCCTCTCTAACGAAAACATTCAGGTGCCAAACCACGGTCCGATTTATAGTGTCAATGAAGGAAACTTCTGGCAGTGGGACGACTCAATTCGAGACTACATTCGCTACGTCCATCGCCACGAAGGGTATACTGCTCGCTATAGTGGGGCTTTAGTCGGAGATTTTCACCGGATTTTACATCAGGGGGGCGTGTTCATCTACCCCGGTACAGTGAAGAACCCTGAAGGAAAGTTGCGTTTACTTTACGAATCAGCTCCCCTTGCTTTTTTGATGGAGCAAGCGGGGGGTACAGCAAGTACTGGAACTCAAAATCTGATGGATGTTGTACCAGATGCCCTGCACACGCGCACGCCATTGATTATCGGCAGCGCCGAGGATGTAGACCTTGTAGAATCCTTTATTCAGGATAGGGCAAGGGAATCTAAAGCAACCGTAACGACTCGTTCTTAGCCGAGGTTAGTCTTTTGTCATTTGCCTTTTGTTCCTTGCCGTTTCCTAAAAACAAATGACCAATGACTAATAACCAATAACCGTTTCAATTAATAGGAGTTCAGTAATGACAGCAACAGCCAACAATCCTATCTTCCAAATCGAAGAAAATTACGGTCAGAGTATCTGGATGGATAACCTCAGCCGTACCCTTATCAAATCGGGCGAACTCAAACAGTTGATTGAGGAACGCGGCGTTCACGGTATTACGTCAAATCCTGCAATTTTTGAAAAAGCGATCGCGGGTAATGCGATCTATGATGCGGATATTGAAGCCGGGATTAAAGCCGGGAAATCCGTTGATGAGATTTACGAATCCCTGGTATTTGAAGATATCCGCAATGCCTGCGATATCTTAAAACCCGTTTACGATCAAACCAATGGTCTTGACGGTTACGTCAGCATCGAAGTGGCACCCACCATTGCCAATGACACGGAAAAAACCATCCAAGAAGCCCGACGCTATTTTAAAGCAATTGATCGGGAAAATGTGATGATTAAAATTCCGGGAACAGTGAAGGGCTTGCCAGCGTTCGAGCAAGTAATCAGCGAAGGGATTAACGTAAACGTTACCCTGCTGTTCTCGGTGGACAGCTACATCAACACTGCTTGGGCTTATGTCCGGGGCTTGGAAAAGCGAGCAGAGCAAGGGCATGATATCAGCAAGCTTGCCTCAGTTGCCAGTTTCTTCCTCAGCCGGATCGATAGCAAAATTGACGATAGCATTGACGAGAAACTGAAAGCGGGTGTTGACCGGATCGAAAAAGAGGCAAAACTAAAAGCAGTTAAAGGGAAAGTCGCGATCGCTAATGCTAAAATCGCCTACCAGAAGTTTAAGGAAATTACCGACGGCGATCGCTGGAAAGCATTAGCAGAAAAAGGCGCAAATGTCCAGCGTCTGTTGTGGGCTAGCACCAGCACCAAAAATCCTGAATACAGCGACGTGATGTACGTCGATGAACTCATCGGTCCGGCTACCGTCAATACCTTACCTCCCAACACCATTGAAGCTTGTGCCGACCACTGTTCTCCTGCCAATCGCATTGAGACAGATGTTGAAGAAGCGTACAAGTTGATCGAAAATCTCAAAGACCCCGATATCGATATCAATCTGGATCAAGCGATGGACGAACTCCTTGAGGAAGGAATTGATAAATTCGTTCAGCCCTTTGAGTCTCTAATGTCATCGCTTGAAAACAAAGTCAAGCAATTGGCAACCGTATAGGTCATTAGTCATCAGTCATTGGTCAGAGATTAAGGAGTGCAAACAACTCATGACTAATGACTGATGATACTGAGACGATGAACCAATGACTAATGACAAAGGACAAATGACTAAACTATGGTGACTCTGCTACAAAATCCCCTGCGCGTTGGTTTGCAACAGGAACGGACGCCAGACCCCGCAATTCTAATAATTTTCGGTGCGTCTGGAGATCTCACCCAACGTAAGTTGGTGCCTGCCCTTTATCAGCTCAAACAGGATCGTCGCTTGCCCGCCGAAATGACCATCGTTGGCGTGTCACGCAGTCCATGGAGCCATGACTTTTTTCGGGAACACCTCCGCGAGGGTGTTGAAGAATTTGGTGGAGGTCTTGGCTCGGAAGAGGTTTGGAAAGACTTTGCTGAAGGGGTATTCTACTGCCCCGGTAATATGAACGAGCAAGAGAGCTATCAGAAGCTGAAAGCTTTTTTGCAGGAACTAGATGGCAAGCGGGGAACCCGGGGCAATCGGGTATTTTACTTAGCCGTCGCTCCCAAATTCTTCCCAGATGCGATTCAGCAATTGGGCGCTGCCCAGATGCTGGACGATTCAATAAAAACCCGCTTGGTGATTGAAAAGCCCTTTGGTAAGGATTTAAGTTCAGCGCAGAAACTCAACCGGGTAGTGCAAAAAGTCTGCAAAGAAGAGCAGGTTTACCGCATCGACCACTATTTGGGTAAAGAAACCGTTCAGAACCTGTTAGTGTTCCGGTTCGCCAATGCCATCTTTGAGCCGCTGTGGAATCGCCAGTTTGTAGATCACGTTCAGATTACTGTGGCAGAGACAGTCGGTGTTGAAGACAGAGCAGGTTACTATGAAACCTCTGGCGCGCTGCGAGATATGGTGCAAAACCATCTGATGCAGCTCTTTTGCCTGACAACGATGGAACCGCCCAACTCCCTCGATGCTGACAGCATTCGCACAGAAAAAGTAAAAGTGCTGCAAGCTACACATCTGGCAGATATCAATAATTTAGAATGTTCAGCAATTCGGGGTCAGTATTCAGGGGGTTGGATGAAGGGTAACTCAGTGCCGGGATACCGAGAAGAGGAAGGGGTTAACCCTAACTCCACGACACCCACTTACGTGGCATTAAAGCTGCTCATCGATAACTGGCGCTGGCAGGGTGTTCCCTTCTATCTGCGCACCGGGAAGCGACTGCCGAAAAAGGTTAGTGAGATTGCCATTCAGTTTCGGGATGTTCCCTTGTTGATTTTTCAATCTGCTGCCCAACAAACCAGTCCTAACGTGCTGACCATGCGTATTCAGCCCAATGAGGGAATTTCGCTGCGTTTTGAAGCGAAAATGCCCGGACCTGAGTTGCGGACGCGCACGGTAGACATGGATTTTAGCTACGGTACATCCTTTGGGATGGCAACAAGCGATGCTTATAACCGATTGTTACTCGACTGTATGCTGGGCGACCAAACCCTGTTTACCCGTGCTGATGAAGTTGAAGAAGCGTGGCGGGTGGTTTCGCCAGCGCTGACGGCTTGGGAAGCCCCGACTAATCCGGCATCAATTCCTCAGTACGAAGCGGGAACCTGGGAGCCAACTGAAGCGGAAAATTTGATCAATCGTGACGGACGTCGATGGCGCAGAGTGTAGGAGGTTAAGCGGAAAATTTAAGTTGTTAGAGTACAAAGTAACTCCTAACAACCTATAAATAATGTGCAACACCAAACAACTAAACCCTAACAATTCATAACTGAACTGCTATGATGACCCAATCTCCCCCAATTGTTTCTATCCAACCGCCAAAAGATGTTTCCTTAAGTGAAATTGAGGCGGAACTACTTGAAATCTGGCATAGCTACGGTTCTGGCGGTGATATCGGTGGGGATTTTCCCACGGCTATACGGGCAACAACGTTTACTTTAGTTGTCTACGAACCAGAAGAAACCCAGCAAATGCTAAGTGCATTGGGATATTATTCCGGTCCAATCGATGGAATTGTCGGTCCGCGTATGGTCGCTGCCCTCAAAGCTGCCCAAAAAACCTATGGATTGCAGAGAACGGGGCGGGCAGATCCAACCACTAAAGACAAACTGCGCCAAGAGTATAGTGAAAGTCTCGATACTAAGGATAACGCAGACGAGGTTGAAAATCTACAGTATTCAGCCGATCAAGAAGGCGCTGGAATTGCAGATGCGATCGCAGCCGCTAATCCCTGTCGGATCATTGCCCTGTGCCCGATTGCGGGTGAAGATCGCGGCGTAACTGCTCAGGTATCTGCTTCCTGTCCTATTAGCAAGCATAGCCAGAGTACCCTTGTTTGCTGTGAGTACATCACCCTGACTGGCACAGCTACTGCCTTAGAACGGATTGGCGGTGTCATTTCCGAACTGATGATTGGGGAACTCCCCAAGTTTATCTGGTGGAAGGGAACCCCCGATACCGAATATGGTTTGTTCAAGCGGTTGGCAGGACTCAGCGATAACATTATTATTGACTCCAGTTCCTTCAGCAATCAGGAAGCCAAGTTATTGCAAATGTATGCCTTGAGCGAAGAGGGAATAGCAATTGCTGACCTCAACTGGCGGCGTTTAGCACCCTGGCAAGAGTTATCGGCTGAGGCATTCGACCCCCCAGAGCGTCGGGCTGCACTCAAGGAAGTTGACCGAGTAACCATTGACTATGAGAAAGGCAATGTATCTCAAGCTCTCATGTATTTGGGGTGGTTAGCGTCTCGGTTGAATTGGCGTCCCGTCTCTTATCAGAAAGAAGACGGTGATTACGAAATCAGGCGAGTTAATTTTAGCTCCCCAGACCAACACTCTATTGAAGCGGAGTTAGCGGCAATTCCCATCGCCGATGTGGGAGAGATTCCTGGCGACTTGATCAGCTTGCGCTTAGGTTCGACCAACATGGACGCTGACTGCTGCACCGTGCTGTGTTCGGAAACAACTGGTTGTATGCGGATGGAAGCCCATGGGGGTGCTCAATCGTGCCGTATTCAGCAGGTAACACCCTTGTTCGACCAAAAAACCGAACAGTTGCTGAGTCAAGAACTGCAACGCTGGGGACGGGACAAGCTTTATCAAGAAAGTCTGGCAGTGACAGCACAGATTATCAAGTTAGGTCATTAGTCATTGGTCATTAGTCATTGGTCATTGATTGTTGTTTTTACAAAGGACGAATGACATAAGGACAAAGGACTATGGCTCTAATCATTGCTGGCGAACGCAGTGGGGTAGGCAAGACAACAGTCACGCTGACCCTACTTTCGTCTTTGTCCCGCAAGTATAAACGAGTTCAATCGTTTAAAGTCGGTCCTGATTACATTGATCCGATGTTTCACGCCTCAGTAACGGGGCGTCCTTGTCGGAATTTAGATCCGGTTCTGACTTCTGAAGCCTATGTTCAAAACTGTTTTACCCGTCATAGTCAAGGAGTCGATTTTGCCCTGATTGAAGGTGTAATGGGGTTATTTGATGGGGCATCGGGGCGGGATGATTTTGCCAGTACGGCTCATATAGCACGGTTATTGCAACTGCCGATACTACTGGTTTTGGATTGCAGTCGGTTATCTCGTTCAGTTGCCGCGATCGCACAGGGTTATCGTTCCTTCGACCCCAGAATCAAGATAGCAGGGGTCGTATTGAATCGGGTAGGAAGCGATCGCCATTTGGAACTGCTCGAAGATGCATTGGAACCCTTGCAATTACCAATTCTGGGAGTGCTGCGGCGTCAGGATAATATCAAAATTCCCGATCGCCATTTGGGTTTAGTTCCAACTGACGAACTCACTCAGCTCAATGTTTTGATTGACCAACTTGCTCATATCGGAGACAGTTGCTTTAACTGGGAACAGTTGTTACCGTTGCTCAGAGAAACGGGGAATTGGAAAGAATTCTCAAGAAGTAATCTCCAGTCTCAAAACCCATCCGTTACATCCGTTACCAAATCCGTTGCCACCCGGATAGCAGTGGCACGCGATCGCGCTTTTAGTTTCTACTATCAAGATAATCTGGATATTTTGCAAGAATTAGGGGCGGAGTTAGTTTTCTGGAGTCCACTTACAAATACAAGTTTGCCTGAGAACGTGCAGGGATTGTATTTTGGTGGCGGTTTTCCAGAAGTTTTTGCCCAAGAGTTGGCGGACAATATTAGGGCGCGTGATGCGGTTCGTCGTGCTATCTTGACAGGAATGCCAACTTATGCAGAATGCGGGGGGCTGATGTATTTGTGTGACAAGATTACCGATTTTGAGAGGTACTCTTTTTCGATGGTAGGGGTATTGCCGACAACAGCAGTGATGGGGAAGCGTTTAACGCTGGGATATCGGCAGGCAACAGCGTTGCAAGATAGTCCATTGTTATCTGCTGGTGCAACGGTTTGGGGGCATGAGTTTCATCGTTCCCAGTTGACGGTGATGCCTGAGAACCCGTTGTTTGAGATACGGGGATATGACTGGAGGGGGAAGGTAACGGTTGAGGGTTGGCGAGTGCATCAGTTACACGCTTCCTATGTTCATTTGCATTGGGGTGGGTGTCTGGAGATTCCGGCTAGGTTTTTGAAACTGTGTCAGGAGTTTAGATAAAAGCATAACTTGGCTTCTCTGCGTTTTTTAAACCATTGATTTTTATTAACTCTTCAGCCTTTCTAACCAATTTCCTAAAGCGATATCAACTAACGACTCTAAAGAATTAAGATCATTATTTTTACCTATAAGGCTCATATATCTATCCATAAACCAACTATTCTTTGATGTTTTTTTCCCTGGTGGCGTATGCATAATGTAGGGCGTACTTTGTCTATTCATCTGAATATACATTCTGCCAATTCTCTTTTGAGATATTTCTTTGCTATTAGGAATTGGTAACCAGAGAAAGATTCCTCTTTGGTTACACCACTTGACGAAACGAATTTCAGCACAGGGTTTACCCTTAACCCTATAACGGATAACTCCAGAATCACTATTTTCCTTTATTCGATTATCAAATCTCAGTATCTTTTGCCGAACTGTTAATAGTAATTCCTTGGTTTCACTATTACCTTTATTTAGTAAATTAATAAGTGCTTTCGGTGGAGCGGGTATGTTTGCAGTGTTATCGCTTACTGAAGGAGTAACTTCTATTAAGGGCATAAATTCAAGAGAATTTAGATCTTGGGATTGAAAATAGAGTTTCTCGTCTTTTTGAATCAATGAAAACTGTAAAAACTGAAAGGGGAGTGTGTGATACTTTATATCAGTAATGTTATCCTGATGAAAACTCGGTGCAATTGCCACTAACTTAATAGGTTGATCATAATTAACTTGGTCTTGAAACGGCTTTTCTTCTAATAAAGCGTGATAGTAACGGGTTAGTTGCTGAACAATATATCTATCCTCAGTATTTTTCAGTTCTAGAACTACTAATTGTTTTTGTTCAGTGACCGCTAAAATATCACAAAATAGCCCTTTAACAGAGTATTGCTGCTTCAGAGGCGTTAATCCTAACCACTGCTGCAAATTTGACCATACAAAATCTTCTAAATTAGCTTCACTTTCAAAGTTCCAGCCTATTCCTGTTTTCCTTAAATTCACCAAATTTAGCATTGTTATCCTACTGACGTAATCTACCTACTCTTCCAAAACCTCAACCACGTCATCAATCATCACATCAAAAACACGGGCGAGTTTCCGCAAAGCCGTATAGTCTACAGTTGCCAACTGAGGAGAATGAGCATAGCTTCTCACTGTGCTGTAAGAAATGCCTGAACGTTCAGAAACTTCTTTGAGCGTCCAACCCTTTTCAGCAGCTAATTCCCGAACTCGTAACCGAATTAAACCCATCCTAGTACTTGACAGCCGATGCGAACGCAGCATTTAATAGAAATTATCAAAAATTAGCGATCGCCCCAGTGCCCGTAAAACTTGTCTGGCGATCGCTTTCCTCAAACATCCCCCAAAAGGGAATAGCTCCATAATACCAACATCACACACTGGCAAGCCCTTGATAACTCTCAGCCATGCAGTTACACGCTTCCTATGTTCATTGGCACTAGGGGGTGTCTGGAGATCCTGGCTGGATTTTTGCAACCTTGCCTATAGGCGTTTACCTTACCTCCAATCAGCACTTAATAATCCTCGAACTGAATAGAATTCAAGAGATTAATACTAATTGGAGTACATCCGTTATCAAGACTACAGAAATTTCCGAAACTGGAGTTCAAAATGGAAGGATAATGAACAGGGGTTTCACCTAGCTGAGATTTATTGCTCCTATTTAAGATAGCTGTATTACCTCTAAAGCTATTCTCCTCTCCTCCGGAATCAGCCTTGTTGTGAGCAATCCAACTATCATTAACCTTTTTGATGTAGCGCACTTCCTGTTCATCAACGGTAAATAGCCAATGTCCATCGGCTTGGAAGGCAAACACACTGGTTAGATGACAGCAACAAGAGTTTGGATATTTGGTGCAGCTATCGGTTAGAGGAGGCTGGTTGAAAAAGGGACATCTGATTTTGGAGCAGACGTTAACCGTTGGTTGTGAAAAGTTTGAGGGGTTAGTAACTCTAACTAATTTCCTAATCACCTCTTGTCATTTCTTCCTGATTGAGTAGATAATAGGATGAAGACTGTATCAGTAAGCGATATGGAAACACCAGAAGTGACAATGAGCATAGGGGA
>NZ_JADEWY010000090.1 GCF_015207375.1 Coleofasciculus sp. LEGE 07092 | reverse complement strand
TTTTTAAATGATTCTGCGACCACTTAGATTTAAACCCTGGAGTTCGTTGGCAGCGTCAGATGGGTATAAGAGACAGACATTCCCCTGTTTCTAAAGTCCCCCCTTACCAAGGGGGGATTAGGGGGGTAATACCAGATGTGAGTTTTCGTCAAAAATAGTGTTTCAGAAGGAACCCGAATATGACTAGCCTAATTCCTGACGAATATTACCAAAGCAGAGAAGTGTATTCAACAACTATCCTAGATGAATTCCTCCGTTTAGAAAATTTTCAACGCGCCTGGGAAAAGGTAGCGGAAAATCGTGGTTGTGCGGGGGTGGATGGGGAGACGATTAATCGGTTTGCTCACAATCAAACGGTTAATATTTATCAGTTGCAACAGGCAGTTGCTCAGGGAAGTTATGAACCTTCCCCTTACAAGCAGGTGATTATTCCCAAACGAAATGGGAAGCAACGAGAGTTAAAAATTCCCACGGTTAGGGACAGAATTGTGCAGCAGGCGTTGTTAAATATTCTGTCGCCGTTGATGGAGGAGAAGTTTTCTGCTGCGAGTTTTGCTTATCGTCCAAATTTGTCTTATCTTAATGCGGTGGAAAACGTTGCCCAGTGGCGAGATATGGGATATCAATGGGTGTTGGATGCCGATATTGTCAAGTTTTTTGATACTATCGACCATCATCGGTTATTAAAAGAAGTTCGGTTACAGATTGATAATCCGAGAATTTTATGTTTAATCAAATCTTGGATAGTGGCGGGGGTGCTAACGGCAGAAGGGGTAATCGTATCCCAAAAAGGGATTCCCCAAGGGGCGGTAATTTCGCCGTTATTGGCGAATATTTATTTGCATGAGTTTGATGAGTGGGTTACAGAAACAGATTTAAAGCTTGTGCGGTATGCGGATGATTTTCTGATTTTAGCCCAAACTCAAGAGCGGATTTTAGATGCCAAGTTAGAAATCATTAATCTGTTGGCAGCAATGGGATTGATGCTGCATCCTGGGAAAACGCAAATTACTCATTTTGAGCGGGGGTTTCGGTTTTTGGGGCATGGTTTTTTTGAGAATGCTATTTTTCCGGTGGATGCGAATGACGTTAGTCTGAGGTCAGCTTTAGGGAAAATTAAGGGGATAATTCAGGGGCTGAAGAAGGGGAAGAATAAAGGTAAAAAAAAAGTCCTAACGGTGTAACCTCTCCCCCAACTCCTCTTCTGCAAGGAACTAACTTTTTAGGGAATGTGGAAAACCTCTCTCCAAACCTCTCTCCTACGAGGAGAGAGGCTTTGAATTCTCCTCCCTCGCCGGGGGAAATGAGGGGGGCTGGGGGATTAGATCAAGATAATGACGAAAATACAAGCGAGATTGCGACGTTACATCAACCGTTTCTTGCGGAAGTAGAGACAGAATCACGTCTCGAAAGCGAGGAAGATGAGAGTGTTTTTCAAAAGAATAGTTGGAATCAAGAAATGGCAGCTATCTATCTAGTCGAACAAGGCACGACTATCTATAAAGATTACCAACGGTTTATTATCTATGTATCCGAGAAGCCGAAACTGGAAGTGCCGATTCGAGAAGTGCAGCAAATTTTGGTGTTTGGGAATATTCAATTATCAACGCCAGTGATGCAAGCGTGTTTGCAAGAACAAATAGCGGTGGTGTTTCTGAGTCAGAGTGGTCGATATCATGGGCATTTATGGAGTGCTGAGTTTCGGGATTTAGATCAGGAGTTGGTACAGGTTAGACGGTGGGGTGATGTGGGGTTTCGGTTTCAGGTGTCTCAGGCAATTGTTTATGGCAAGTTGATGAATTCTAAGCAGCTTTTGTTGCGATTTAACCGTAAGCGTAAAAGCCGGGAGGTGGAACGGGCGATTATCGGTATTAATCAAGATATTGAAGCGTTGGAGTTTAGTGAGAGTTTGGATAGGTTGCGGGGTTATGAGGGGATAGGGGCGGCGAGGTATTTTCCGGCGTTGGGTCAGTTAATTACGAATTCTAAGTTTGAGTTTTCCCTGCGGAATCGTCAACCGCCTACTGACCCGGTGAATTCGTTGTTGAGTTTTGGTTACACGCTTTTGTTTAATAATGTTTTGGGGTTTATTATTGCTGAGGGGCTTTCACCTTATTTGGGGAATTTTCATTATGGGGAACGGCAGAAGCCTTATTTGGCGTTTGATTTGATGGAGGAATTTCGTTCTCCTATCGTTGATGGCTTGGTGTTAAAGGTTATTCATAAATCTTTGCTTAAACCCCAAGATTTTGACAGGGTTCCTAGTACGGGAGGGGTTTATTTGAATCAATCGGCAAGGCGAGTCTTTCTCAAGCAATTTGAAACTCGGATGAATGAGGAGGTTTCTCATCCAGATGTGCAGTCAAAAGTCACTTATCGTCAGGCGATTCAATTACAGGTGAGACGGTATAAACGGAGTTTGTTATCTGGGGTTGCTTATGAAGCTTTTTTAAGAGCGGTGTAAATGGGAGAATAGGATTATCGCTACAATAGACTCAACGAGAGCCACCCAAAGACAAAATCCATGATTGCTGTTCCACATTACATTAGTCCTAAAGACTATCTCGACATCGAACACCAAAACCCGATTCGGCATGAATATCGGCGTGGCTTAGTCTATGCTATGGCTGGTGGTACAGATAATCATGATCGTCTTGCTCTGAACCTTCTAACCCTGATTAACTTACATTTAGGTGACTCAGAATGCCGATTTCACTCCGGTAATGTGAAGGTCAACTACCAGGATGAGTTTTATTACTATCCTGATGCGTTTGTTACCTGTGACCCACGCGACCGTGATGACCGCTACATCAAGCGATATCCTAAACTCATTGTTGAAGTACTCTCACCTAGCACACAAGCCTTTGACTTGGGCGAAAAATTTGATGACTATCGACAGCTTGAATCTTTAAAGGAATATGTCTTAATTTTTCAAGGAAGTCAGCGCGTAGAATGCCGTCGTCGCACCTCGGCGAATACCTGGGAAACGGTCATTTATGGAGCAGGTGATTGCGCGGAGCGCAGTGCCAAAGGCAATCGCGTTTCACTCAAAAGTATTGACCTGGAATTTGCGATTGCCCAACTGTATCGCGGTCTTGATGGCTAGGAAAAGTTATCCGCGTTCCCCTTTCTTAGTAAAATGTTAGTGGTTGTTGTGTATGATATTCCTAATGATAAAAGGCGAACCAAGTTGTCCAATTTTCTAGAAGGATATGGGCGACGAGTTCAACTTTCTGTGTTTGAATGTTTTTTAAGTTTGGAGGAAATGCGGCAGCTTTATGGAAAGGTGAAAAAGTTAGTTGAACCCGTGGAGGATAATGTGCGGTTTTACTGGATATCCGAGGAAGCGGTTTCGAGATCGTTGGTGATTGGCTCAGAAGCACCCCAACCACCGCCAAAGTATTATGTTATCTAGGTTTGAGGGGTTTTTGAGGGGGATTGTCAGATGTTCATCGACGCATCTCGGCAAATCGCCCAAACCCTATATTTTTCGTTGAGATGCGTCGATTCCTTACAGCGAGAGGGTTTGAGGTATGTGTTTTGTTCAATTTTGGGGAGGAAATGTTAGACTTTTAAGAGATGCGTCGATTCGGCGGCTGAAACCCTTACGGGGTAATGGCTGCACGGGCGTACTCCCTACCGATTGGGTTAAATCGGATTAGTTGGAAACTAAAGAAGTAGACATGATGATTAATTCTCCAGAAAACCCTACCGATTGGGTTAAATCGGATTAGTTGGAAACTTTCCGCTCCGGCTTGGCGTAATGGGTCTTGACCATACCCTACCGATTGGGTTAAATCGGATTAGTTGGAAACTATCGATATTGGTGGTTTGCGCGGAGGCGGACCCTACCGATTGGGTTAAATCGGATTAGTTGGAAACTTCTGAACCATCAGAGAAGCGGAGCTTCACCAACCCTACCGATTGGGTTAAATCGGATTAGTTGGAAACGTTCATCTTCCTTATGGAAGACTACTATTACATAAATCCGAACCCTACCGATTGGGTTAAATCGGATTAGTTGGAAACTTTAAGTTAGCCATGGTAATTCGAAATCCTTAATAAAACCCTACCGATTGGGTTAAATCGGATTAGTTGGAAACCTTCCACAAGCGTCCGTGAGGTGCTTGTGGATTGAACGCCCTACCGATTGGGTTAAATCGGATTAGTTGGAAACTCTATGACCCCCTTGGTAGGTGCGTTAGCGAACTGATACACCCTACCGATTGGGTTAAATCGGATTAGTTGGAAACGGGTGATGGCAAAGTAGCCATCGACACCCTTTCCACCCCCTACCGATTGGGTTAAATCGGATTAGTTGGAAACGTCTGCACGGCAGCTGATTCCGCGCCGTTGTTGGACCCTACCGATTGGGTTAAATCGGATTAGTTGGAAACGCTGGAGCAATGCTACCAACAACAACAACCAAACCAGCAACCCTACCGATTGGGTTAAATCGGATTAGTTGGAAACGCTTGTTTGTGCAGAAGCAATGTTAGCGATAAAACCCCTACCGATTGGGTTAAATCGGATTAGTTGGAAACATACCCGACAATACCAGTGCTGGACTCAGTCTCTGCAGACCCTACCGATTGGGTTAAATCGGATTAGTTGGAAACAATTTAGTTATATCCCCATTCAGTTTGAAACCCTGGGCCCTACCGATTGGGTTAAATCGGATTAGTTGGAAACTTCATAATTCCCATCACCATCTGCATGAGCTGGTGTTGCCCCTACCGATTGGGTTAAATCGGATTAGTTGGAAACGAGTTTAACCTCACTGACCTTCCAGTTTAGTAACCCTACATCCCTACCGATTGGGTTAAATCGGATTAGTTGGAAACTCGTCTTCACCAATACCATTGTAATAGTACTTCATTTCCCCTACCGATTGGGTTAAATCGGATTAGTTGGAAACAAGCTAGAAACTCCTAGAACCTCCACTCCTCCTGAATACCCTACCGATTGGGTTAAATCGGATTAGTTGGAAACTGGAAACCCTTTGGCTTCCAAATGTTTGAAAATCAGCCCTACCGATTGGGTTAAATCGGATTAGTTGGAAACTTCTGTTTCTTGCGTCAATGGAAGCACTGCCCCCTACCGATTGGGTTAAATCGGATTAGTTGGAAACCAAATGCTGGGCAGCATTGGCAACAATCAGTCCACCCTACCGATTGGGTTAAATCGGATTAATTGGAAACCCAAAGAAAAGGTCTTCTTCATGAGAAAACCCTACCGATTGGGTTAAATCGGATTAAGCAGTATTGAGGGTGGGTAATTCTCACCCTTTTCCCTTGAACTGGCACAAAGCACTAGCCTAGCCGCGCAAGAGCGAAAATATTTCCTGTTTGCTGCCTGTCACGCTGACAGGAATTTAAAGCATTTTGTAAAAGTTGGTGTGTGGGTTATCCTCTTGTAAAATCTATGAGGTTTTGAGCCGCAGTTTAGTCAGCGGCTAAGTTCCTATTGGAGGGAAGACAGTTAATCGTGGTTGATCGGGTGTCATTAACACAGGAAGCAATTCGCCTTCTCGATATCCTTCGCACAACGTCATTCAACGACTGTTATCCACTCAGTAGAGAATTCAGTGAACTACCCAATCGCCCTGGTATTTACGCAATTAAGCACAGATCCCAAGGCATTCTGTATATTGGTAAATCCGGTAATGTCCGGAGCAGGTTAAGGGGTGGGCATAAAGCGTTAGGTTGGGCATTTATCGACAGACTTGACCCTGATGATGTGCGGATTGCTGTCGCCAGAGTATATGTATGAGTGGACTCGGTTATCATTGCAGTTAGAAAGTATCATGCTCCGGCAGATTCGACCGCCCTATAACGATCGCATTGCTCAGGAGGACTAACCCGTGCCCATCTCTAATCCCGACACCAAGTCTAAAATCTTCAACTCCCTCCCGAAAAAGGTGCAATCGGCGATTGTTGCCTATGCAGAATCAGCGGAACTCTCTCCCGATGGAGTCATTATATTTGCGATCGCTCACTTTTTAGAGTTGGAGTCCATTCGGGAGCATGATAGCCATAGCCATACTGAAAGTACCAGTATCCTGAATGACTTACCGACTTCTCTGCAAACCGAGATCGAGAACTATGCTGCTCTCTATGATATGCCGCCAGAGTTTGTCGTGGAACTAGCGATCGCTCACTTTCTCGATCCCGACTCCATAACATTCGACGATTGCCAAACTAGACTGCAACGCGATCGCTTAGAACTGCTGAGATTAGAGAAACACCAGCGATCGGCAACGGTAGCCCAGCGATCAGCTATGCTGGTGCCGTAGGCAATCGCATTGCTCAAAAAGACCTAAGGAAGGTAGTTTCATATAATGGAGTCGCTATCTCACAAGAAGGTGAGGTGTTAGTGTAATGGAAACAATCTACAAAATTGATAGGAAAAACGCCGCCTACTGTTATCCTCTTTTAGAACCCTCAGATTTAGAGGAAAGGTTTTTACAACTAGCCCAACAATGGCGCGTCGAAACAGGGATGATGTCTTTAGTCACAAAAATGGTAATGCACCCAGCATACCAACGAATTATTGGCATGGGTCAACCAGTTGTTCCACTGATTTTACGCGAACTCGAACGCGAACCTGACCATTGGTTTTGGGCGTTGCAATCCATTACAGGTGCTAATCCTATTGAGCCAGAACAGCGGGGTCGGTTAACGCAAATGGCAGGGGTATGGATACAATGGGGTAAGGAGAATGGCTACAGATGGTAGGCTGGAAAAGTACAAAGAAGACGAATTTGGGCACCTGACGACCACCGGATATCGCATTACGAGTAAAGCGTCACGAATTTACAATTGTTTTGCTTGGGCTGCGGGGGAAGATGACCGTTGGTGGAATCCTTTAGAACCAGAAAATCCCTACTATTGGCCCGATGGCGTACCCGCAGAATTAACTATAGCTGCTTTTATCCAGGCTTATCAAACTCTGGGATATGAACCTTGTGATAGTGCTGAGTTGGAAGAAGGTTTTGAGAAGATAGCTCTATACGCTACACCTGACGGAGAACCAACACATACAGCTAGACAATTACCAAATGGAAAGTGGACAAGCAAACTCGGACGCTGGGAAGATATTGAGCATGAACTGGATGGATTAATCGGCGAAATGTACGGGTCTGTCAGGCAAATTTTAAAGCGACCTCTTGTGCGCTATAGCGATCGCATTGCTCAGGAGGACTAAAGAGATGTCCATCTCTAATCCCGACTCAATAACATTCGACATGTAGCCTGTTGAATTGCAAGCCGCTCAGGACTTACGCACATTTGCATTTAAACCACCATCAGTAGGGGCGCATCGCCATGCGCCCTTCCTATATGTAGCGTTTATGCGTAAGCCCTACCGCTGTAAACGTAGGGTGGGTTAATCCCCACCCTTTTTTTATTCCCGCCATTGGAAAAGGCTGTTTCCAACCCCTTGCTACAGTAAGCCGTGTACCCAACAAGTCAATTAAGCCTTATGATTCTGATAAATTTCATCGTCTTAAGTTTCTATATCATCTTGCTGCTGCCAATATTTTTCCCAAACCAAAAGCAAGAAAGCAAAACACCAGAGCAAGAAATAGGAGAGGCTATCACCAAATATTTAAACTCTAAAAACCCTCCAAAGGATTAGAGTTTGTGGTGTAAACTATGTACCAAGAAATATTCTTAATCCATCAAGCGAAGATGGAAAAAGTGATTGAACTGCTTCCTCAGTATTCCGCTACATACTTAGGAAATAGCACTTGGCTTACTAGTGTCAGAACATTCAAATTTCCCAGTAGAGAAGTGTCTGAACTTTTCGCCACAAAACTTCTGGAACTAGGAATCATTAGTATCGGGCAATACAATAGTAAAATGCATTAGTTTTCTCCGGTAATTTTGCGATCGTCAATTTGGAAAAGGAGAGATGCCCGACTTCTCTAAGAAGTCGGGCATCTGAGTTGCAGTTCCCCGTTCCCCATTCCCCGTTCCCTATTCTCTTGTTGTTAAAGAAAGCCCCTTTTCCACCCCTAAGTTTTAATACAAGTAACGAAAAAGAAAAGGATGCCTTACATCTATGGGAAGCAATCGTCGAGTACTCATTCTTGCCGATAGCGACAATACCTTCTTAGCCGCCCAAAGCTTTAACCGTAGGCTGGACTGGCAGAAACTTCGTGACTACCTCGCTGACCCCAGAGAAGGTCGAGAACTCATTGAAATGGTCATCTACGTCGGATTACCTCCAGCCAGAGAACGATTTGAAGAACAACGCAAAACCAAAGAAAAATTCATCTATTGGGCAAAAAGCAACGGGTTCTTAGTCGTTCAAAAAGAAGGCAAAACCAAAGGCGATGACTACGAAACCAACATTGATATCGTCATGGCAATGGATGCCATTGAACTCGCCTTAGAAGTTCGCCCCGATATCGTTGTCTTAGTCACCGGAGACTCTGATTTTGCCTACCTTGCCGAAAAACTCAGACGGCGGGGAATGCGCGTCGAAGTCGCTTCTGTCGAACAATCCCTCGGAAACGATCTCAAAGTCGCCGCGAGTAGCATCGTCGATTTAATTGGAATTTTCGATAGCTTTGAACCGCAAAATAACCAGCAAAACTTTCACCGAATTGGTCACACTAATGTCTTTGATTAAACAGGAGCCACGAACCTTGTCATCTCTACAAACCATGAAAATTTTATCTCATTACCTTGCCAGCTACCGCCCTATTTTTTCTAAACTGAACTCAATTCATCCCAGGAGAATCATGCAGACATTCAATGGCAAATTAATCGCCGAAGAGATATCTGAGTTCGATAAACTCCAGCAAAAAATCGAACATCTCACTCAACAGTTTGAACAATTGGAACGACAGATGACAGTGATGAGTGAAAAAGACAAGACAGACTATCTCCAGCAAATGGGTTCCGTTCAACTGTCTTTACAAAAACTAGAACGACTTTATAGCCGCATACTATCGACAACGATTCTGGCAGCTATCGGTCTAGCCAGTTGGTCAGTTTTCTTAGGGTTGAATCATGACCAATTTTCAGCACAACAGATAAACTCCCCAGTAGAGAGTACCTTAACTAAACCCACTGCAAACCGTTAGTCAACGACTCCAATAGAGGATGTTTTAGCTACAGAATGTATGACAACAAAAGGTTGTTGAAAAACATCCTCTTCATCTCTGTTAATACCAATTTGGGTTAATAATGGCACATTTCACCCCCCCCAACCCCCCTTATTAAGGGGGGAGCAAGAAAAGAATTTCTGCCCAAATCAAGCCCGATTGGTATAATTTAAATCCAATCAAGGAGATGGCAATGAGAGCAATTTTCCAGCGCATTCAAAAATGGCGATCGCCTCAATTGAACGAGGGGCAAACCGTTAATCAGATTCAATCAAACTCTATCAAGGAGCCTACCATGAGAGCAATTGTCAACGGCAAATTAGTGAATTTACCCAATGGTGCAACCGTTGAAGAATTGAGAGCTAAACTTCCAGAAATTGGCAACGATGATGTCATGGAAGAAGGATTTGGTGGGACGAAGCCCTTAAAAGAAAATGAAGCCCTCAAAGAAGGGTCTAAAGTTTGGACAGTTCCCAAAATTGTGAAAGGAGCCTATCAGGTTTGCATGTAGTACTCATGTAGGTTGGGTTGAGCGAAGTTTGCACGTAGCACTCATGTAGGTTGGGTTGAGCGAAGTCGAAACCCAACAAACAAAGTTGACATACTCCCATCGTGAAAGGATAAAGCCAAATGACACTAACGATTAATCCCGGTCAAACCGATTTTAAACCCAGTGCGAGACTGCTTGCCGAACTCAAACTCCTCGAAAAAGTGGCAAAGACGGTACTCATTGGCAGCAAAACTGTGGGTGACATTCAGTATACCGCCGTACTGGTTAAAGGAATGCCCTTGTCGTCTCGGAAATTTAACGTTTCCAATACCGATGTGTTATTTCTACTCCCCCCCGATTACCCGCGTCTTCCGCCAATTGGCTGCTATCTTAACTACCCTTGGAATACGGTAGGACAGGGCGACCATCACTTCACCCATCAGAGTTATTATGGCGCACCTTTTTTAAGTGAAGAAGGCTGGTATTGGTACTGCGTTGGACTGGGGGGTGGATTTAATCGAGATAGATGGCTCAATGCTTGGCGTCCGAATAACAAACCTGAACAAGGACACAATCTTGCGACTTTATTTGTCACCGCACGCCACGCGATTAATACGGATGATTGAGTAAACCATAGGTTAGGTTGCAAATCGTTTCACCCAACTTACATCTTTCGCTCACCCGATGAACCGCCAGGGATTTTAATCCCTGCGTCATAGCTAAAGTCCTCTCAAGAGGACTCAAGGCTAACTCTACAAAAATTTCAGTCCATTTCAATGGACTTGAGCTATGAGCCGTGGAATTAATTCCACGGCGGATGAGTGGACTGATGCAAGATGCTACCTAACCTCAAACTCTCGACCCTCTGAACCCTAGCTCATGAAACTTCATTACTCAAAAAACAATGAACAACTCGAAAAAATCATCCGAAATGTCTCTGCACATCCCACCCAAAATGTGGCATCAGTTTTATCACGCTATGCTGGATGCCCGGACAACGAATGAAGAAGTGATTGGCTTCTTCTTCTGCAAACGCCATCAGGTATCTAAGCAGAAAGTGAGGTATTTGCCTCAATCTTGGGTGGTGCCTTCTGCCGATTGTTACGAACGCCAATCGGCGAATGGATTGGTGATGAAACAGGAGTTTCACCAGTACTTAATCGAGACGTTTCTAGCAAAGGAAAAACTCGATGTCGTTCATATTCATACCCATAGCGATCGCGGCAAGCCGGAATTTTCTGGTGTGGATGACCGTTATGAATCAGAATATGCCAGGTTTCTCTCGTCTCACTTCAACCCTTCGGCTGCGCTCAGCTTCAAAAAAAAGCCGCGTTTAATCTCTGGGGTGTTTGATGAAACCTTGCAACAGTCTCAATTTCGGATATGGGACAGAAAAGGACAGTCGTTTGAGCGCATTAACTGTTCTCGATCGTGGTTTGAACTCACCCCAGATGTCAATACCCCCAACGAGACAGACTTAATGTTTGCCCGTCAGCAAGCCTTTGGTGAAGGGGTACAAAAACAGCTTGGCGAACTCACTGTTGCCTTAATTGGCTGTGGGGGCATTGGGGCAATTTTTGCGGAACTGCTGGGGCGTTTAGGGGTGAAAAAATGGATATTAATTGACCGCGATCGCGTAGAATCCGTTAACCTGAATCGCCTCCCTGCTGCGACTCAGGACATGGCAACTCAGCAATGGTATAAAGTCCACTATGTCAAGCACCTGATTAAACGCATCTATGCCACGGGTTCTCATGTCAAAACCATCCCCACATCCATTGCCGATGAATCTGCAAAACAGGAAGTCGCGGCGGCTGATTTGATTGTTGTTGCCACGGATAATCACTCCTCTCGGCAAGTCGCCCAAGAATTAGCCCTAACCTATATGCGTCCCCTGGTTTGTCTGGGTACTCACATCGACATACAGCCTAACAATACACCGCGAATGTATTGTCGCGTTACCGTCCCACCCCTTGGAGGTGGATGGTGTCTGATGTGTGGCAATATTATTAACTTACATCGCGCTGCCCTAGAGTCTGCCGCCGATGAAATTAATCATTTAGCCGCCCGTGTCGGTTATGTAGAAGGCATCGGCGACCCAGCAGTATTCTGGTTAAATAGTCTGTGTGCCAGTACTGGGGTTGGTGTTATCCACAGTATGCTCAGTGGCTTTCTGGATGTGGATAATGGTCTTGACTGGATTTACGAGTTTCCTGGATCGAATTGGCTGAAGACTAATCCTGAGTATTTAGGGACTTGTGGTTGTTATTTTTGTGGCGTTTGAGTTTAACAAGGCTTCAGGGCAGAAGGAGGAAAAGAGAACAGTTTTCTCCTATTGCCCGTTCCCCGTTCCCTATTCCCTATTCCCTGTTCCCTATTCCCTATTCCCTATTCCCTATTCCCTATTCCCTATTCCCTTAGTTAGAAACAACAGAACTATCCATGAGAAACTCACTCCTTGCCACGGTTGGCACCAGCCTCTTTGAAGGCAATCTCAAGCGTCTTGGTGAAACGACAGCCAACAAACCTGAAAACTGGGCAGACTTGAAAGATGCCTACCAAACTCAAAACTGGTCACGTTTAGCCAAGGAACTGCTCAAAATTGACCCCACCGCCCGCACTTGCGGCGCAGAAATCAATACCGTTGAAGAAATCCGCAAAAAAAGTTGGCTATCCCTAGAAAACCTGATCTTTCTCGTCTCCGACACCCCCAACGGCAAAGCCACGGGTCAAGTATTATGCGATTACTTCCAACAACGAACAGACTTGGGACTTCGCACGGTAGAGTACGCCGTAATTGACGAACTGCAAGACGAACGTCCCCAAGATTTCAAAACTCACGGACTGAGAAACCTCGTCCGCACAATTGGCGAATACGTGCAGCGCTTCGGGGGGAGTAACTACGTTACCATTGATGCAACGGGTGGTTACAAAGCCCAAATTGCGATCGCTTTACTGATGGGGCAAGCCTTAGATATTCCGGTTTTTTACAAGCACGAACGTTTCAGCGAAATCATCGACTTCCCCCCACTCCCCATCACCTTCGACTACGACATCCTCGCCCAAAATGCCGACTTACTCACAGACTTTGAGCGAGGGAAAGCCTTTTCTAGCAGCGAACTCGGCGGTATTGATGACAAACTACGTTCCTTACTCACAGAAATTGTGGAGGGGAATGAATCTCTCTACGAACTCAGCCCGATTGGACAGATTTACCTAACGGGTTTTCGTTACCGCAACCCCAAACCCATTGCCCTCGTTCCAGCTACCAACCGGAAACCCCCAACGTTTGGCAATGATCATCACTATCCCAATAGCTGCAAGGACTTTATCAAAAAAGTATGGCAGGAAACGAACTGGATAAAAACAGCCAATTCTCTACCTTACGGTGGACAAAAAGGGATTAAGGGAATTGGCTTTTTTGTAAGGGAAGAGGAGAACGGTTTCAAATTAGTGGGAACGTACCAAGATAAAGATAAATATGGGGCTGTGTTCCACTTTCGCTTAACAGACGAATCCCTCAAAGCCTTAGCCTGGGCAGCCGATTATCTCAATCAGAAATATAAGCCTTAACATAGCGGTCTTGGAGTGATACCCTATTCTGTTTGAAAGGGAATCATGGACACAGCGACGCGAACTTTTGGTAGAGGTACTCAATTGCATTAATTCATAGTAAAGGGGTGGGTAATGGCAAAAGATCTATTTCACGATGTTGTCAAAGAAGCTCTCCTTGCAGAAGGATGGCAGATCACCCACGATCCTTTTCCCATAGACTACGGTGATGTCCAAATGCAGATTGATTTGGGTGCTGAACGCTTACTCGCTGCCGAACGAGATACCGAGAAAATTGCTGTAGAAGTAAAAAGTTTTATCAATCCCTCAGCAATTTCTGAATTTCACACCGCTGTTGGACAATACCTCAACTACCGTCGGGCATTGCGAGTACAAGAGACAACCCGAATACTTTATCTGGCAGTACCCAGCCAAACTTATGAAGAATTCTTTCGCCTCAGATTCATTCAAGAAGGGGTAATAGAGTATCAACTTTATTTGGTTATCTATGATGTAGAAGATAGGAGGATTGTGCAATGGATAAAGTGAGCCAATATCGACAGATTGTTCAAGACATCCTAATTGCCCATAGCCAAATCAAACCTGCCTATGGCGAAATTGAGATGGAAGTTCTGTTCGATCAAGAGCGCGAACGTTATCAAGTTTTACGCGCTGGATGGCTTCAAAAAAAACGTGTATACGGCGTTCTGATTCATATTGACATTAAAGGAGAGAAACTTTGGATTCAGTATGATGGTACAGAAGTCGGCGTTGCTAATGAACTTATTGAATCCGGCATTCCTAAAACAGATATTGTCCTAGCCTACCATTCACCTTTCATTCGCCAGTACGACGGTTTCGCGGTTAGTTAAATGGGAGAACCCGTTCCCCATTGGGTGAAATCATAGACTCGTGGGGTATCGGTTCGCTGAGTCCTCAACCTGCCACAGATATAACGCTTTGGAAGAGGGCTTTTCCAAGCATCCGTATACTATTGGCATCAGCAATTTACAAGCCAATAGCCAAACACTGTAACTGAACATGGATAAAAACAATCAGTGTTACACCGTCATCACTTTTGCGCCAATTCAGGCATTTATCGAAAAATCGCGCAAACTGCGGGACTTGTATGGGAGTTCCTATATTCTGTCTTTTTTATCTTGGATTATCTGTCTAGCCGCCGAAAAACAGGGTTATAGCGTTGTCTCTCCGGCACTGCCTAACGTGACTCAGGGAATGCCCAATCAAATTGTGCTGCAAAGGAACCTTTCCTCAGACGATATCCACGCTTTTAGCCAAGGTTGTAACCCTTTCTCAGACGATATCCAAGGAATTCAAGACGCTTTTAACCAAGGTTGGAAATGTTTGGTTGATAGCTGTCGAAACTGGATTGAACAAGAAGTTAAGGAAGGAAAGGATGCACAAGGCAATGTGATCCAATGGGATTATTATTGGCAACGGGATTGGCAACTGTGGACAAACCACTGCTGGGAGTTTTTTACTGCATCAGGGCAACCGGGTGAAAGCATTACCGACGTGCGCCAGCGACTCAATCAAGTAAAAAACGCTCGCAACTGGACAGGAATTAACTGGCAAGGGGAAAGTTCCACGCTTTCAGGTGCAGATGCGATCGCATATCCTGGTTTAGGACGCATAGCCGACCCCCGCGACTACGATTATCAGCAAGAAAGAACGGCAGTTAGAGCATTTTACCAGAAACTCAGTGAAAAACTCGGTGAATCTTTCATCAAAGCAACTCCAGGGCTAAATAGTGCTGAAAAAGACAAAACCCAAGAGAAAAGCAGCACAGAGTTGAATAAAAAATATGGTTCTTCCTTCATCGATCCGCGAGAAGAACTTAGTATTCCTGAACTCGTCAAACGCTTGATTACCCATAAGGTTATTGTTCAGGATTTAGTGATGCGCTTGCATAAATTAAAAGTCGCTGTTTCGGAAGATGAAGAAATTAAGCTGGCTTCATTTCGGGAGGATTTAACCCAAATTGCTAAAGATCTTAAACCTGACTCTTTCCGAGACTTGAACCGACAAAAAGATGATGACTCTAAAGAAAAGAAATATTGGACAGGTTGGTTTTTAGGCGATGGGGATAGTGCTAGTAAATACTTTAAGCAGTTTAATGCCAGTAAATACTCTAAAGAGTTTACTGAATCTAAAGCAAAGGAGGAAGCAGAAAAACTCACAGAGTTTAGCGCAGAAATGCGAAACTGGGGCAAAGAACTCTGTACTAACAGCAAAGACTATTTACAGGGCAAAGGACGGATGATTTATGCCGGAGGAGATGATTTTTTAGGGGTTCTCTACTATCCAAACAAGCAGATTCCGCCTCATGATTGCCTCAACTGGTTTTATACCTTCAAATCAGAAGTTTGGCATAAACCCCAACGGAAAAAAATCTCAGCCAGTGTAGGGTTTGTTTGGGCGGGTAATCAAGTACCCCAACGAGATGTCTTGCAGCACTGCCATTTAGCCGAAACATCTGCCAAAAGTACCGGACGCGATCGCATTGCTTTTCGCATCTTATTTAATAGTGGTAACTACTTAGAATGGGTGTGTCCTTGGTGGCTATTAGATGACGCAGATAGGCAAGCATTCACTGAAAAGAATATACCTATCTTACCGGAAACTTCTAAAAATCTAATTGAAAGTTATCATGACCGCGACAAAGGGAAAAACTGGACTCACTTTTATCAAGATGTGGCGATTCTTGAATCTCGTCATGCTTTCAGTGAGCAATCCATTGATATAGCACTGGGTTTGATAGACATTTATTTCGATTCTGTTTGGAAAGCAATTATCGGTAATCAGGAAAACTGGTGGAATCGTTATAACGAGCATGAATTACAGATATTTACAGGAATTTTAGGCGATCCAAAGCGATTTAATCCTGAGTATGAAGAAACTACGGAATTAAGAAACGAGTTAAATAATAACCCAAAAGTCAAAGAGGATTTTAACAATTGGGTGATTAATCTAGCCAAAGTTGGATTTTACTTAACAGATAACAATGGACAAACAAACCAACGCTGAGTTTAAGTATCTCATCCTCATTGAACCCCTGGGCTTTCTCTATGGCAGTGCAGGACGGTTTTTATCCCCAGAAAATTTGGTTGGACGTTCGGGAAGTAGTTTTCCGCCAAGTGCTGCAACAGTTTCGGGTATATTTGCTGCAAATTATGGGAACGATGCCATTCAAAACTTGTATCTGGCGGGAGCATTTTGGGGAAAAACAGAGGATGTGAAGTCGCAGCAAAACTTTTATGTGCCGACTCCTTTAACTTATTTGATTAAAAATGGAAAACTGCATCATAAGCTAAGTTGGGATGGCGCAAAAGAGGGGTGGTTTGATGAAAAAGGTGAAGCCCCGGTTGATAAATTTGATAAAGGGACATGGTTAGCGATCGCCGACTGGAATAACCCAACTAAAGTCGAGAAAAGTCCTTGGAAACCTTCTCCCCATCTCCACCCCAGACTCGAACAAGATGAACGGCGGGTGGTACGGAAACAAGATACCAATGATGAAGAACAGCAGGGCAGTTTATTTTTGGAAAATGCTGTTCAGATGCCTCAAGATACCTGCTTAGTCTATCTATCTACTCACAACCTAGAACCGGGTTGGTATCGGTTTGGTGGGGAAGGGCATTTGGTAGAAATTACCTGTTTGGAACTGAATGAACAAAACAAAGCATTGTTGAGTCAATCTATCGAAAAACAGTTTGCCTTAATTACTCCAGCCGTATGGGGTTCAAACCGTCTTTCTTATCGCTATCCTATCTATCTGCAAAAAGGCGATTCCCAAAAGTACAAACAGGAAGATCCAGAGAGTAATGATAAAAATGTTTGGTCAGTAGAAACTCTGTATACAGGTCGTTCCATTCCTTTTCGTTATCGCTTAGGTGATCATAACAACCCCCAACCCCATCAACCTAAAGTGCTGTCACGAGGACGTTATGCTGTGCCGGCGGGAACAGTTTATGTGTTGAAAAAACCCCTAAATCAACCTTGGCAGGATTGGGATGAATCTTGGTTTCCTAAAGAAGGACCATCGCTGAAACGTTGGGGATGTGGATTAGCGCTTCCCTTGTAAAGGTTATCCTCTTGCAAATGTTCGGTATAGGCAATTTTCATTCCCTGTTCCCTGTTCCCAACTTCTGCAATAAATCTAGTCAACTAAAAATTGGAGAGTTAACAATGTATCACAAAGCCTACGGCATTATTGAAACTCAAGCACCTCTTCATGTCGGTGCAAGTGCGGGAGAAGAAAGTGGCAATCTCAACCTAATTTTTCGCGATCAATTTACCCAAACCGGGATAATTCCAGGCAGTTCAATTCGGGGACGATTTCGGGCGGATATGCGTTACAAAAATGGCAACGCTGATTACTGGTATGGTAAAGCTGTTAATCATAGTAAATCTGAGGGAAGTGAATCGGATAGCAACAGTGAAAATAATACCAGCGAAGGTCTAGTTAAATTTGAATATGCATCCATTGTTTGGCTTCCCGTTTACTGTCCCAATCAACCTATCGTCAGAGTCTCTTGTCCGGCACTCCTCAATCGTTATCAAAAGATTACCGGAAAAGCTGTCACAGAGATTAAGCCCTACAGCTACTTCGGCAAAGCAGCTAGTAAAACTCTGTTTTTTAACTTAGGATTTTTGCCTCTAAAAACTCAGGAGCCAACGTTAAAAGACTGTTTTCCCCAAGAACTTGAAAAAAATCCCAAACATTTACTTTTAGTTGTCGATGATAAAGAGATATCTATGATTCATGATATGGCTCTTTATCGTCAGAGTCGAGTTGCCCTTGAACCGGACAAAAAGAAGGCGAAAAAAGGAGCATTTTTTGATGTAGAAGCGTTACCAGAAGGCACAGTTATGGCTTTTCCCATTGCTATGCGAGAAAGGTATGATGACAAAACTGTTGAATGGCAGCAATTTTTACAGGATAGCCAGTTTAATCAGCAGGACAAAGAACTCAAAGAACTCTATTTTGGAGGATTAGAATCGATTGGCTTTGGTCGAACTAAAGTCTTTGTCGCCTCCCACCCCTCTAATCTTGCTCAAAATAGCTAATTAATTACAGGAGTAACCCTTATGACTCAGACAGAAAATTCTCAAGAACTAACAGAGTGGCAACCTTACAACTTGGACTATTATGCTCAAGAAATAGTACTTAAGCACCGGGATAAAAAAAATGTTCTCAATGAGTCTCATAAAATGCGGATGGCTGTAGCGTATGGACTAGAACGATTTTGGGGGGAACATTTACGTCTCAAGTACGATAAAAAAGAAGAGAATCAAAACAAAAGTAAATACTGGAAAGACGTCTGGAATCAGTTAGCCATAATTCTCAGTCGTGCGGGAGTTAAATTGCATAACGATGAAATTAATTCTAGAGATGAAACTCAAAAAATTCAAGACATGGCACAAAAACTCTGGTCAATGCCGCTTGATGAACAGAGAGTTGCCTTAATGGTACTGACTCAACTTTGCGATGCCTTAGTGTGGTGGACACAACGTTATAAGAAAAAAGACAGTTAGAACCTTGATTCTTATAGGGTATGTTTTCAAAGTTCTAAATGTAGGTGTAGGAGCAAAGCATTTGTACCAGGATGTATGGCTCAAACCCAGATGGGAGGATACAAATGCTTCGCCCTGTCAAAACTGTATCTACTAGTAGTTACACAGAGGAGAAACATGCAATTAGCCAAAGCCTTACAAAGAGCGATCGCCCAAAAAGGAGATGATATTGATATCCCCATTCCGCCAAATGAGGGGAATGACGACAATGACGGCGATGACTGGGAACCCACCAATCCAGAACAAGTCCCGATGATGTACCGTGCCCAAGTACAAGGACGCTGTAGTTTGCAGTATGCCAAGGAGAACGATGATTTAAACCGATGGACTGAAGAATGGGTGTATCCAAATCCAGATCCAAAACAGGAACAGACTCCCTATTACCAGTACGCAGAACCCAAACTAGGACTCGATGGTTTAGTTTATCGACTAAAAGTTGACTTCCCGTTTCGGGTGTTTACCAATTGCGGTCAGGATAGCATCTTACGTCCGACTATTGGCAAAAATGGTATTCCTTTTGTTCCCGGTAGCGGGATTAAGGGGTTATTTGAGAGGCTTTCCCGTCATCCCCAAGTCAGTGAGGAACTTCAACAGAAGGTCAAAAAATACTGTGGGAGTCTAGAAGAACAGGGTATACTGCGCTTTCATGGTGCTTATCCGGTTGGGGATTGGGCAGGGGCAAAAACGGTTCAACCCAGGAATCGGCAAGCAGAAACTCGTTATCGTTTAGTCGATGTTGTCCATCCCCAGCAAAAGCGGCAAATTCAACGGGAAGGTTCTCCTAAGGCGATCGCTGTTGTTAGCTTTTTTCAACCGACGTTCGTATTTGAGTTAAGCAGCATCAAACCCTTACCAGAGGATGAGTGGCAAACGATTGCCGGATTGTTGAAACGGGCATTACGTTCTGGGTTGGGAGGGAAAACCAGTACTGGGTATGGGTTGTGTTTTATACCCCAAAACCATTATCCTCTCGATATTACCTTGAAGGGTAAAGGTGTCAGTCCTTTACTTCGTAGTGATGAACCGGAGTTTCGCCCCAATTTATTTAAAGCGAGTCTCAAAGGACACGTTCTTCGCTTACTTGCGGGTGTCAGTGGAAATGAGAAAGCTGTTCAAGATCAAGTTAATCGACTGTTTGGACATACAACTGAGCCTGGGGTATTGCAATTGTACTGGGAGTCTAAATCCTTAGAGTATGGCAAATGGGGACGGGAGGACACACCCACTTATGAAACGAAAGGAACACTCTATCTGGATGTGTCCAAACCCGATTTACGGTTTATGCAAAAGGTGATTGAATTTGCAGTGACGATGGGGGGTTTTGGCAAATCGTGGCGTCGAGTTTGGCATCGTGATTTTTTTCGGGATTATAAAACTCGTGGGATTGGGTGTCATTGGGTATGCCAAGACAGCAGTTTTGAGCCAACGGTTATTGTTAATCAGGATAATCTCAAAACCTTTTTAACTCAGCTACAGCAGACGACTAGGGATTATATGGGAGTCAAGGCTAATTCGGCTCAATGTTTGTCTTGGAAAGAAGCCTGGTGTTCAGAACGGTTAAGTGTTTACACTCAAGTTGTGTCTCAGTCAAAGGCGATTAAACTGTTTCATGAGGCTGAGTTTAAGACGACTCCTGCGATTGGAGGCAGAAACCCCGATGATAAGCGTCCCAAATTTATCAGTTTTGTGTGGCATCGGATGCTACCACTAGATGGCAATCGCTATCTAGAGATTGTGACGTTGTTTCATGGTGGGAAGTCGGGTAATAAGGTGGAGTGGTTAAAGTCTTGGCGGCGGCAAGACTCAAACGGTAAGGGAGAAAACCAGTTACCCCTGTTTATTCAAAAACTCAATGGTTTGGGATTTGAATTCACCTGGGGGACTAAACCTCCCATCTAGAATCACGCACCGTCAAGGTATGATGGTATCTAGGTTTGAGGGCAATTTTCAGATGTTCATCTACACACCTCGGCAAATCGCCGAAACCCTATGTTTTTCGTTGAGGTGTGTCGATGCCTTACAGGGAAAGGATTTGCGGTATGTGTTTGGAGCAATTTTTGGGAGGATATGTTATTATTTCCAGAGGTGTGTCGATTCGGCGGCTGAAACCCTTAGTGGGTAAGGGCTGCACGGGCGTACTCCCTACCGATTGGGTTAAATCGGATTAGTTGGAAACTTAAGTCTCTTCCCACAATACGAACAAAACCCCTTCCCTACCGATTGGGTTAAATCGGATTAGTTGGAAACTCGACATAAGCCGAGTAATTCCCTGCTGTTGCTTGCCAAGCAAGCAACCCCTACCGATTGGGTTAAATCGGATTAGTTGGAAACAAGAGGAAGCACCCTCTCATCTATGTCCGTTTTTTCCCCTACCGATTGGGTTAAATCGGATTAGTTGGAAACAAATAATGTAGAACATAATGATGTGTAAAAAATGTGTTCCCCTACCGATTGGGTTAAATCGGATTAGTTGGAAACCGTTTCCATGATTCACCTGTGTCATTCCACCACCCTACCGATTGGGTTAAATCGGATTAGTTGGAAACAGTGACTGCAGAAGATTTTTGATTTGTAAGTAACCCTACCGATTGGGTTAAATCGGATTAGTTGGAAACGTTATCACAGCATTCTCATTGTTATTCTTTAGTGCCCCTACCGATTGGGTTAAATCGGATTAGTTGGAAACGTTGAGTGTTCCCCGTTGTGTACTTAGTGAACCCTACCGATTGGGTTAAATCGGATTAGTTGGAAACATTTGTACCCGAAACGTCTCCGTTTCGGTTATCCCTACCGATTGGGTTAAATCGGATTAGTTGGAAACTCATTGAGTTTAACCTCCTAACCTTCCAATTTAGTAACCCCCTACCGATTGGGTTAAATCGGATTAGTTGGAAACACAAGGACTGGAAGGATTTGCATCGCATTTTCGCCCTACCGATTGGGTTAAATCGGATTAGTTGGAAACAAATTTCATGAGAATGAATCTCCAAAATACTAAGTTTTCAGCCCTACCGATTGGGTTAAATCGGATTAGTTGGAATACCCCCCTTCCAATAAGCAGATAGCTTAGAAGAAATCCTTCATAATTTTGGTGGGGATATATTATGAGCTTGGATTTCGACTGGTTGCAGCTCTTCTACAAATGGATTTTTAACCGGAAGTACCGCCTTCATTTAACTGGGTTTCGTCCGGAGGTTATCTGCTTCATTCAATCGACTGACTCCGAAAAAAATCATCTGTTAGTGCAGCCCCAAAGCGATCGCTCTATCTGGATGCCCCCCCAAGAAGGAATGGATCTAGAAGAAACTCTCAAAGCCTCTTCAATGCGCTGCTTGAATACAGAATTGGGACTAACAGAGTCGGAAGTTCAGTTCCGACGTAGTATCTGGGTAGGCAAGCGTTTATTTCCCTCCTATCGCAAAGACGAACGTGACTTAAGTTACTCCCTACGCGGGTGGGTAGACAAAAATCGAATGATTGGAAAAGCTTATTTTGCAGCACTAATCATTGTTGATAGTCAGGCAGTGATTCAGCCCAACCCAGCAGAAATCTATCAGTACCAGTGGGTGAGTGCGAGTAAGTTTCTCCAGCAAATTAAAACAAATCCCCCAGAAAAGCAGAAAATTCTGTGCCAAGCTTGGGTAAAACTAGTAATTCTGCCTCAGATTCAATAAATGAATCCTTGGAAGGTATCTACCGTCGTCACACAAACTAAGGCGTAACACCTCGAAGGGTAGTCAGGGCATAACGAACGCGCTCAACAGGTTCACGGTTAAAGCGAGCATTAGGAGCCTGCATGATAGAAAGAACAGGAGTAAATTCTGCGATCGCTTGAAGGCGTTGGTTATCAGAAAGATGACCATTGAGCCAAGCGGTAGCCGTATCCCGCGCAATTTCCCCCAGAATAGTCGCCGCATACCCCGGTGAGTCTTTCTGGTTGCTGACCAAAAAAGAGCGAAGTTTAGGCACCAAATTCAACGCCGCAGGTCCAAACTTGCCAATCCGAATAATGGCATTATTACGAATGTTATCATCAGCAGAATCTAATCGGGCAGCGTAGTAAGGCAGCAGATAAGGCGTAGCCTGTGAACCATAGCCCTGCAACTGAAACAGAGCCTCCTCCTGAATAGATGAATCGGGGTGCAGCACCAATCGCCCAACAACAGGCAAGCCTTGAATCTGTCCCAACCGCAGTAATGCCCAGGAGGTAGCAAGCTGCATCCAAGGATTATTATCCTCAAGGGCAAGACTCAGAGCAGCAATAGCACTGCGATCGCCTAACTTGCCCAGAGCAATAGCGGCATTAACTCGCACCAATTGCTCAGGATTATCTGGAGCCGGAGGATAAGACTCTGATCCAGGAAGCGACAGTCGCAAAGGGCGTATAGCCAAGGGTACATACAAGCCGTATCGGTTCACAGGGGGTGGCACATAACGCCCTGTATCCTCCAGTAGTAGCAGCAAGTCAGGAACCGCCGACTGTGCAGCCCCTCCGAGATTGCCCACCAGTTTCGCCGCCTGCAAGCGAACAAGTGGCTCAGGTGCTTTTAAGCCTTGGACTAATCCAGATAATGCCCCTGTCCCCAGTAACTCTAAGGCTTGTGTGGCAGCATCCCGAACCGTAAAATCCTCATCTTTAAGAGCCATGAGCAACTCCGCCGTCGTGCTAGAGTCCGCTTCGGCTCCCAAGACTTTAGGCAGAAGTGAACGTGAGTCTTGAAAAATGGACGCAGCGTTGCGACGTAGGGTAGGGTCAGGGTGCTGTAAGGCTTCTAACCAGTGAGAGAGTAGGGGTACAGAAGCACCGATCTCCGAGAGCGCCCAAGTCGCATTTAGTTTCACCCAAGGATCGGGGTCTTGCAAGGCTTGGGTGAGGGGAGGTGTAGCTAAGGTTCTAGCCGGTAAACCAATTTTTCCCAGCGCTGCTATAGCTGTAATCCGCAGTAGGTTTTCCGGGTTAGAGGGAGGGGTAGATGGAAAGCGTCGCTCTTGAACCGTTGCAGAGCCAGGAACAGAAGCAAGAGCAGGAACAGGAGGAATAATAAATCTTTGACTGGGAGAATACAACCCCGAATAGGATGACCCAGGCACGATCGCTCTGCGCCCATCGTCGATCATCTCAATCAATGCAGGAATAGCTGGCACGGCAGCATCCGTGAGATTTCCCAGCACCTCTGCCACACCACTTTTGACCAAAGGATCAGGGTCATCCATCGCGTTTACCAAAGCTGGCACAATATCTTGTTCACTGTCACTCAGTTGTTGAATAATTTGCCGACGCTTTTCAACATTAGCAGTGCGAAGTTGTTCGACTAAATCAGCAACGACGATTGGTTTTGCAGTCTCCTGCTCCCCCGGCATAGCTGACACGGATGGAGACAAGCTAAACGTTTCCCTTTGAGCTGCCGCAGGCGTCTCGTCAGCCAGGAACATCAGGATTGTTAACAGGCTCAAAGCCAAGCTGAGTCGAGAACTCATAATATTGCTCAATTTAAAATTTTGTGATCAAAAACGACTGGTCTTTAAAGGATACGACAACAGCGCTAGGCAGAAGGGATGCATATTGACAAAATATAGAGAAGCGGCAATGAGGGGTAAAGATAGCGGTGCGATGTAGCAAGTCGAGTGTTAGAGGATTAAGACAAATCCTCCCAAGAAGTTGATTTGGACTCTTTCTGAGGTACTGTTAGCCAGTTCTTTGAAGCTTAATTCGAGTCCAAATTACTGTTTGCAAGCTGAAAGCAAATCCCAGCCTTCTTGGAAAGCAAGCCGCTACAAATAGTGATCGAGTTTTATTCTGGCTAGCATAGAACATGAGTTCGAGAGCAAACCATGCTGAATCCGACCCAATCTTGGTTCTGGTTAGTTACCATTCTATTGTTAAGTATAGCTGGTTGTGTAAATCAGCAAACAACACCTTTATCAATACCATCCGAAACTACTCAATTAACCACTATTCCACAACCGCCCCCAGAATGTCCGAGCAAGTCGCGGCGGATAACTTATCAGCGGCTAGAGGATATCTTCAAACAGGCGAAATTGGGTATGAACAAAGTAGAATTATATGCCTTAGATCGTCAAATTCTTGCCAGTTTTGGGTCTCCCCAGTATGCCAAACGCGACCCAGAAAATGGCATTATCTATGAGTGGGTTAATCCGGATTGTCCGGGGTGGTACATTCGGGCAAGTTTTAATGCCAACAGTTACAACATCCAAACATCTGAGATTCCCCCGCCGATTGCTACTATTCCACCTCAAGATTCGTCATCCGAATTAAAGTATACTTTGGTTGGGCATCCCACCGAAATTGGAGGAATTGCGATCGCACCTGATGGAAAAACTTTAATTAGTGGTAGCAGTGATGGACAAATTCACTTTTGGCAGCTCTCAAATGGTAAACATTTACAAATACTCAAGGCAAAAGACTGGGTGAATAGTTTGAAAATAAGCTCAGATGGCAAGAAACTCTTGAGTTTGGGCAGTGAATTAACAACCTGGGACATGGCTACAGGTAAACCGATCCAAGAATGGAAGTTATGGGAGTTTACCAGTGGAGGATTAATTAACAATTTTTTCAGTCAGGATGGAAGTTGGATCGTCAACAAAGTTAATGATGAGATTGTCAATCTGTGGAACATTGAAACCCAAGAACAGATTAACTCATTCTCTCAACCAGAATACCAATTAGGATTAGGAGCAATCGCCATTCATCCAAACAATCGCATCCTGGCTACTACTTCATTTCGGGGAGTAGGCATAAATCAAAACCCGATCGTATTATGGGATTTGCCATCTGGTAAAAAGTTACAAACCTTATCTGGGCATAGTTCTAAAGTATTGACAGCCGAGTTTAGCCCGAATGGACAAGTGTTGGCAACTGGAACTAGTGAGATTAAACTTTGGAACTGGCAAAAAGGCATATTGAACAGAACACTTACAGGACAACAAGGTAAAAATCAGTTAATAGTATCAATAGTATTTAGTAAGGATGGAAAACGGTTAGCTAATGGTAGTAGCAACGGTCAAATTGACATTTGGGATATTCCAACTGGGCAACGATTAAAAACGCTAACTGGGCATAATAACGTCATAACTACGCTGTTGTTCGATCCAACAGGTCAGATTTTGATAAGTGGCAGTAAAGATCGAACCGTGAAAGTTTGGCAATTAAATTAGTAAATGACAGGCGATACTTAACAGTAAGTACAGTTGCTCCTTCTTGGTATGGTACGTTGGATTATATATTTATCAACCAACGGTGCAAGCACTGAGAAGATTGACCCGTTTTGTGATTTGTCTTTTTGAGGTTAGAAACTATGGGTATGCCTTGTGAAGTCAATAATATCTTGAAATTAAATTCATTTCAAGGATATCCAGACGAATTAGTGCCGAAAGCGCAACATCAAGTTGCTAAAGAAGGTTACAGAATTATCCCTACAGAGTCTATCAGTGTTACACCATCATTACTTTTGCGCCAATTCAAGCATTTATAGAAAAATCGCGCAAACTGCGGGACTTGTATGGGAGTTCCTATATTCCGTCTTTTTTATCTTGGATTATCTGTTTAGCTGCCGAAAAACAGGGTTATAGCGTAGTCTCTCCGGCACTGCCTAATCGTAACTCAGGGAATGCCCAATCAAATTGTGCTGCAAGGGAACCTTTACTCAGACGATATCCAAGGAATTCAAGACGCTTTTAACCAAGGTTGGAAGTGCTTAGTTGATAGCTGTTAAAGCGAGCATTAGGAGTCTGAATGATAGAAAGAACTTTACTAAATTCGGCGATCGCTTGAAGGCGTTGGTGACGACTACGAAGCACTCGCGGGCGGTTTAATCTAAAGTTATCTGCAACCTCTTTACCAATGGAACCAAGAGCAGGGGATATGGTGCTAGGGACTCCCCATCAAGCCAATCGCCCCCATCCCACACCAGCAAATGCCTCACCAAGACCCTTTGACCTAGTCATCGGGTTTACGCCTTCGGTATATCAGAAAGCCATCTTCCTCTGGCTAGCAGAAGGAGAAGGGTCTTGTGTCGTGTCAGCAGTACCCGGTTCCGGCAAAACGACAACCCTCATCAAAGGAGCCAACTACATCCCCAAGTATGTGGGCTCAGCTTCAGCGATGCGCAAAGCCCAATCACGTTTCCTGGCATTCAACAAGCACATCGCTCAACAACTCGAACAAAAGCTGCCCAAAACCATCAAATCCAGCACCATCCACTCTCTAGGATTATCAAGTATTTATCGCCGCTATCGAGGAAACATCGAGATAAACAAACGCAAATACGCTCAAATACTCAGCAGCTACCTCAGCGATCGCACAAAAGTAGACCCCCTAGAGTGGCGACGATTACTGGAAGTCATCAAATTTACGCAACTAACCCTCACCGACCCGAACGACAGCGTAGCATTAAAACAACTATGCCATCACTACGGCATTAGAACCAGTGGAGAGTGGGATTTTATCCAAAGAACAGTCTGTGATGTACTAGAGCACGGAATACACATTGCCTCCTCCTGTATTTCTTACGAAGATATGGTCTGGTTGCCCAACGTCTTAAACCTGCCCATGGGTGAGAATGACTTTCTGTTTGTGGACGAAGCACAAGACCTCAACAAAGCCCAACTAGAACTCGTCTTAAAAGCGCACTCCCAAGGAGCCAGAGGCATCTATGTCGGAGATCAGCACCAAGCAATTATGGGATTTAGCGCCTCCGACCACCGCAGCCTCAGTAACATCATTGAGCGCACTCAAGCCATCAGCCTACCCCTATCGATTTGCTACAGGTGCCCCACCAGCCATATTGAATTAGCCAACCAGATTTATCCGGTCATTGAACCCAAGCCCGCAGCACCTCCTGGGACAGTATCCCACATAAAAATTGCCGAAATTCCCAAATGGGTGCGAGGAGGCGACCTGATTATTTGTCGCTGCTTTTATCCGTTAATCCGAACCTACTTTGACTTACTAAGCGCAGGTATCCCTGCCTTGATTCGGAATAGAGATATCAGTAATCAGTTAGTGAATTTGTTAGAGCAGGTAGTAGGATTAGACGAGAAGTCCTACAGCAGCGACGCCTTTAGGCAAGTTCTGACGGCTTGGTATGAAGCTCAAAAAGCCGCCCTAATAGCCGATGGTGTAGAAGTGATGGTAATAGTAGGACTCCACGACCGGGTACAAACCCTAAACGCTATCTACAAAGGGGGTAAATGTAGCAATACCGCCGAACTGCAAGAGGCGATTAGCAATCTCTCAAAACCGACCCCCAATGCGGTCAACCTGACAACCATCCACGGTGCAAAAGGCTTAGAAGCCAATCGCGTCTTTCACCTCAGACCTAGCTTAGTGCCTCATCCAAAAGCCGCGAAAGATTGGGAAAAGGAACAAGAAAAAAACTTACAATTTGTGGCATTAACTCGCGCTAAACAAGAGTTGTTTTTTGCTCAATAGGACGAGCTTAACAAAGTAGCGACAGCCCGCACTAACACTTCAGGCTCAACAGGTTTGGCAAGATGGTGTTGAAAGCCAGCCGCGAAAGCCTGTTGTTGATGAAAGTCTCCGGCATAACCCTCTTCTGTCACTTTCCGAAATGAGCTAGTAGTTAATCAGTGAAATCATCCAGAAGCATAACAAGGTTTAAATTGATTCATTGCAGCCATTAAATGATTGAATCCCAGCAATAAATAACGATTAG
>NZ_JADEWY010000089.1 GCF_015207375.1 Coleofasciculus sp. LEGE 07092 | reverse complement strand
CCCCCGTCCTCCCCCTCTACTGATGGTTGAACGTCACCAAAAAATTCATCCAGGTCAGCAGCCGCTTCTTCCCAAACCTTCATGTCTAATTTCTGAGGTTGAGGGTCAGAGGTGGGAGTTTCCTCCGCCAAGATAGTCTGTAGTTGGTCAAGGGACTCTACAAAAGCTCTGGCGGCAGCAGTGCGCAGATTTGGCTGAGGCTTAGACATACTATTTTGAGTTCTCAAAAACTGCTTTTGATTCAAAAAAACTACCTAAAACTTCAACGATACAACCCTGATTCCATACCCTCAACCGCCATAACTAGTATTTTTGGGAACAGGGGATGAGAAAAAATGCCGAAAAAATCTCAAATATGATAATTTAAGGTTTCGTTATGAGTCTGATCCGGTATGCAATCCGATGTGACAGTTCACGGTGGCGAATGCGAGCAAAAAACTTGCGATTAGGGCTGGGTCAAGTTGAGAATAAGGAGGGCAAGACACCTCAGGGGAAATGAATGTGAGTCAAGAATTTGATTACGATTTGGTGATTGTCGGTGCCGGTGTAGGCGGACATGGGGCTGCCTTACACGCGGTGAGCTGCGGTTTGAAGACTGCAATTGTTGAAGCTGGTGAAATGGGTGGAACGTGCGTCAATCGAGGCTGTATCCCCTCAAAAGCCCTACTAGCAGCATCGGGTCGGGTACGAGAGTTGCACAATACCCACCACCTGAAATCCCTAGGGATTCACGTCAGTGGCGTTGAGTTCGACCGCGAAGCCATTGCGAACCACGCCAGCAATCTGGTTTCTAAAATTCGGGGCGATCTCACCAACAGCCTCAAACGTTTAGGTGTTGAGGTTATTCACGGTTGGGGTCGGATAGCGGGACACCAGAAAGTAACCGTCGCTACAGACAGTGGTAAAAAAACCCTAACAGCTAAAGATATTATCCTAGCGGCAGGTTCAGTTCCCTTCGTTCCCCCAGGTATTGAACTGGATGGCAAAACAGTCTTTACCAGTGATGATGCCTTAAAACTAGACTGGCTACCTCAATGGATAGCCGTTATCGGCAGTGGTTACATTGGCTTAGAATTTGCTGATATCTACACGGCGCTGGGGTCTGAAGTCACCATGATCGAAGCCCTAGACCAGTTGATGCCGACCTTCGATCCGGATATCGCTAAACTGGCAACGCGGATACTTATTACTCCCCGCGATATCGAAACCCATGCAGGCGTTTTGGCACAGAAAGTCATCCCCGGTTCACCAGTCGTCATCGAACTAGCGGACGCCAAAACCAAGGAAGTCGTTGATGTACTAGAAGTTGATGCTTGTTTAGTCGCTACGGGTCGGATTCCGTTTACCAAAAATTTGGGGTTGGATGCTGTAGGAATTGAAACTGATCGTCGGGGCTTTATCCCTGTCAACGACCAAATGGCTGTTCTCTCAGGAGGAGAACCCGTCGCCCATCTATGGGCTATTGGCGATGCTACGGGTAAACTCATGCTGGCTCACACGGCATCGGCTCAAGGCGTTGTGGTCGTAGAGAATATCTGTGGGCGGCACCGTACTATAGACTATCGCAGCATTCCAGCCGCCGCGTTCACTCACCCCGAAATCAGTTATGTAGGACTCACAGAACCAGCCGCCCAGGAGTTAGGTGAAAAAGAGGGGTTTGAAGTTAGGTCGGTGAGGACGTACTTTAAGGGCAATTCCAAGGCAATTGCTGAAGGTGAAGCAGATGGTATTGCTAAAGTAATCTACCGTCCAGATACCGGTGAAGTCCTCGGTGTTCACATCCTAGGCATTCACGCTTCTGATTTGATTCATGAAGCATCCAATGCGATCGCCCAGCGGCAATCGGTTAACACCCTTGCCTATTTAGTCCACGCCCACCCCACCTTGTCAGAAGTCCTTGACGAAGCTTACAAGCGAGCTGTAATTAGTCATTAATTTTTGACAACGAATGACCCATGACAAATAATCCAGCACATGCAAATTCGCCGACGCCCACCCAGTCCAACAATTAACTTGAGTACCCTGCGCTATCAAGTAGCGCTTCCAGACGCTGAACCTCGTCATATTTTGGAAGAAATAATCTGGCACAAAGAGAAAGAAGTTGACCAGATGCGGGAACGGCTGCCTCTAGTTCAACTGCGCAAGCGTGTAGAAACGGCACCGCCCCCTCGTAACTTCAAAGCGGCTTTAGTCTCAGGGAAGACTCGCCCCGCTTTAATTGCCGAAGTCAAAAAGGCATCCCCCAGTAAGGGAGTTATTCGTGCTGATTTTGACCCCGTAGCGATCGCCCAATCCTACAGCCAAGGCGGTGCTAGTGCTCTATCGGTGCTGACGGATCAAAAATTCTTTCAAGGTAGCTGGGATAATTTGGCAAACGTGCGTGCGGCAGTTGAACTGCCCGTGTTGTGCAAGGATTTCATCATCTACCCCTACCAAATCTACCTTGCCCGCAGCTACGGAGCCGACGCCGTTTTGCTCATTGCAGCAGTCCTTTCGGATCAAGACCTCCGCTACTTTGTCAAAATTGCCAATGCCTTGTCAATGACACCCCTGATTGAAGTCCATACCCTCGATGAATTAGACCGCGTGTTATCTCTAGATGGCGTTACCCTAGTAGGTATTAACAACCGTAACTTGGAAGATTTTTCGGTCGATTTGCAAACGACCTGCCAACTACTGACAGCGCGGAGCAACCCACTACAGGAGCGTGGCATTGTAGTCGTGAGCGAATCGGGGTTGCATACCCGTGCCGATTTAGAGCGGGTTGCATCTGCAGGTGCCTCTGCTGTTCTAATTGGCGAGTCATTGGTCAAACAACCCGATCCAGCAGTAGCGATCGCTGAATTGTTTCCTAGTTAGTGAACAGCTACCACAAGCACAATCCCTTGCCCCTAAGTCTTAGGGCAGAGTTTTATCACGCCGAGTCATCCACTTCGAGGTAAATCAGATTTCATGGAGCCACTCCCCCTTCCGTCATACATCCATTACGAACTGCTTCTCCAACTGCTGGAGCGGCAAACGTCTTTTGCTGCCAACCAACAACCGGTGCTTCGAGAGCAGGTTCACCAACTGATTGCTACCCTTCGCAAAGCCTTAGCTCAACAAAAGCAAATTGAACAAAGCTGCCAACGAGTAAACGTTCCCGTCGAGTATCGTTGGGCGCTGAACAGCATCAAGGTTGAGCCAGAAAATTCAGAAGCTTTGCCCTTAAATAATAAACCGGAACTTCGGAGTTAGCACTCTTGGATAATTTTCGATAGTATTACTAGCTGTAATTCTTGTCCAGCCTAACGTTTAGACACTGAAGAGCAACGCTGTAGTTTCTGTGCGCGATTCCTAGAAGTCTCCGCTCAACTTTGGTTGGTTTGGTGGGTAAAGCAGTTGATTCGCTAAAACATTAGCAACAGTTTTGTAGGATTAAATCTTAGTATTTTTTACAACAAGAGCGTAGAGGACAATCCCATGGATAACAAGCAGATGCTGATGATTCCAGGACCGACACCGGTACCGGAACAAGTGTTACTGGCTCTAGTCAAACACCCAATTGGGCATCGCACTGGCGAATTTAGCGAGATTATGGCAGAGGTGACACAAAACCTCAAATGGCTGCACCAGACTGAGAATGATGTCTTGGTTCTAACGGCGAGTGGCACGGGAGCCATGGAAGCCGGTATTATTAATTTTTTGAGTCCGGGCGATCGCGTTTTGGTAGGATCTAACGGCAAATTTGGCGATCGCTGGGCGAAACTGAGTGCCGCCTTTAATCTTGAGGTGGAAACTGTGACAGCCGATTGGGGTAAACCCCTCGAACCGGAACAGTTTAAAGAAAAACTAGTTGCCGATACGGAAAAGAAAATCAAAGCCGTCATCGTAACTCACTCGGAAACCTCGACTGGTGTCCTCAACGATTTAGAAACGATTAACCGTCACGTTAAAGAACACGGCGAAGCCCTGATTATCGTAGATGCTGTTACCAGCTTGGGGGCAGTCAATCTGCCAGTGGATGCTTGGGGGATTGATATTGTCGCATCAGGTTCTCAAAAAGGCTACATGATTCCTCCAGGACTTGGGTTCGTGTCCGTCTCTCCCAAAGCTTGGCAAGCGTATAAGACTGCCAAACTCCCGCGTTTTTACTTAGATTTGGGTGGGTACAGCAAAGCCGCTGCTAAAAATAGTAATCCCTTTACACCGCCAGTTAATCTCGTGATTGCTCTACAAGTGGCACTACGCATGATGAAAGCAGAGGGATTAGAATCGATCTTCGCACGTCACCAGCGTTTGATGAGAGCGACTCGTGACGCGATCAATGCTCTTTCATTACCCTTGTTTGCCCCAGATGAAGCTGCCAGTCCTGCAATTACTGCCGTGGCACCCGTGTCAGTTGATGCCGAACAAATTCGTGCCGTGATGAAAAAGCACTTTGATATTGCCTTAGCTGGAGGACAAGACCACTTCAAAGGTAAAATTTTCCGTATCGGTCATCTCGGCTTTGTTTGCGATCGCGATATCCTTGCCGCAATTGGGGCTTTAGAAGCAAGCCTCCGCGAATTAGGTTACGAATCAATGACACCGGGATCTGGTGTTGCGGCTGCGGCTAGAGTCTTTGCTCAATCCTAATCACTCATGGATGATGGGTTGGGAGTTTTTCCCTTTCACACTTCAGGCTGAATTTGACCCATTGCAAAAAAGAGCGAGTCGCTCATTGACCCGCTCTTTTTTGTGTTGGAATTAGTGATGAATGAAAATACTGTAAGGTCTCTACCAGTATTTGCCAAGGATTACGGTTAATCCATAGATATAAGCGCTTGGACATTACTAATCTGCTCCTCGCCAATTTATCTAGTTTTAGACCGTTTCCAACCAGTCATAAATTTGGTCTAATTGCTTAAGGGTGACTAAGCCGTACCGCCAGAGAATCATCGGTAGGGGTCCCGGGTCTTGTTCCCGGTGCCGTTGAGCAATTGCAATTGAATCTGTAGAAATCGCTAGCTCTTCTTTGAGAAAGCGCAAAAATTCTGAATAGTTTGCAGGTGCCATCGTTTCGCTCACCTCCTTTTATCGGCTCTATTGTGGAACTAGCTGCCTGCTTCCTTGAGTTGCGAGTAGACAGTCTTTTATCTGTCCACTGTATAAGGGGGGCTTTAGAGTATCTTGACAGTTAAACTCCTTTTTACTTGTGTCACAAATCACTCTCAATCTGAGATCTGTATCAACTGAGTCAGTTTTTGCCAGCGGTATCAGACGAGAGGCAAAACTCCAGGTTCAGCGGCTGGTTAACCCAGCTTACTTCAACCTGTTACGAGCCACATCAAACCACACGAGGGATTCTTAATAAACCGCGTTTATTTTCGCCCCACTTGGGCGCTTTCTGCTCAAGTGATAGGTCAAGTGAAAGTATTACGCTCAGTGTACGCTACTCAGTCACACTTACCTCACACCCTTGCCTAACGTTTAACCCGCTAAGACTCTTTTAGCGTTACACCTTCGCTTTTTTTAGGGGTAGTTTACCAATTGCCAGCGCTAATCGCTCTGTAATGGTCAAGAGTATCTGAATTTCTGACCATTTTGCTCTACCTTAGGTAAAGAGTATCTTATTTTTGTTGCAAAAAGGCAAAACTTCCCCAGGAATTTTTAATGTTTTTAATAAAAATTTAATATTGAGATGGATTAGGTGGGCTTGTTTCATCATTGAGAAACTTGACATTTAGCCGATCGCCTGCATTTAACCCTAATTCAGCCGCCCGCCCACCGCGCAGTTCGATCACTTGGTCAACAAGACCCTCTGGACCGTAGGTTGGGCAGGTTACTGTGGTACAAGGCGGAACGCTTGCAGCGATCGCTTGAACTTCTCCATCTCGCAAAAATACCATATCCAGCGGAATTTTCACATTTCTCATCCAAAAACCCACGGGTCGCGGTGGGTTGAAAGAAAATAACATTCCCCGATTGGGTGCGAGGGAAGTCCGATACATCAACCCCATCTGTTGCTCTTGGGGTGTCCGGGTTACTTCCAGCAAAATTCGCTGCCCTCCTATCTGAGCTTCCGCTGCAATGGGTAGCATTTGACCTGAATTTGAGGATGATGGTGAAACCGATGGGGATGGTTGTTCGTCAGACTTCAACGGCGTTGAAGAGGCAATACCCCCTGGCACAGATGCCGAACACCCAATCAAAACGATACTGAGCGTTACTAAGAGCCAACTGATGCGATACTTCATGCTGGGGAATGGGGAGTGGGAAATCGGGATGAATTCATCTACAATCGGAAATCCCCGACTAAGTTTCCCTCAACACGTAACCAACACCACGCACCGTCTGAATCAAACGCTTTTCTCCCTCATCTTCGATCTTGATCCGCAAATAACGAATGTAAACTTCAATGACGTTAGACTCTCCCATAAAGTCATAACCCCAAACATTTTCCAAAATTTGTTCGCGGGTTAATACTTCGCGAGGATGCATCATCAGATACTTGAGAAGTTCAAATTCCTTCATCGTCAGGTCGATTGCTCGACCGTTGCGCATCGCTCTACGAATTGTTAAATCTAGAGCCAGATCGCCAAATCGAAGCTGCTCGGTAGAGCCAGCGTTCGGTTCCAGATAGAGGCGCACCATCTGCAAAAATGGTTCGCTGCGGTAGGGTTTGAGGAAATAATCATCAGCTCCTGCTTGCAGGCAAGCGACGCGATCCTCAATGCTGTCCCGAGCCATGAGTAGAAGTAGTGGGACACGGGAACCTGTTTTTCTAATCCGAGTGCAAAAACTCAAACCGGATTCTCCCGATAGCGCTCGATCGACTACCATCATCGCGGGTTGGAGTTCGCAGGCTTGATGCCAACCATTATCGACATCCGTAGCAACTACAGTCCGATAACCCGCTTCTCTCAAGTCTAGACTCAGACGCTGGGCTAACGTTTCATCAGTTTCTACAAGTAAGACACAAGGGTTGCAGTCAAGGATTGCAGATTGCATAGATAGAGCTGGCGATCAATAGCTGAATGGAAAACTTTAGATTACCTACCCAGTTGTAGCACGTTTGAGCAATTAGAGAGCACTGCGTTGAGTCGGCTAACTATTTTTTTACCTAATGGGGGTCTTTTTAAGGAATCTCAATAAAATTTAACACAAACCTATATTAGACTTAATTTCGATGCGATCCCTGTGTCTGATAGACTTTTAGACTGGGGACGGTAAATGAACCAGGGAAAACAAAGCAGTTGAGAGGAAAAGCTTCGTGATAGAAACCACAATAGGATTAGAAATTATTGAGGTAGTTGAACAAGCGGCGATCGCTTCTGCCAAATGGATGGGCAAAGGCGATAAGAACACCGCTGACCATGTGGCGGTAGAAGCCATGCGGGAGCGGATGAATAAAATTAGTATGCGCGGCCGCATCGTGATTGGAGAAGGAGAGCGAGATGACGCTCCCATGCTCTACATTGGCGAAGAAGTCGGTATCTGCACCAAAGAGGATGCCCACAACTACTGTAACCCAGACGAATTAGTCGAGATTGACATTGCCGTTGACCCCTGCGAAGGCACCAACTTGGTGGCATACGGGCAACCCGGTTCAATGGCAGTGCTGGCTATTTCAGAAAAGGGCGGTTTGTTTGCCGCCCCTGATTTTTATATGAAGAAGCTAGCCGCACCACCGCAGGCAAAGAATCATGTAGATATCAATAAATCGGCGACTGAAAACCTAAAAATTCTCTCAGAGTGCCTCGATCGCTCGATTGAGGAGTTAGTCGTTGTCGTCATGAAGCGCGAACGTCATGATGCCCTCATCAAGGAAATCCGGGACGCCGGTGCCAGAGTGCGGCTAATTAGTGACGGAGATGTATCTGCTGCTCTATCTTGCGGCTTTGCTGGTACGAATATCCATGCTCTCATGGGTATTGGTGCAGCACCGGAAGGAGTAATCTCAGCGGCAGCAATGCGTTGCTTGGGCGGTCATTTTCAAGGGCAGCTTATCTATGATCCAGCAGTCGTTAAAACTGGTTTGATTGGTGAAAGCAAAGAGGGCAATCTGGAGCGTCTTCAATCCATGAACATTAACGATCCAGACAAAGTTTACAGCGCCGAAGAGCTAGCTTCGGGCGAAACTGTACTTTTTGCTGCCTCCGGCATTACTCCAGGTACTTTGATGGACGGTGTTCGCTTCTTCCATGGTGGCGCACGGACTCACAGCTTGGTCATTTCCAGTCAATCTAAGACTGCTCGGTTTGTGGATACGATTCACATATCCGATAATCCTAAGACACTGCAACTGAGATAGGAGTAACGACTTTAGCGAGACTAACCCACCGGTTAGCTAAGGACGTTACCGTACCGTTCGGGGCTACCATGAGTTAGTTTAGAGCCAGAGTATAGGCATAGGTATGCTAATTACTCTGGCTTTATCCCCCTTAAAAATCGATCGATTGAAGAGTAACCTCCATAATTCTCTACTTCTCTTGTCTATAAAAAAAAATCGCAATAGTTGACCCAAAAAACGACAACGATTTGGAGAACGCATGAATATTGCAGTCGTAGGTCTAAGCCACAAGACAGCACCCGTTGAAGTTCGGGAAAAACTCAGCATTCCAGAAGCGCAACTAGAAGAGGCAGTCCAACAACTATGCAGCTATCCTCATATTGAAGAAGTGGCGGTTCTCAGTACCTGTAATCGCCTGGAAGTTTATATTGTTGCGAAAGAAACCGAACAGGGTGTTCGAGAAGTTAGTCAGTTTCTTTCCGATAACAGTCAAGTTCCCCTGCACCAACTGCGGCAACACCTATTTATTTTGTTACATCAGGATGCGGTCATGCACTTGATGCGAGTAGCAGGCGGTCTTGACAGTTTGGTACTCGGAGAAGGGCAAATTTTAGCACAAATTAAAAACACCCATAAACTTGGGCAACAACACAAAGGCATCGGACGCATTCTCAACCGTCTTTTTAAACAGGCAATTACCGCAGGCAAACGAGTTCGCACGGAAACCAGCATTGGCACCGGTGCTGTCTCGATCAGCTCTGCGGCTGTAGAATTGGCTCAGATGAAAGTCCAGAACTTAGCCGCCTGCTGCGTGACAATTGTTGGTGCAGGGAAGATGTCCCGGTTGCTGGTGCAACACTTACTCTCAAAAGGTGCTGTGAAAATCGCGATTTTGAATCGCTCCCAGGCTCGATCGGAGGAATTAGCTCGCCAGTTTACGGATGCCAACTTGGAACTCCATCCACTGGCAGATATGATGAAAATTATTGCCGAGTCAGATTTGGTATTTACCAGTACGGCAGCGACCGAACCGTTGCTAGACCGAGCCAAACTGGTAGCCCATTTAGAACCGAATCGTTCGTTAATGCTGTTTGATATCTCAGTACCGCGCAATGTCGATAGCGATGTCAATGAGTTAGAAAACGTTCGGGCATTTAATGTTGATGATTTAAAAGCGGTGGTAGCCCAGAACACCGAAAGCCGCCGTCAGATGGCAAGGGAAGCTGAGGCATTGCTAGAGGAAGAAGTCGAAGCGTTTGAAGTCTGGTGGCGATCGCTCGAAACCGTCAGCACAATCAGCAGCCTGCGGGATAAAGTTGAAAGCATCCGCGAACAGGAGTTAGAAAAAGCCCTATCGCGTTTGGGTTCTGAATTTGCTGAAAAACATCAAGAAGTGATCGAAGCCCTGACGCGGGGGATTGTTAATAAAATCCTCCACGACCCAATGGTACAGTTGAGGGCGCAACAGGATATTGAGGCAAGACGCCAAGCCATGCAGTCATTGCAATTGCTTTTTAACTTGGATGTTGAAGAGCTATTTGGTTAGTTGCTCGTATCAAATCCGTTTGAACTGAGAGCTTGCACCAGTGGCAGTAACCCGCCAGGGGTTTTAACTACTGTCTCATAGCTCAGGACTTACCCATTCACCCCCCTAGCCCCCTTTCGTTACGATGCATTAGTCACATTTTTCTTAACAATCTTGAAAGGTTCATGAATTGACACTCCCCTGGCTAAAGCCGAGGGGATTCTTCTCAGGTTTGCAGAGCAATCCTTTGCCCGGACTTCGTGCCATTGATACCCTCGACAGGTGTTTCGTCTACAATTAACTGTTATGACAGTTCAGGTTGCCTGTCCTACGGGATAATTTATGTTTGGAATTCATTAAGATATCAGAGTGCCCGCGCTTAGATTTATGCCTAACGAAGGAGAACAACTCAACCTCTTTGAGGAGTCAGCGTTGATATCCTCAGAATCAGATAACTTCCAGCCTGAGCGGATTCCTACGGATGTTAAGGTTCCCATTCCTGTCGGCACTTACGAATCAATGGAGCCACTGACAGCCGATTGCAACGTTTGTCACCGTTGTGACTTAGGAGTCACTCGTACTCACGCTGTAATTGGACGCGGCAACGTCAACGCTCCGATTATGATTATCGGCGAAGGTCCAGGTCAAAACGAAGATGAAACGGGTTTACCTTTTGTTGGTAAAGCAGGGCAGTTGCTAGAGAAAATTCTGGCGGCAGTTAAACTGGATACCGATCGAGACGTATATATCTGTAATATTGTCAAGTGCCGACCCCCTGGAAATCGGACACCTGCATCTGACGAGATTGCCGCTTGCAAACCTTACCTATTAGAACAAATTCGCTTGGTAGACCCAAGGATTATTTTACTGACAGGTGCAACTGCCGTGAGAGGGTTAACGAGTGAGAAGCGCGGCATTACTAAAATTCGCGGTACTTGGATGGACTGGGACGGGCGTTTGTGTATGCCTATTCTCCACCCCGCTTACCTGTTACGCAATCCTTCGCGGGATCAGGGGAGTCCGAAGTGGTTGATGTGGCAAGATATTCAGGCAGTGCGTACCAAATTAGACGAACTCAACTCTTAGAGTACGCTGCCCTGCTGTTGCGATCGCCGGTTGATCCCGTCGCGGAACATCCGAGAGAATCCCCTTGGCTTGAACTAGGGGATTTTTAAAGAATTTCATCAAAAATTTATATAACTCAATACAGCTAAAGGTCAATCCTTTACAAAAGATTAGTTAGCCTATAAGTCGATTGCTTTCGTGGCACAACAAAAGACTTGCGGACGGAAAGGGGTGTCATTTTATAGCATTTCATGACCTGGAAGGGTTTTAAGCTGATTTCAATTGTTACCCCCTATCTAAGGAGCCTAGCTTGATGAATAGGCACTGCCAAAAAGTATGTTTTAAGGTGACCACTTGGATATTATCCGAAATTATCTTGAATTTGCTTGGACTTGATAACTTAGCTGACTACAGCGAATTCATTTTTGATCAAGAATTTGTAATGTCAACGCGCCACCATCCCGTAATCGTCTTGGTTCCACCTCAGCCTCCCCAAGATAATCAGGGTTTACCCTATCCCTACACTATTAGCGATCGCACTTAATTTAATCTACAATCAAGGTTCTCCAATTAACGTAAAAGCTTCTCAATTCCTGGGGTTGGGGTGTTTCTTTTTAATTTTCAACATTGCCTGTCGGAACCCTTGTGCCTTATCCAGGTTATCCTGACAAATTTTGATAAAACTCTATCATTGCCCAGGTAGTGTCCTCTAACTAGCGATACCCCGAAACCGCTAGAATTAACCCTGTGCCGTCTGTACTAGGGTTCTATGTCTGCCATCTCCTCTGCTCCCTTTTCCCCCGAAGAAATTGCCGCTGAAGGCTTGAAGCCTGAAGAATACGAAGAAATTGTCCAACGCTTAGGACGCCATCCCAACAAAGCTGAACTGGGGATGTTCGGCGTCATGTGGTCAGAACATTGCTGTTACAAGAACTCCCGCCCCTTACTCAAGCAATTTCCCACCACAGGCGATCGCATATTAGTCGGTCCCGGAGAAAATGCTGGCGTGGTAGACTTAGGCGACGGGTTGCGACTGGCATTTAAAATTGAATCCCACAACCATCCCTCTGCGGTGGAACCCTTTCAAGGTGCGGCAACTGGGGTAGGCGGAATACTTCGGGATATCTTTACGATGGGTGCGCGCCCCATTGCTGTATTGAATTCCCTACGCTTCGGTTCTTTGGCAGATGCACGGACAAGGAGGTTGTTTGGTGGTGTTGTTTCAGGGATTAGTCACTATGGTAATTGTGTAGGCGTTCCCACCGTTGGTGGTGAAGTTTACTTTGACTCTGCCTATACAGGGAATCCCTTGGTAAATGTCATGGCACTGGGGTTAATGGAAACTCCAGATATTGTCAAATCAGGGGCATCAGGTATCGGCAACCCAGTGCTTTACGTGGGTTCCACCACAGGCAGAGATGGCATGGGAGGAGCCAGTTTTGCTAGTGCAGAATTGAGTGATAAATCAATGGATGACCGTCCGGCGGTGCAAGTGGGCGATCCATTTCTGGAAAAATCTTTAATTGAAGCCTGTTTGGAAGCCTTTAAAACTGGGGCTGTTGTTGCGGCACAGGATATGGGTGCTGCCGGAATTACCTGTTCCACCTCCGAAATGGCAGCGAAAGGCGGTGTGGGAATTGAGTTAGATTTAGACTTAATTCCTAGCCGGGAAACGGGGATGGTGCCCTATGAATATCTGCTTTCAGAGTCCCAAGAACGGATGCTGTTTGTGGCGCACAAGGGTCGAGAACAGGAGTTAATTGATATTTTCCACCGTTGGGGACTCCATGCCGTTGTTGCAGGTACGGTGATTGATGAGCCAATCGTGCGGATTCTGTTCCAAGGTGAGGTGGCAGCAGACATTCCAGCAACGGCTTTAGCGGATAATACGCCAATTTATCACCGGGAGTTATTGACAAAACCGCCAGAATATGCCGCTAAAGCCTGGGAATGGACGGCTCAATCTTTACCGCCTTGCACGGTAGAGGGAATTGAAATTCAAGGCAGCACCAAAACCTGGAATGACATTCTCCTGCAACTATTAGACACCCCTACTATTGCATCTAAACGCTGGGTGTATCGTCAGTATGATCATCAAGTACAAAATAATACGGTAATTCTTCCTGGTGGTGCGGATGCTGCTGTTGTCCGGTTGCGCCCCGTTGGAGAGCAAGAAAACACCCCATTTCCCACTCCCCAAAGTGGTGTTGCTGCTACGGTTGATTGCAATTCTCGATATGTTTATCTCAATCCTTATGAAGGGGCGAAGGCAGTTGTTGCAGAGGCAGCACGCAATCTGAGTTGTGTGGGGGCAGAACCTTTGGCGGTGACGGATAATCTGAATTTTGGTTCGCCAGAAAAGCCAATTGGATATTGGCAATTGGCTTCTGCTTGTCGAGGAATTTCTGAGGCGTGTGAACAGTTGGCAACACCTGTTACTGGGGGGAATGTTTCCCTGTACAACGAAACCTTTGATTCTACAGGTACGCCTCAGCCAATCTACCCAACTCCAGTTATCGGTATGGTGGGGTTAATTCCAGATCTCAGCAAAATTTGTGGTCAAGGGTGGCAAGTTGAAGGAGATTTAATTTACCTGTTGGGATTACCTATAACTGATTCAACTCCTCATCTTTCATTAGGAGGTTCAGAATACCTGGCAACGGTTCATGGCTTAGTAGCAGGAAAACCACCATGCGTTGATTTTGACTTGGAACGTCGTGTGCAGACAGTTTGTCGTGAAGGCATTCGGCAGGGTTGGGTGCGTTCTGCCCATGACTGTGCCGAGGGGGGCATTGCTGTTGCTTTGGCAGAATGCTGTATTGCGGGTGGACAAGGTGCTGACATTAATTTGGGGTTGACAGATGTAGAGACATTACCGACAACATCTCTACAGGGATGGCGGTGGGATGAAATTCTTTTTGGCGAGAGTGCCAGCCGAATTCTAGTTTCTGTGAAACCGGAGGTGCAAGCTAATTGGGAAGCCTACCTAACTGAGCATCTGGGGAAATCGGCTCAACAGTGGCAAAATATTGGGGTTGTGAAAAGCAAAAATGCAAGTTTGCAACTTTTGATAGCTGGCAACTCACCTGTTATTGACGTTACGATCGAACAGATGAGCGATCGCTTTTTTCAGGCTATCGAACGACGTTTTGTAGTTTAAGAAAGTGACAGTAACGAACACCTGCACGCTTAATTCAAGTTTGGGTTATTAATGGTATTGTTAAGGAATCGTTAACTAAACTTAACGATTTCAATCGATTCGCTTTAGATACAAGAGTCCCACCGACTTACTGCCGCTATCAGGAGTACGCATTTAGACTATGATTCCCCAGCCATCCTTCACCGCTAAAAACTCTTGTGTTCAATCTCATAATAACCCTGTCCCGCGACCGGATAAACCGGAAGAAGCGTGCGGCATCTTTGGCATCTACGCACCAGGGGAGGATGTTGCCAAGCTAACTTACTTTGGTCTTTTTGCCCTACAGCATCGGGGTCAAGAATCAGCAGGAATTGCCACCTTTGAAGGAAAACAGGTACATCTGCACAAAAATATGGGGTTGGTATCCCAAGTTTTTAATGAAGAAGTTTTAACAGAACTACCAGGAAATTTGGCAGTAGGTCATACCCGTTACTCAACGACAGGCACCAGCCGGGTAGCCAATGCTCAACCCGTGGTTGTGAAAACTCACTTAGGACCTTTGGCGCTGGCGCACAACGGCAACTTAGTGAATACCACTGAGTTGCGGGAAGATTTGCTCAAGCGTAATTATAACTTTGTCTCGACAACCGATTCCGAGATGATTGCGATCGCGATTGGAGCAGAAATTGATAGTGGCAAAGATTGGTTAGATGCGGCTATCACTGCTTTTAGCCGCTGCCAGGGAGCCTACAGTTTAACCATCGGTACGCCAGTTGGCTTGATGGGCGTTCGCGACCCCAATGGCATTCGTCCTCTAGTGATTGGTACATTCAGCAGCAATCCAGTGCGCTATGCCTTGGCATCTGAAACCTGTGGCTTGGATATTATCGGCGCTGAATACTTGCGAGATGTTGAACCCGGAGAGTTAGTCTGGATTACCGAAGAAGGCATGGCTTCTTTCCACTGGAGCAAAAAACCAGAACGCAAGCTCTGCATCTTTGAGATGATTTACTTTGCCCGACCCGATAGCGTTATGAATGATGAAACGCTGTACAGCTATCGACTAGATTTGGGTCGTCAGTTAGCCAAAGAGTCACCAACAGATGCTGACATTGTTATTGCCGTCCCCGATTCTGGCGTTCCTGCGGCAATTGGCTTTTCCCAGGAATCCGGCATCCCTTATGCAGAAGGACTTATTAAAAATCGCTATGTAGGTCGTACTTTCATTCAACCTACCCAAAGTATGCGAGAATCTGGTATCCGCATGAAACTTAATCCTCTCAAAGATGTCTTAACGGGCAAACGAATCATCATCGTCGATGACTCCATTGTGCGGGGAACAACCAGTCGCAAAATTGTCAAAGCATTACGAGATGCTGGCGCTGCTGAAGTTCATATGCGAATTTCCTCGCCCCCAGTGACTCATCCCTGTTTCTACGGCATTGATACTGATTCTCAAGATCAGTTAATTGCGGCAACAAAGTCAGTAGCAGAAATTGCCGAGCAAATTGGTGTTGACTCTCTAGCTTACCTGAGTTGGGAGGGAATGATGCTAGCAACACAGGAAGATCCCAACAGCTTTTGCTCTGCCTGTTTCACGGGCGATTATCCTGTTCCAGTTCCAGCATTTCTCAAGCGTTCTAAGCTAATGCTCGAAGAGGCAAAAGTTTAAGAACTGAAACAGTACCGATTTTCTAGTAGGGTGGGCAATGCCCACCTTAACTTTTAGATTGGCTGGAGACAAAACTCACCAAAATCCCTAGAATTTGGGGTAAATTTTCGAGAGAATATTCCGTTAAATCAATTTTAACAATTTGTTCCTCTAAGGTAATAAATTGCCAACTGGTTCCCGTCGTCACTCCGCCATAAATCTTTTTCAGATTATTGTTAGCTTTTTGATTAAATAATTGCGCTGCTACCATTTCCGCTATGCACTGAGCTAACCCAGATTTGAGATTGTCGTTTTTGGCTTCTACTAGATTAACAACTGGGGCTTTCACAAAGAGTTGTTGGGGAGAAAGACTTATAAGAAAGTCACATACTCCATTTAAACCTTTCTCGAAATCAACATTGAAATCTACCCCAGAGAAGAAACTAATTTGGCTGTTTAACTGTTTTCTAATTTCTACTAATATGGGTGCAACGATGAGTTCGGAACGAGCTTTTTCTGTACCAATGGCAATGGCTAAAGGGATATTGTATTGCAAGATTTCTGTAAGTAAAGGGCTAGGCGCTAGGTCTGGAACCTCAGCAAATAGTTTCATCCCCTCAGAAATCGTTAAGTCAAACGTTGTCTGAAGTTCATCCAGACTAAATCTACTGTAAGCCATTTTATTTTGTATTACTCCCGATAGCAGACTCCAAACCCCTAAAACATTCATTTGAAGGAAAGGAAGATGGAGAAGAATTCAATTTATCTCCCCTATCCCCCTCATCTTCTATGTCTGTTAGTAAGAAATGCGGGTCAAGAACCCGACTCCAACCGTCGCCGCCATTCGGCATCAATTTGGTCTTTGCGTTCGAGATCTTGATCCAGCAAATCCTGTTCGCTGGTATAAACTAAATCCTCTTGCTGAATGACATTTTGAGCGGCAAACTGCCGAGCGTAACCTATCTTTTTCTGTAGGGTTGGATCTGGACGCTCAAGAACTAACGCTTCCCGCTGCCGTTTTTGATTTCGTGCTTCAATCTTGCTGTTTCTCCACTGAATCCAAAAATAACGGATCAACGGAATTGCCAAAAATCCAATGCCGTAACCTAGCAAGAACCAGTAAATTGACGCCACAAACGCAACAAGTCCACCCAATTCGGCAGCAATTTCGCCTCCCCTCAGCAGAGAACCCAGCATCAAAGCACCGACAATATTGACTCCCCCCAGTCCGACTGCCAGCATAATTTGTCCGCTAGTCGCCGCACTAAAGCGCCAGAGTCGTTCTTGAAGATAAGATGGCACGGCTTGCGGTTGTTGCTGTTGGGCAGTTGTCTGTAAATCGGGGAAGTGATAGACAATCTCCCCATCTGGACTCACTTCCGGACGTCCATTAAATCGGGTGAGGACTGGCAGCAGATAGTCTTCATACTCCCGCTGGTATCCCATCCCAATATCATCAAGATAGGGTGCAATCTGTTCGGCAGCAACTGCACCGCCAGAATTGCGAATCACCGTGCCAATTTCCTGCCAGCGATGTTCTTCTAAGTCGGCATTAGGATTACCATCCCCGAACAAAAAGGAGAAAACAGACTCCAAAAAGTTCATTTGGCGTCGTTCAGTGGATTGGTAGAATGCCTGTTGCCGTCGGTGGCGGCGTTCATAACCCGGATGGAAAAACCAAAACATATCCGGTCCAATCCAGAAGTGGGGCATGAAAATCATACCGCCGCCACCCCTGCCAGAGCGCCCGCCGCCGCCTCCCGAATCATTGTCACTGCTGGAACTCATGCTGATGATAATAATTGAAATCGCCAGAAAAATCAGGACGATTGACACCAACAGGAGAATTCCGAAGGAAAGCCGAATCAGGTAAAATAAAAAGCCCCAAATTTTTTCCCACCACTCCTGCAATCGCAACCGTAAGAACTTGTTGCGCAGGACTACCCGAAAGTTCTTGGGAAACAGGTAGGCAATCTCGCCTGACTCTGCCACTTGCAAATGTCCACCAGCATCGGCAGCGAGAGCGAGCAATCCTCGTTCTGCCAGATTGATATTCAATCCTGCCTGGGCAGCAACGTCCCCAACGGTAACGCGGTAGTCTAGCTGCTCGACAGCTTTCATGAGTTTGGGATCGGGAGCCATAGCCAATACCTAGAAGGGTTTCTCTTCTATCCTCAGTATAGAGTTCTGGAATTTACTCGATGATTATGACTTCATGCTCATTCTGATGAAGGGTCACGAATTGCCATCTTTAAACACAAATTCTTAGAAATGTCAATGGCTATGTAGCATTTTTAGTACTAATCCCTTACATCTAGATAGTATGCGATCGCTCCCTCGATTTCTAACGTTTCTTTAACAAAAGGGATTAGGGGGTATGACTAATTCGCCAACTCTATCCAGAGTTTGGATAATAGCGGTTAAGCCTGTACGTTGCTCGCAGTCCTTTAACCCAAGGAACATCCCTGTGATACCCATTCCCCTCGACGCAATAATCGGCGCAATTACTGATATTGTCAGTCCTACCGCTTTTATCAAGGACAAGCTTCAGCGCAATGAGACAGTCATCAAGTTATTAAAGCAATTTAACCTCGATCCAGAGCATCCACCTGCTGATTTCAGTGGTGTCTACGCTTATACCCTGGTAGAGTATGGCGTTGGCAAGCCCAAGCCAATCCTCTCTCTTTTCCGGCAAAACGAGATTCAAAAGATTTTTCGCAAAGCTTTAGACCAGAATAATCCTTCAATTCTTCTCAAAGAAGGTGAAGCGTTTCTTGATGGGTATGCCTTGGGAGATGAAATCAGAGAACTGGGAATTGACGCCCACAGAGAGTTTGCGGCGTTTGCCACCGTGTTTATCGAAGTGGCTAAGCGATCGCGTACACCGGCTGAAGTTCTCACTAACCAGCAGATAGGCTCCTTACATAAAAGAATAGAAAATATCCAACAACGCCTCGATAGGCTGCCGACACTGGAGGGGATTCGCACAGAGATGGCGCGGTTGGCGGCACAGGATTATCCAGCACTGCCAGCGGCAGAATCCTCAACCCAAAAGAATTGCAGAGCTTTTGTATTAGCCCAACAGATGAGAGGTTGGTTTGAAACCTTGGGCTATCGCTTTGAGCGGTATGAGGTTTGGGAAGATAGTTATTTTGAGTGGATTATCAACATTCCAGTACGGCGGAATCGGTATGATCGCATTCTCGTGCGGGGGATTGAGGGAGAGGCAGGAATTAGGGATGTGGCGGTGCTGCGCCAATCGGTAGAGGAGCAACGAACCGATGAAGGATGGCTGGTGACGGCAAGGCGCATTTCACGGGCAGCGCGGGATGAGGTGGAGAAGGAGGAAAATCATCACTTAGGCTGCTATACCTTTGATGAACTACCGGATCAGGATGCTGACTTTAGTGGCTATCTCGATTGGTTGGAAGCAGAGGTGAAACGCCGAAACATTGAGAAAAAGTATGTGCCGCTTGCCTGTACGAAAGAAGAACTTGACCCCATTACCAAGCGTAGGATAGCGGCGAGTCTGTATGATGAACGCGACGGTTGGATTGATGGTTATATTGATCTGTGGCTTGATGATCCCGCTAAAGAGCATATCTCCATTTTGGGAGAGTTCGGTACGGGCAAGACTTGGTTTGTCTTGCATTATGCTTGGACGGCACTGCAACGCTATCGGGATGCTCAAAAACGCGGACTTGAACGCCCTCGTCTGCCGTTGGTGATTCCTCTGCGTGACTATGCCAAAGCGGTGAGTGTTGAGTCACTGTTTTCAGAGTTTTTCTTTCGCAAGCATAAGCTACCCATACCGCATTATGAAGCCTTCGAGCAACTCAACCGCATGGGGAAGCTGCTGCTGATTTTTGATGGTTTTGATGAGATGGCGGCGCGGGTTGATCGACAGGAGATGATCAATAACTTTTGGGAGCTGGCAAAGGTAGTGGTGCCAGGGGCTAAGGTTATCCTGACCTGTCGCACAGAGCATTTTCCAGAAGCACAAGAAGGACGGGCGCTGCTCAATGCTGAATTGCAAGCTTCGACTGCTGCTTTAACTGGCGAAACACCTCAGTTTGAGGTGCTGGAACTGGAGAAATTCAACGACGATCAAATTCGGCAGGTGATATCGTTACAAGCGGAAGAGGCGACAGTTGAGCAGGTGATGGGGAATCCTCAACTGTTGGATTTAGCGCGTCGTCCGGTGATGACGGAGTTAATCTTAGAAGCACTGCCGGATATTGAAGCGGGTAAACCTGTGGATATGTCACGGGTTTATTTGTATGCGGTGCGACGCAAGATGGAGCGAGATATTCGGGCGGAACGGACGTTTACATCGCTGGCGGATAAGCTCTACTTTTTGTGTGAGTTGTCCTGGGAGATGGTGTCAACAGATCAGATGAGTCTGAATTATCGCCTATTTCCCGATCGCATTCGTCGCCTCTTTGGTTCTATGGTGCGGGAGGAGAAGGATTTAGACCACTGGCACTATGACATGATGGGTCAGACGATGCTTATTCGTAATTCTGAGGGGGATTATACTCCAGCGCATCGTTCCCTGTTGGAGTTTTTTGTGGCGTATAAGTTTGCGGCTGAGTTGGGGGTGTTGGCTTCAGATTTTGTGGAGTTGGCGCAGGCACAGTCGGGGTTGGATGAGAGTTTAGAGGTGCGAGATTATAGTTGGTCAGAGTATTTTCAGCGTCGGGTTGAGAATGGAGAAGTTTTAGCGATCGCACCTCTGAAGGCATTTGTAAGTGAGTCGCTAGAGAAGTTGCGCCAGACATTTGGACAAGCAGTGCTGACCAAAGCGGTGATGGATTTGATTGTGCCGATGTTAGCAACCGATGTGGCAACGGATGGGATAACGGATGTAACGGATGGTTTATCTGGGGAACTCACTAATAACTCATCCGCTACATCCGCTACAAAATCCGTTGCCACTCTGCTAGAAATTCTGGAGGCGACACGGGACAAAACTGAGGAGGAAGTGGGTTATGTCGGGGGGAATGCGACGACGTTGTTGGTTAAGGTTGATCAAGGTGCGATCGAAGGAAGAGATCTCAGCCGTGCTGTGATTAAAGGTGCTGATTTTACAGATTCCAGCCTGCGCCGCGTCAATTTTGCTGCGGCAAATTTGGCTGATTCTATCTTTCCAAAAGCCTTCAGTGCAGTTTTTACAGTAGCATTTAGTCCGGATGGAAAAGTGTTTGCAACAGGTGATGCTAACTGCGAGATCAGATTGTGGAGAGTTGCAAATGGTAAACAAATTTTGCTTTTTCAAGGACACGTTGATTGGATAAGGTCGTTAGTTTTCAGTCCTGATGGTGCAATCCTAGCCAGTGCTAGTTTTGACCAAACAGTGAAGCTATGGAATATCCGAACAGGAGAATGCTTGAAAACCTTGCATGGGCACATTAACCGGATACATTCAGTGGCAATCAGCCCTGATGGTAAAACTCTAGCTAGTGCCAGTGACGATAAAATAATAAAGGTGTGGAATATCGAAACAGGGCAATGCCTGAGAACTTTACAGGGGCATACCAGTCGAGTCCGCTCAGTAGTAATCAGTCCTGATAATGAAACTCTAGTTAGTGGTAGTTCTGACCGAACAATTAAGCTATGGAACATTTTTACAGGAGAATGTTTAAAAACTTTGTATGGTCACACTGACTCAGTACAGTCCTTAATTATTAGTTCTGACAATACCACTTTAGTTAGTGGCGGTAATGATAAAACAATAAAAGTATGGGATGTCCAAACGGGGGAGTGTCTAAAGAATTTACTGGGTCATACTCATAGGATAAATTCAGTGGCAATGAGTTCTGACAGTTTAATCCTAGCGAGTGGTAGTTATGACCGGACTGTGAAGCTATGGAGTATTCCTACTGGAAAATGTCTGAAAACCTTCCAGGGGCATAGTGATTGGGTTCGCTCAGTGGCAATCAGTACCGACGGTGCCACTTTAGTTAGTGGAAGTGATGACCAAACTGTAAAGCAATGGAATCTCGAAAGTGGGGAATGTCAGAGAACCTTGCAAGGACATAACTGTGCGGTCAGGTCAGTAGCAATCAGTGCTGATAATATAATTCTCGCTAGCAGCAGTGAGGATCAAACTGTGAAGCTATGGGATATCAAAACAGAAAAATGCCATAGGACTTTGCGAGGGCATACCAGTAGAGTAAATTCAGTAGCAATCAGTCTGGATGGTATAATTCTAGCCAGTAGCAGTTACGATGAAACAATTAAACTATGGAATATTAAGACTGGAGAGTGTCTGAGAACTTTACAGGGACACACTGATCCAGTCAGTTCAGTAGCAATTAGCCCTGATGGTATAACCCTAGCCAGTAGCAGTTCTGACTGCACGATAAAGCTATGGAATCTTTACACAGGTGAATGCTTGAAAACTTTGCGAGAACACACTGATTGGTTGTGGTCAGTAGCAATCAGTCCTGATGGTAAAACTCTAGCTAGCGGCAGTTCTGACAGCACCGTGAAGCTATGGAATATTCGGACTGGTGAATGCTTCAAAACCTTTCAGACAAACACAACTTGGGTACGTTCAGTTGCTTTCAGTCCTAGTGGTGAGATACTTGCCAGTAATAGCTCAGGGGATACGATAAGACTCTGGAATATAAACACAGGTGAATGCCTAAAAAATTTACAGGGGCACAGCTATTGGATAAGTTCGGTTGCCTTCAGTCCCGATGGTAAAACCCTTGCCAGTAGTAGTTCTGACGAAACTGTGAGAGTCTGGAATATACTTACAGGTGAATGCTTAAAAATATTGCAGGGACATAACAATTGGGTGAGTGCAGTTGCCTTCAGTTCTGATGGTAAAACGCTTGCCAGCGGGAGCAGTGATGGGACAATTACGCTCTGGGATGTCCAGACGGGAAAGTGCCTAAAAACTCTGAGAGACAGACCCTATGAGGGCATGAATATCACGGGCGTTAAAGGTTTAACGGAAGCAGAGAAAGCCACGCTCAAAACTTTAGGAGCAGTGGAAGATGGGGCATTGTAGAGATTTAATGCATTGTGTTTGGTGCGATCGCTCACAATTCTACTCAGCCCTGATGTAAGTTCCCAGAAAAACCAATTGATTTCTGATTTCCTGTGCTGATTTCGTTTCCATCAATCTCAATAGTCCCCGCAACTGATCGCCTATTGAATAGCTTTGCCGCTCTGCCAAAATAATTCCTGTATGCTCCATGCCCTGTTCCATGTAGGCTGTATGTAAACGGCAGAAATCGCCCACATTAAAACTATAGATAACGCGCTCTTGCTCTATTGCCCAGATTAGCTGTTCCTCATCTACACACGCAAAATTATTAGCCTCTAAAGTAGTTACTACATCTACACCAGCATTTCGTAGAGCTTGCACCAACGCTTGTCTTTGGGCATCCTCATCCAGATACAAATGAATCTGACTCACTTACTTAAATTTATAGATTCTGCGACTAAGCGATCGTACTCAGCTTTTTCCTGTGCAAGATAGGCTTCTATCTCCTCTGTATTAGCGTAATAGTACGCTAGCCCTGCATGAACCTGAGCTAAGGTTAGCCCTTCATACTCTCGAACAATCTCTTGGGGACTTAATCCCTGCTTAGATAAAACAGCAATCTGCTGCACGGATAGTCTCCTTCCAGCAATGCGGGGACGCCCTCCACAAACTCCGGGAGTACTGACAATCAGTGTACCGATGTCAACAGTCGTTGTCATATTCACAAGATAGTGAACCACTTCAAATTCCAGTATAGAGAACATCAGAAGCAGAGGAGGTACTGAAGTTCATACCAAAAGGAGCAAGAGAGATAGTGAACTGACGATCAACGGTGCGTTGATCGTTGCTCCCCCAGATGAGACAGCTCAACAGTAATTCTCCGAAAGGAGCCTTTAGTGCAATAGTAGCGCTCATAGCGATCACTTTCTTAAATAAACGTCTCAAAGCTTATAACTGATACAGGTTTAAGGATACCCAAGGGGAAGACTTTAATAATTTCTCCGGCTTTCAGGTAGCTTCTTCTCCAACAAGTTGATCTATTGTCATGACAGATGTTCTCAAGGGCAGCCTTAGTTAGTGAATTTTTCTGGGTTTATCCACTGAAAAAATCATCCGGTTGCGCTGGCATTAGTTTCGTAGGGTTTTATATACCAACCAACAATCAATGCGTGGAGAGAACATCAGTTCTACTGCAATCATGTCACATTACCCTATGCGTCGCACTAAAATTATCTGCACCATTGGACCTGCTACTTCTGCACCGGAACGATTAGAAGCCTTGGTAGAAGCTGGAATGGATGTTGCTCGCTTGAACTTTTCCCACGGTTCTCACGAATTCCACGGGCAGACGATTCAACACCTCCGGGACATTAGCCGCCAGCATCATAAGCCCTTAGCTCTTCTCCAAGATCTCTGTGGTCCAAAAATTCGATTGGGAAAACTGCCGCCAGAAGGAATTGAGGTAAAGACAGGGGATGAAATCACCTTTGTTTTGCGGGAAGAAGGTAGCACTATCGATGAAATACCCCTGCCAATTCCCACCCTGTTTGCTATGGTTCGCGTCGATGAACCGATTTCGATCAACGATGGTCGGGTAAAGCTGATTGTAACAGGGCGCAGTACCGATAGTATCCGAGCCTTTGTTAAAGTGGGCGGTTTGCTCTCGTCCCATAAAGGTGTAAATTTACCCGAAACTTACCTACCCGTCACGGCTGTTACTGAAAAAGACCTGAATGACTTGCGCTTCGGTCTACAGTCAGGTGTAGACTGGATTGCTGTATCTTTCGTGCGATCGCCTCAAGACTTAGAACCCGTCAAACGAATGATTGAAGCGTCGGGAACAAAGGCTCGCGTGATTGCCAAGATTGAAAAACGGGAGGCAGTTGAAAGCTTTGAGGAAATTCTCAGTATTGCCGATGGCATCATGATTGCCCGAGGTGACTTGGGAGTAGAGACACCCCTTGACCAAGTTCCCCTCATCCAAAAACGACTCATTAAGCGCTGCAATCAAGCAGGTAAACCGGTCATCACCGCTACCCAGATGCTAGAGTCGATGATTAGCGCACCAGACCCCACCCGTGCAGAAGCAACCGATGTGGCAAACTCAATTTTAGATGGCACCGATGCTGTAATGCTTTCTGGTGAAACGGCTGTTGGGCAATATCCTATCGCTGCAGTGGAAATGATGAACAACATTGCCTTTCAGACAGAACAGGTTTTAGAAGAACGGTTCGAGCAATCTGCCTATCCATCCTGTAGCCTCAGCGTCACCGAATCTGTAGCAGAAGCCGCTTGTCGGATGGCAAGTAAGCTGGGGGCACGGGGGATTTTCTGCAATACGGGTTCGGGCGGTGCTGCCCGGTGGGTATCTAAGTACCGTCCCAAAACGCCAATTATTGCCTTTACATCCAAAGAAATAACCTACCGTCAGTTGGCGCTATCGTGGGGTGTTCAGCCTTATTTGATTTCAGACGTTAATTATGCTGAAGAAATGTTGACAAATGTCGTGAATGCCGCTCTTGAGATGGAACTCGCCGAACATGGAGACAAGGTAGTGATTACCTCTGGTGTTCCCATCGGTACGCCTGGAACAACGAGTTTGATTAAAATACATCAGATCGGACAGTCAATCGTGGCTTGATTGGTTGCGACCCTTTATCCTGAAGGAAAATCCCAAAATAAATGATTCCGTAGGACAGGCACCCTGATCTGTCGCTGGCTGGCTGACAGACGCCTGCCCTAGGAAAATAGTTGGATATTTTTTGTTGAAAGCTTCGACTTCGCTCAGCTTTAGCATCGAGCGGTTTGTCTTGAGCGCCGTCGAAGGGAGTCGAGATGCTAAACCTGGAGATTCAAGGGCAATTACCTGAAGCCACTATTAGGGCGACTCTGAACAAGAGGATTTTCAACAGCCACTCGGTACTGCTCAACATCGTCACTGTAGGCGATTGGCAGAACGGCTTCCACGTTTTCATGGGGACGGGGGATAATCACCCAAGATTCTAGCGTCGCACCATAGGTCTTTTCTACTGCCGCAATTCCGGCATCCATCGCTGTTTTGACCTCAGAAACATCTCCCCGAATATTGATCGTAAAGCGAGCGCTACCGACTCGGATGTAGCCGACTAAGGTAACTCTGCCAGCTTTCACCATGGCATCTGCCGCCGCTAGCACACCAGGGAAGCCCTTGGTTTCTAGCGCACCCACCGCTACTATTGACATGCCAATCTCCTAAATCAATCCAGTATGTAAAGACAAACACTTATTGTACGAATCTTTGCCACACCTTTCAGGAAAATGTTTATTATCTTTAGCTTTCCGGCAGGGGGCAGATTATCACCCAAGGAAATTAGAACTCTCGGAATTGTTCAACTTGGCTAGTGTACTCGATGGGCAGAACAGCTTCAATATTTTCATGGGGATTGGGAATAATGTAGTAATCCGTTAACTCAGCGCCAAAGGTTTTCTCTACAGCTTCGAGTCCTGCTTCCATAGAAATCTTGACTTCAGATACCTTCCCCCGGACACTGACCATAAAGCGACCACTTTCATTTCGTTCAAACTTCACCAGTGTGACTGCGCCAGCTTTGACCATAGCGTCGGCTGCTGCTAGTATTCCTGGAAAACCTAATGCTTCAATCGTTCCAACCGCTGCGGGCATAGACTAAGCTACTCCTGAGTCAAAGGATTTTATCAACAGGACTTGCGCAAAACTTTATGCCCTCACGTTTGTAGGGTCGGAAGGCAAATGCTTAAATCTCAAGCCAATTCATTGTACGAGGCTAAATGCCAAATTTTGAAAGAAATTCTTAAATCTTTAAAAAAGACTTTAAAAATTGATTCTGAACATCGCTCCACAAGTGCTATCCACTTCGATTGTTCCCTCAAGTTGCATTGTAGCAAGGGAATGAACCAAACGCAGCCCTAAGGAGGTAACATTCTCCAACTCGAAGTTCTCTGGAAAACCTAAACCCGTATCGTAAACCATCAACTCAAATCGGTGAGTACCCCCCTGATGAAATTTAATAGTAATTTCACCGGAATTTCCCTGGGGAAACCCATACTTCAAGGCATTGGAAATCAGCTCATTGATAATTAAACCGCAGGGAATGGCGGTATCCATATCCAGGAAAATTCGTTCAATATCCAACCTGAACTCAACACAATTGTGTTCCACAGCGTAGGATTCCACCAAATACCGGACTAAACTGTTAATGTAGTCTTGAAAATCAATCTGCTGGAGATTGTCAGACCCGTAAAGCTGCTCGTGAATCAATGCCATCGCATGAATACGACTCTGAGAATCCCGCAAAGCATTTAGACTTTGAGAATCTTGCAGGCATTCTGCTTGCAGGTCAAGCAGGCTCACAATCACCTGCATATTATTCTTAACCCGATGGTGAATTTCTTTGAGGAGTACTGCTTTGATTTCTTCAGCCTGTTTGCGTTCGGTAATGTCAATGGCAAGTCCATCAATGCGGGTGAGAGTACCCTTGACATCGTAAACCAGGTAGCTGCGGTTAGAAAGCCAGCGAATGTCACCGTCAGGTCGCATGATTCGGTATTCTATCTCCAGACTGCCTCGCTCTAATAGAATAGGTATTGAGTGCTCAAACCGCTCCCGATCCTCTGGATGAATGACCTCTAACCAAAGGTTGGCATTGTCGAAAAACTCCCCTAGAGGACGACCATAAACGCGCTCAGTGGCAGGGTTGAGGTAAAGTACCTCAAAAGTAGTTGGAGAAAGCGACCACACTACATCTTCCAGAGAACTTAAGATGCTGTTGAGGCGCTCCTGACTATGCCGAAGTGCTTCTTCTGTACGCTTGCGCTCAGTGATGTCGTGGGTAAGACCGAGAATCTGGTAAATTTCCCCCCGCTCATCCAACAGAGGCACGTATTTAACCACCATTGTGAATGAGTCATTAGGGGGTACAGTGATCGTACATTCTGCACTTTGTAAGCTGCGTGTCTCTACAACCCTTTTAAGAATAGGTAAGTAAGCATCTGTAATCTCTTTTGGCCACACCTGCTCATCAGTACGACCCAGATGTGCTTCTAAAGATTTTCCACTACGCTGAATTCCCTGAGTATTGACAAACTGATACCGTCGTTGAGCATCATAAATCACGAAAACATCGGGAAGGTGTTCGACTGCCAGCCGAAATCGTTTCTCGCTCAGTCGCAACGCTTCCTCTGCACCTTGACGCTCACTAATATCTGTCGCAATGCTATCAATACGAATGGGAGTGCCGTTGGTATCGTAAATTAAGTGGCTGCGCTCTCGAATCCAACGGATCTCACCGTCAGGTCGCACAATTCTGTAGTCTACATCTTTGCTGCCAGTTTCCCACAATGCCACGTTTGCCCTCTCAACGATGGGGCGATCCTCTGGGTAAACAACCTCTTGCCAAAGATTTAAGTTTTGGAAAAACTCTCCGATGTTCCTACCATAAACCTTTTCCGTTGCAGAGTTGAGGTAAAGGAGCTTCGAGATTCGCGGGTCAAACGACCAAACCACATCTTTTAAAGAACTCAAAATGCTGTTCAGTCGATCTTGACTCAACTGCCACACTTTTTCATTTTCGATCAGCTCCTCTTCTAGCTGTTTGCTATCCGTTGAATCTGGAGTCAAATTAAAAAAGCCCGATACTTTTCCTGGACTGTCGAAATAAGGAATCTAATTAACCCTTACCTATCGCTCTCTACCATCTGTCAAGGTCAAAGTGCGCTTAAAGCTGACTATGACTAGATTATACCGTTTTTAAACTCTTTTTTTTCGTTCAAGTCCCAGTAAATAGTTAACATCAGAAAAAGGCGCACCGCAGTGCGCCCTAACTTAATCCTGGGTGGCAGAAACAGAGGCTTGAGATTCCTGCCACAATTTGCAGAGAAAAAACTCCGTGCGATCGCACAAATT
>NZ_JADEWY010000088.1 GCF_015207375.1 Coleofasciculus sp. LEGE 07092 | reverse complement strand
AGGAGATGTGTATAATAGACAGGTCTCACATCCTCAACAAAATTCTAGCTAGTGTATAAAAGGCGACCTAAAATTTCCACACCGCCTTCGCCGCTAGACGAAAATAGGTAATACAGGCAAACTTAGGAGCTTTGTCAGCAAGAGCGGGGACTTGACCGATGTACGTCTATTGCACCTCTGGGTTCAATCAAAAGGCAGAGCGATACGGTATTCATGATCGCATCAATGACTTGTGCGCTGAACTTCAGACGCAGAGAATTGATGAGGTGCAGGCACATTTTGAGCGCGTCTATCCTTACCTCAAGCGTCGGGTTCTCAACCGTAGACTCATTGCCCGTATCCTCAAAGTCGATAATGAGCAAGTCCTTTGTTTGATCGATATCTTCAAGCGCGGCGATAGTGACTATGAGCGGTTTCTAGAAGCGCCCCGAGACTATGGCAGAACCTACCTCGAACCCCAACTTGATCTCCCACACATTCGAGACTGGTTCACTCAAGCCAAACTCCAGCAGCACATTACCCAAACACTCCCCCCGCTTCCCTCAACCCTACGCCCTTGGTTGGAACCTCCTGGTTGGGAAATGGAAACCGCTCAAGAGGATTGGGTGATCTACGAAAGCGTCGAATGGGTAAGGCAGTTTGCCAAAGCCGAAATTCAAGATGCCTGGGAAACCTACTACCAAATTATCTCGAAAATTAATAGCGATACGGTACAGCGATCGCATCCTGCTGGTAATGGCAACCGTCACCCTTCAGAGGCAGAGACAGAAATACTCCCATCCGTATTCGATGAAACCCAATGGCTAGACAGCCCCCAGATTCCTGATCATGTACAGTTGTATGGTGAGAGCGATCGCTACATTCTATACAGCCAATTAGAAACGACCGACGCTACTGTAAGAGGGGTTTTGTTTCTATTGGCTCCCTTCGATCACCAACCCTCCCAGGAAGAGATTGCCGAAGTTGGGAAAAGAACAGCCTTATTTAATGGCTCCGATACCACCAACATCCTATCGCGACAACTGAATCTCTACGAGTTGACCCCCTTTGCTCACCGCTCCTATCCAGCTTACCTACTCGCAGATGAAGAAAGCTGGTTAGCGATCGAGCGAGGAAAAGAAGCAAATCTGGCGCTTTCTGCCGAAGAAGAACAGATTCTCCAATCAGTTTCCACCTCAACCTCGGCTAGCAGTTCCCTACCCCTATTCATCAATGGACGAGCAGGTAGCGGCAAGTCTACCATGCTAATTTATCTATTTGCCGACTACTGCTACCGGAAATACCACACCAAACAAGGACGCCGCCGCCGGGAACCTCTCCCTGGTGAGCCGTTATTTTTGACCTATAACGAGCGGTTACTCGAAGTGGCTAGAGATGGAGTGAAACGGTTGCTTTCATCCCATCACCGTTTTGTTGCTGAACGGAGTCAGGGAGATGAACTGCCCAATATTGATCGCTACTTCCAACCCTTTGGCAAATTTCTGTTAAACTTGCTTCCTCCCCAAGAACGCGATCGCTTTAACCCAGAACACTATATTTCCTTTCACCGCTTCAAACAACTGTACCGGGGTCAAAGTCCCTGCGAATCCCTAGCCAAAGCTGTACTCCACCTACCGCAAGCACGGCGCTATTCCCCAGAAACCTGCTGGCACGTCATCCGCAGCTTCATTAAAGGATATCGCCAGCAAGAATACATGACGCCGGAAGACTACCATGAGGAAGTTCCCCGCAAGGAACGCACTATCGATCTTGAGAAATTCCAAGGCATTTACGATACCATCTGGGAACGCTGGTACAAGCACCTGACCACTGAACAAGGTTACTGGGATGACCAAGATTTAATTACCAAAGTCTTGCAACTCAAGTGCTACCATCCTGACCATACGGCTATTTTCTGCGATGAAGCTCAAGACTTTACTCGCGTCGAGCTTCAGCTCATCATGCAACTCTCTATTTTTTCCCAATACCATTTGGGATACCAGCCTCTTCAAAGTCTACCCTTTGCCTTTGCTGGCGACCCCTTCCAAACCCTGAACCCCACAGGATTCCATTGGTCGAGTACTCAAGCTGCCTTTGATGCAGAAGTGATTACCGCTTTAGATCCAGCCGAGCAATTAAGGCTAGCGATTAACTTTCAGGAACTAGCCTTTAATTATCGTTCAAGTCCACCGATTGTGCAATCGACCAATTTAATTCAGTTATGGCGTCACGTCCTGTTTGATATTCCCGAACTCAATCCCCAAACGGCATGGCATCCGGGAAACTTTCTGGAACCGCAAAAGTTTATTCTCAATCAGAATATTACCGCAGAGGAACTGGCAAGTTATATTCAAAACACGATCATTATTGTCCCCTGTGAAGAAGGGGAAGAAGCTGCATACGCACAGGCAGATGAGGTACTTTCCAAAATTTGCAGAGGAGCAGAGGAGCGGGGGAGACAAGGGAGAATTTACCTAATTCTCAATCTTCAGAACCGCTCAAGAATGTTTTAAGTGCAATTTCTGCGAAGGGGTTGGAATTTAAACGAGTAATTCTCTACAAGTTTGGCGAAGATTGCAACCATAGCGTCTGGAACTTAAAAGGATTAGACCAAAAAGTAAAAGTTGAATACTTTTTCAATAAGCTTTATGTTGCTGCTAGTAGGGCAACCGACTATCTATTTGTGGTGGATTCTGAAAAAGGCGATCGCCAATTATGGCAGTATGCCAGCGATGAAGCGTTGTTGCAAGCCATGTTGGGACACGCTAGAAGTAAGACACGTTGGGAAGAGAATGTCAGAACTATCACTCCTGGAACACCTGCAACGGCTCGGCAAATGCGGGAAGATGATCCAGGTGCGATCGCTCTTGAATTTGAAACGAAGGGATTGAATGCCGAAAATCCCGGTTTGCTCAGACGTGCCAAGCAATTTTACAGCGATATGGGCGATCGTGCTAACGCTGATTTTTGTGAAGCTTGGGCGCTTAAGTTTGAAGGGCACTTTTGTGAGGCAGGCGGCTACTTCCTTGGGTTAGGTGATTCGGATCAAGCGTGGGATTGTTTCTGGCAGGGGATGTGTTGGTTGGAGTTAGTGAATTGGTACAACCTGCACCCACAAGAGCAAGCAGCCGAACGCTTTTTGACCTTATTTATGGCAGCACCGCCACAAGATTTAGACGCGCTGCATCAGTTTGCCTCCGTTGTTCTGAATCAAAAACAAACGATAAATACGAGTGAACAATGGACGCAAGCTAGACAAGAGTATGCTAACCGAATTGAGGCATTCCTAAATAATCCAAAGTTTAAACCGGAGCAATGGCAGCAATTTGGAGAGGGTTTGGCAGCATTAGAGTTCGCTGAACCTAGCAGATTTTACAAACTTGCAGGCGATTGTTTTTACCGTGCCCAAAACTACGAGCAGGCGATATATTACTGGGAAGCTGGCGATGCTATGCAAACGCCGGAGTATTTCTGGGCAAAAGCCTTAGGGGTAGGGATGCCGGAGGGGTTGGAATATCTGGCACAAGCGGGGGAGTGCGATCGCATTATCGCCGAATGGCAGCAGGCAGGCAAGCCGCGCGATCGCCAATGGCTCACCTATGTTGCTTTTGCTCTAGAAACCAAAAAGCACTATCAACAAGCCTTTGTGATCTATGTTTGGTTAGATGAACTGGTTAAAGTAAAAGCTTGTTTTGACGCAGCAAGTCTCAACCGACCTCCAATCAAGCTTCTCAAAGTTCTTTTCCAGTATTTATTCCGCAGAAAATATTGGAGTGAAGCGATAGACGCGATTGAAACCTATCTACCTATTGTTACGGGTTCAGAATCGAGAAAGCTAGATTTAAACTTCGATATCATTTACGAAATTTCTGGCTCTGACTTATCACCCCATGACCTGAATAACCAGCAACGCCAATACTATGTAGAATTTATCAAAACCCAAATTTTAGCAACTCCTGACTGGTATCAAGATCTATTAATCCAGCAAGTAGGCATTGCTCTAGAGAAAGTGGGAGCGGTGACAGAAACACTTTCATTTTATGAGCAATTTGTCAATTGTATTGACCCAGAACTCCGTCAGTTTGCACGAGAGCGCTGGATTGCTACCCAGAAAAAACAGGAACAGTACGCCAGAAACCAGAATAACCTTGACAAAGCTAGAAAAATCTACTCGGAACTGCTCAAACAATCGGCTAGCTGGGCAATTGTTCCAGATTCAGTCTCCCTCGCTCCACCATTAGTTTCCAGAGAGCGCCCCAGGCTACCCCTTCCCAAATCCGCTGCGGCACCTACTTTCCAACCCCAGCCGCCAACGGTTCAGGAACCTGTGATTCAGGGATTGCCTAGGGGCACGAAAGTGGAACGCATTGAAGATGGAATCATCGGATTTGAGGTGCGTCACCTAGCCATTAAGGTGATGAGTTCGAGCAAACAAGTTTTAATTACTGACGTTCTTAACAGTCGAGACGTGCGAGTGGATTGGGAACAATGTCAAGTGAATATTGGGGAAGCCACGATAGATGCGATGGGGAGCCATCAGTTATCGTTTGCCCTCTTTACCAGTGGCTATAGGGGTATCCTAATCTGCGACAAGAAAACTCCTCGACTAGAATTAGATGTTCAAGGTTGTCAGAGCAAGATTTTGATTGAACTCCGCTGATAAAGGCTCAGGATTGACTATTTATAACTATTAATAGATGGCAAAAAAGACGGAGTAAGCGAGTCTAGAACCATTGAGTCAAGGACACTTGTTAAATAAGAATGCCAAGTTTTTCCTGAACGAACTTCTATCCCACATTATCAGGTTGGTAGTCATATCCTCTCAAGTCTTGGTCTAAAGACCAAATAAAAACCCGGAGATAGGGAGTCCTTTTTTTTTGCTTCTTCCCATTCTTTAATAATTGATAGATCTCCCATGCTTACCTTTCGCATTGCCGAATCAGGAAATTCATTTAACCATATACCAATTTCTTCAACCTTTGGAACTCGCATAATTTGCCAAGGAGCATCTCCGTTAATCGCTTTATGAACTTCCGTAACAAAGGCTTGAGCGAAACGGCGACAATTTCCCCCATCCGATAATTGGGCGATATGATTGCCTGTTTCATAAACAGCAGTTATTGGCAAAAGAAATGATGTATCGTTACGGACAAGTTTTTCAAATTCATTTAATACTTCCTCTCTTGAGCTATTCATATTAGGAATATTCAAGAACTCACAAAAGATCGAAGTATCAACAATTGCCACTGCCTTCATCCACTAATCTCCATCTCTTTACGGATAGAAGCTAACCATTCCAATGCTTTTTGTTGCTTCTGTTCACGTCCAGGATGATGTTTCACAAACCGTTCAAGTAAACCCCTTGTCATCAGATGTCCAACGGAACCTTGAGCAATTAATTCAGGGTAGTCGGGAATATCTCGTAATCGGATCAGTTCACTCGAACCATCATCAGGACTGCGATAGCAAAAAACGGTTTCTGGTACAGCCTGATCCGGTAAAGCATCAAGTAATGCTGGATTATGGCTACTAATCAGCACTCTCAAATTACGTCGTTGTGCAATATTAGACATGCGCTTCAGTAAAAGTTCTGCTCGACTGGGATGTACACCGTTATCAATTTCTTCAATAACGACAATGCTTTGTTCTGGAGCCGAAAGCAAGACTCCTGCAATCGACAAAACTCGTAATGTGCCATCTGAGAGGGTGGCGGCATCATAGTCAGTTGATGTGCCACCAAAGGTTTCAGTTAGCTGTAACATCACTTCCCCACGAGGCGTTTCAATAAAGCTGATATCTTGAATATCTTGTTCAGGAAGGCTTCTCACAAATTCTAATATCTCAGCCTTAATCATCGAGTCTTGGCAGAGATTATAGAGAACACCCGAAATATTTTCGCCGTGCTTCTTGAGCAATTGATCAGTTTTATGTCCATAAAAGCGCATGGCATTGGGTTCAGGCTCCAGAAAAACAATGCCACTCAACCACCGCACATAATTTTTAGTAATTTTCGGTATTTCTTTTTGACTTTCTTGATTTTCAGGACGAAAACGAATTTCACTCAATAACTGTGTAAAAATTGCCATCTGGCTACTGCATACGATCTTTGGCTTTGTACCACCACGGGCAAAATTGTTATATGCCACAAAAACATCACTACCTGCCCCTTGAGGTTCACTAATAATTTGGTAGAGCGGAACGGTTGATGTCGAGCCTGTGATTCTTTCTTGGGTGACATGAATCTCTCCATCATTGCTAAAGCCTAGATTAATCTCAAAATGCTCCCAGCCTGCAAACGCTTGAGTTGTCACATCACAGGAAATTTGTAACGATATTGCTCCTCGGTATCCAAGATTATTAATTTCACCTCTAAACAGATTGTCACTCTGTTGATGTGTGTTCCCAAGCAGGCTTAATCGCTCACCTCCAGCAATCATAGACAGTAATTTTAGGGCTTCAATTATGTTGCTTTTGCCTGAGGCATTAGCTCCAATTAAAACGGTTAAAGAAGCCAAGGGCAAAACTCCATATCGATAATTCTTAAAATTTTCGACTTGAATATTTTTAATCATTTTATTAATTTATTTAACTTGATTTTGAAACAAACTAATAATTCCTAGTTTAAAATTATACTAACATCGCTTGTTACCCAATAATCGCCCCATAATCATAATTGCAGACAAAATTTTCCTGCATGACACCTTTCTGACTATGCCGCCTGTTTCACTATCCAAGCGCCATACCAGCCAGTGGAGTGATTGAAGTGCGATCGCACATTTCCATTCCACTCCAATACCATTCCTTAGCTATCATAAATAATGCAATGCCGCGCCAGGTGATGGTATCTCTATGACGCAAGTTCCCCTTCTCACTCCACCTTCCACCAACCAGCGTATTGTCTATTCCAGCATTACCTGGGAACAGTTCAAGCTAATTCAGGCTGGTTTTGCTAACTCTCCGGGCATTCGGCTGGCATACTATAACAGCACGATTGAAATTCTTATGCCGGGACGCGAACATGAAATGTTTAGTCGGCTGATCAGCTTTTTGATTGGCTTATTTTGCTTAGAAAACGCCATTGAATTTGAACCCACGGGTTCCATGACTCAAGAGCGAGAAGGAACCGTATCTGCCCAAGCCGATGAATCCTACTGTTTTGGCGCATCCAAGCCAATTCCCGATCTCGTTATTGAAGTCGTGTTCACCAGTGGTGGTACTGACAAACTGAAGCGGTATCAGGCGTTGGGTGTGCCTGAAGTGTGGTTTTGGCAAGACGGTTTATTCAGCCTCTATCGCCTACGGGATAATCAGTACGAAAAAATTACCCGCAGCGAAATCCCCGAACTGGCAACGCTGAGTATTGACCTGCTCACCCGTTGCGTGTTGATGGCTCAGACTTCTCGCTTGGAGGCAGCGAAAGTGTTTCGCAACTCACTTTAAGCTGAAAAGCAGGAGGAGAGAAAGTTGTATCTTGGAATGCAACTTGGTACCATTCTGCTATAGCCAGCCTGACACTCACTCTCTATTGAACCCAACAAGCCGATTGCCCTTTACACCCGCTAAAAAGCGGGCAAAACGGTTTTTAATCCTCGGTTATCAATTATTCAGCAAGAAGCAACAATTGATAACCGAGGAATATTCTCTACTAGAAAGACAGCAATAAGCCTATTTCTTTCACGAGAGTAAGCCATTTAAAAAGAAAATTTAGGAGAAATTCTATTGGCTATCACTCTTTTTTAAAGTAATTTTCAAGAGAAAAATAGCCCCACTCTAAAATGTTGCTCCCACCTATTCTACGGGCGTTACATTTCTGGACTCCTCCTCCGAACAGACGCATCATCTTGCTGATTTCTAAGGGCGTCCTGCCGCATTTGGCGGCATCTAGCAAGCAATTCTTCAAGATTTTCTTCTAGATCCTTGAGGGGAAGAGGTTGCATTTCGGATTGAGAAGACATAATTCTTACCTTGAATTTCTAATCATTTCTAATTCCACTATTCCAACTAAAAGAATCAATTCAGTGTGCTAGCTGTGAGGAATCAATGAAGAATTAACCAAGACTTGGTAAAGTTAGCCTCTCGGATATCCACAACACTATTCCCTATCTAGAGAGAGATATTTTCATAAATTAAATGTGGTTAAATCAGCCTTTGACCTATTTCTAGGGTGAAATTAGCAAACTCCGAAAAACTAGAACAGCTTGACCAGCTTTTGTCAAGGGCGATCGCTCGTTATTGGCTTGATAAGGGCTAGGCTGTGGCTTTTAGGAGCTGTCCATGTTGTAGTGCCAGTTGTTTATAGTGACTAACTTCCAAACTCAACGCTTCAGTTGGCTAACAGGTAGCATCGCCGTTTTCCTGTGCGCCTGTAGTTTCTGGACTCAACCCGCTCGAGGGGAAGGTAGCCGAGAATTGACAGATAATCAAGGTTTTCGCCCTTTTTTAGACTATCGCCAAGATTCCCTTGATACTGGAGCGATACAACGTCGGACGGTGATTCAGGTTTATACCGAGGCAGGCGAGACGCTCTATTTAGGTTCGAGTGCCGTAGGGGTGGGTCAGGGTACAATCAACTACACCAAACCCAATGGGGCTTCTGGTACTTGCGGCATCACTGGCAGGATTGAAAGTCGCCAGGAAGAAGTGAAAGGTCCCAATCCTATATCTCCTGGAGGTGACGGTTACGACCCTTGTACGGTTACAGTCGATCAAACTGGAGTTTGGCAAATTAATTTTGTCAGTCCCAATCCTTCCAGTACGGCTAACCCAAACTCTATTCTTGCTATGGCTGATTGGCTTGAGCAAAAGCCCAATGATAACTATGTAACAGCCTGGGATGTCACCGTCGCAGAGGGAGGTCAAGCAATTCCAGGTCGAGCCTTTGCTAACTATTTAGCTCTCAACGTAGGGTCGTTCGCTGCACCCATTCGCTCTGAAACCTACATTCTCACAGAAGAAGGTTATCGGTATCAGATCAGGTTAAACATTCTTAAGCCCTTTGGATTCATTTTTTTCTCGAACAATAAGGGATTTAGACGCCCCAGTGGAGAACCTTTTTTCTCATCCGTACCGCTAGATCCCCCTCCTAATTTCCAAAACCCGATTGAATCAAACTCAGGAGATGACCGCACCCACGAAATTTTCTTTAACCCACCCGTACCCGGAATTTTGAATACTCCGATAGAACCCATTCCTCCCGGCGATGTGAACAATTTCTCCTTTACAGGTAATGACAGCACACCCGGTCAGGCAGCATCTCCTGGTGGCGGCACGTTTCGGTTCACCGCTTCCAGAGGTGGCAGTTACAGAATTATCATTGACCTCAATAGTGATGGCATATACGGGAACGGTATAGATAGAGTTCTGACAGGAACAGCAGAACAAGGACAAAATACTATCTTGTGGGATGGTCTGGATCAGAATGGGAACCCTCTACCAGGTGGTCGCACCGGATACAGCGTCAGCATCAATCTCTTTGCCGGTCAGGTTCACTTCCCCTTTTTAGATGTCGAATCCAATCCAGACGGCATCATTCTTCAAAGACTCAACGGTCAAGGTAGCCCAGACTTTACAGTTTACTACGATGACAGTCGGTTCAGCGGACCGGGCATTCCCCCCGATCCTCTTGATGCCTCTATTAACGGAGTCAACAGTGCTGACGGTGCTCACGCCTATGGTTGTTCAAATCCGACCAGTGAACAAACTTGCTTTGGGGACTTCAGGGGTATCGATACGTGGGCTTTTTTACCATCAAGGGATTTTGTGTTTAGTAATGCTCTACTGATTGCAGAAGCAGATCTAGCAATTGAAAAACGTGTGAGTTCTGAACCCGTTGTGGCGGGCAATCCCATCACTTATACGATCGCAGTCACCAATAATGGTTCTAATGATGTTATGGGGGCGGCTGTTACTGATACTGTTCCCGAGGCGCTCACAGACGTAAACTGGACTTGTGCGATCGCAGAAGGTACGGGGAGTTGCGGTGCAGCCAGTGGCACGGGAAATGCGATCAATACAACTGTAACTCTCAATGAAAATGCTACCGCCCTTTACACCGTTACAGGTACTCTTTCCCCCAATGCCTCCGGGACGCTGACCAATACAGCAACCATTCCACTCCAGCCAGGTAACCGTGTGGGCAACGACGTGACAGACCCCAATCCCGACAACAACACCAGTACCATACAAACCCCTATCCAGGCACCAACAGCAGATTTAGGCTTAACAAAAACGGCAGATCCAGCCAGTCCCTCTCCCGGAGAAAACGTGACGTTTACAGTCACCGTAACCCATGAAGATGGATCGCTGGCAGCGACTGATGTAGTTGTGAGCGATCAATTGCCAGCCGGATTAAACTTTGTCTCAGCCACAGCCAGTCAGGGAACCTATAATAACCAAACGGGTATCTGGAATGTAGGTAACATTGAGCGCAGCAGCAGTGCCACGTTACAGATTGTTGCCACCTTAAATACCAGCGAACCTGTTGTCAACAGAGCGCAGGTCAGTGCCTCCGACCAACCTGACCCAGATTCTACACCCGGAAACAGTATTGCAGGCGAGGATGATCAAGATAGTGTAACCGTACCCTTGCGCTTGACTGACCTGAGCTTGACCAAAACCGCCAGCTCTACCACCGTAAATGTAAGAGAAGATATCACCTATACGCTCACCCTTACCAATGAGGATGCCAATGCTGCTACCGATATAGCTGTGACCGAACCCCTGCCACCTGAGGTAACGTTCAAATCAGTAATACCTTCTCAAGGGTCATACAACAGCAGCACGGGAATTTGGTCAGTCGGCAACTTACCCCGTGGGGGTAGCGCCACCTTGCAGATTGTCGCTACAGGAAATACCCCAGGATCGAGTATCAACACGGCGGTTATTAGCGCCTTAGATCAGAGTGACCCCAACCCAGACAATGACCGCGCCAGTGAGGAGGTGTTCTTGGAAGGGGAACCGCGCCTGCGTTTAGTAAAGCGGATTACTAATGTGGCGAGGAATGGGATGTCGCTACCTGGGATTAACTTTGATCGTTTTGTCGATGACCCCAACGACCCAGATGACAATGCGAGTGGCTGGTCTCAACTTCCTAGTGGAGCACCGTTAGGAGTTCCCAGAATTCACTCAGACACCCTTTTGCAAAGTGATGATGAAGTTGAATACACGATTTATTTCCTTTCCAGTGGTGGTACTGCTGTTAACGGTGTTAACCTCTGTGATCTTGTTCCAGAGGAAACAAGGTTTATTGCTGATAGTTTTGGACCCAGTAGCGGAATTTTGTTAACTCAAGGTGGAACGCGGCTACCCCAAAGTAATGCCCAGGATACCGATTCTGGGACATTTTTCACACCCCTAACTCCTGTAACAAGTCCCTGTTCCGAGTCCAAAAATTCAAAAGGGGCAGTATTTTTACAACTGGGAGATATTCCTAGTACAGCCCCAAACAATGTCGGATTTATTCGCTTCCGAGTCAAAATTGATTAACCTAAGTTGCTAGTTATACGAGTAAGAGGTTGCTACGGATAAGGCTGATTGACTGACAAAAGTCTAGCGCCCTTACCCCAACTCCGCTCCCAGAGAGCGAGGGTAAAGGAGCAAGTTGTCCTGCCTATCCATATCTTCATCTTCTGATAAAATCAGTCTTCGCCCCTCATCCTACGCCATCTCCATGCCAGCGACTGTTGTCACCCTCAAAAGTACGGAACATCAACTCGACTTAATTATTGCCAGACCCACCTTTGGACTTTCTTTAACGGGAAACCTCCAAGTTCCCGGCGATAAATCCATCTCCCATCGGGCTTTAATGTTAGGAGCGATCGCCCAAGGCGAAACTCGCATTCAGGGACTGCTATTGGGAGAAGACCCCTGTAGCACTGCACGCTGTTTTCAAGCCATGGGTGCTGAAATCTCAGCATTGAACGAACAGCAAGTCACGGTTAAGGGCGTAGGAATCGGACAGTTGCAAGAACCTGTGGATGTCTTAGATGCAGGCAACTCTGGGACAACCCTGCGGCTAATGCTGGGACTCTTGGCATCTCACCCTGAACGATTCTTTACGGTGACAGGCGATAATTCTTTGCGATCGCGCCCCATGTCTCGCGTGGTTCAACCCTTGCAACAAATGGGTGCTCAAATTTGGGGACGTAAAGGCGATTCCCTAGCGCCCCTTGCCGTTCGAGGACAGCGCCTGAAACCCATTCACTACCATTCCCCCATTGCTTCGGCTCAAGTCAAATCTTGCATCCTCCTGGCAGGTTTAATGGTAGAAGGAGAGACTACTGTAACCGAACCTGCCCTCTCCCGTGATCACAGCGAACGAATGCTGAAAGCGTTTGGGGCGCAAGTTAGTATTGACCCAGAAACTCGGAGTGCTACTGTCATAGGTCCAGCACAACTGCAAGGACAAACGGTAATCGTTCCCGGTGATATCAGTTCTGCGGCTTTTTGGTTAGTGGCGGGTGCGATTGTCCCCGATTCGGAATTGCTAATCGAAAATGTTGGGGTTAACCCGACTCGCACAGGTATTTTAGACGCCCTAGAAATGATGGGGGCGGATATTCAGCTTGAAAATCAGCGTATCGTTGCAGGGGAACCTGTGGCTGACTTGCGAGTCCGTCACGGACGCCTCAATGCCTGTAAACTTGCTGGGGATTTGATTCCCCGCCTGATTGATGAAATTCCGATTCTGGCAGTTGCGGCGGCTTTTGCGGAAGGGACTACGGTGATTCGGGATGCGGCAGAACTGCGAGTAAAGGAGAGCGATCGCCTTGCGGTAATGGCTTCTCAGCTAACTAGCATGGGGGCGCGGGTGACTGAACTACCGGATGGTTTGGAAATCACAGGCGGCGTTCCCCTAACCGGAACGGAGGTTGACAGTCACGACGATCACCGAATTGCAATGAGTTTGGCGATCGCTGCTCTCAATGCCACGGGTACAATGACCATCCACGGTGCTAAAGCTGCGGCTATCTCTTACCCTGACTTCACCACCACTCTACAGCGACTCTGTAACTAAATTAGGAGTAATAGTTTGCGGCTTTTCGAGTAGTGCAAAGTGGGAATCTATCTCCCTGTGGGAGTCCTATGTTCGGAGTTCAAATAGGATTGCTAACTCAAGCATTTATATCAGTCGCCAAGGCGATTAGGACAAAGTAAAATACGGGAACCTTGACCCGTTAATCTTTTCTTTTCTGCCTTCTGCTGTAGCATAGATTCCACCTAAATACAGTCCCCCTCCAGGGGGTTTTATCATAAGTAAATATCACCCAATCTCTGATTAACTAAACTTTTTCTCTTGGCTTAACTTTATCTTAATCAGTAAGTTTTAGTCCCTATGTACAATGACTTCATTGTTTTTGATAAATAGCAAAAAATGGGTACTTACTCCTCAAATGTTTCGCCCTCTAAGCTTTCAGAAATCATTATCGACCTATTTCAATCTGATTTAAGAAACGGTATAGTCCCGTTGGTACAGTTACTGCCGAATGTGGAAGCTGAAATGGTTTCATTAGCCACAATCTCAGCGCTTAGTCCAGGGTTAATTATTGGTACGCCTGGTAATGATATTACGGTTGGCACCAATCAGAGCGATCGCATCTTCGGACTCGACGGTGATGACGGCATATTCAGTTATTCTCAATGGTGGTAATGGAAATGACCGAATCTTTGGTGATGCGGGTGATGATTTGCTCAATGGAAATGCTGGGGATGACATTATTAATGGTGGAGACGGTAACGACCAAGCATTTGGTGGACTGGGCAATGATCGATTCTTTCTCGGTGCTGGAAATGACCAAGTTTTTGGCGAGGACGGTAACGACTTAGCCGACGGCGAAGCTGGGGATGACCTGCTCAATGGAGGAGCTGGTGAAGATATACTCTTTGGTAGCCTGGGCAATGATAGCCTCATTGGTGGCGACGACGACGACTTCCTCGTAGCAGGGGTCGGTAATGATTTCCTTGCTGGTGACGCAGGAAATCATTACCGACCCCTTTGTTCCAGCCTTCGGATTTGGTCAAGGTGAGATTGATACTCTGAGTGGCGGTGAAGGAATTGATACCTTTGTCCTTGGGCAAGATGATCAAGTTTTCTATGTGGGTCAAGGGATTAACGACTACGCCCTGATTACTGACTTCAATTTGGGCGAAGATATTATACAACTCGCTACCAATCCTACTGGCTCGGTTAATGTTAGTGAAGTGGGTGACGCCGGACAGTCTCTTTTTAACGCCCAGGTCATTCCAGGGGGTTCCGGGACGTTAGACTCGATTACTGGGACAATTTCTAATTCTAACGACGTTGACCTATTCCAAATCACGCTGACTGACGGTGGAACGTTTTCTGCCACAACAGTCGGCGGTGCTAATTTTGACACGCAGTTGTTCCTGTTCGACGATAGTGGCGTCTTGGTTCGTCAAAACGACGACTCCAGTGGCACTCTTCAATCGACCATTTCCGATTCACCCTTTGATCCCCTAGCACCTGGAACCTACTTTCTGGGTATCTCCAGCTTCAATAATGACCCGGTGGGAATACCACCTACCTTCCCAGGTGGAGGGTTCTCAAGTGGGGACTACACTATTGAACTAACTGGAGTTGAGTCTGCTCCTCCTACATTTAGCATTGGTGCATCCCCTGTTGGTCTTCCGGCAGGGACAGGGATATTTTTTGGAGATGACCTCATTGCTATTCTTCAAGACCTGTCTATCTTTAGCCCGACTCTGAGCGGTGGCAGCTTTGCGTTTGCTTAGAAAGTCAAAACTGTAGTCCTGAACAAAAATTGTAGTCAATGCCCCATTCTAGCGACAGGCTAGGATGGGGTTAGTCATCTGACATCTTGCACCAATCTCAACAAGCCTATTTTAGGTAGGGTGGGCAAAATTTATAAAGCCTGACCAGAAATGGGGTATGAGGCATAGGGATATGGGAAAGACAGTCAAAAACGCCTTATATCCTGCTTCTTGCCTTACAATGTCGATGTAACCCGAAATGATACAAATCCCCACTTAAAGAGATGGTGGGCGAGTAGCTTCATGGGATGCAGTCCAGAAAATCGCTGTACTCATAGCAGCCCAATCCCATACCGTTGCTCAAAATTATTGGGCAAAAACTCATATTTTTTGGCTGAGACGGTATAATATTTTCTTTTGCATTGTACGTGACCATCCACAGGAACTAGATTTTGGCACAATTGGTTAAGTGACTTTCATAACCAGGGCGTTTTGCTAAAACGTTGGATTTATGCCACATAATAATCAGCCTTTGCGCTTGCATCTTAATCACTATCGGTCCTATATTGCAATTTCCTATGAGGATATGGAAGTCGGATTTTGCACGCCGGAATTTGCCGCTAAAATTGTCGAGACATTTAACGAACACGAAAGGCTCCTTGAAGATAACGAAACGGTCAACAAAGCCTTTAAATTGGCTTGTTTGGAATTACTCAGACAAACAGGAGTCAACGCCAATCAGCTTAATCGGCGGATGAAAGACTACTTGGATAAAGCTAAACGCCCGGAGCATGGAACTCGCGCCCTCGCCTTTATGCTTCGCGAAAGGCAACAGGAACTTGATGTTAGCAATCGAGAGTTTGCACGCTTTTGCTATTCTTATAAATTGTCCCCTCAAGAGCTTAAAGGTGTTTTTGAGGGTAAAGATATTCCTGATAGTCAGCTAAAAGCTCTAGCCCGAATCCTGGGCAAATCCATTGAAGAATTGATGGAAATTCGGGATGGCTTTAGTGATACCGAACTCAATCGGTTGGCTCGAATTTTAGGAACCTCGAATGAGGAGTTGTCTAAGGTGTTTAAAGGTTGAAGTTGAGATTAGATAGGGAGGATAAAGTTAGGCTGTAGAGACGTCCGATGTCGCGTCTGTACAGAAAATTAGTAACTCCCTTCTCACCCCATAATCCCAGGAAGTACCACGGCAACTTGATTGTTAAATATCTCCATATCCCTTTGATCCTCTTCGTCAAAACTAGCCCTGAAATATTCGGGAACATCGGGCCACTCAGCCGGATTGTACTCCGTAAAATCTCCAGATATGCGTTTGTTGACGAGTTGAGTTACAGCCAGCAATTCGCCGTCACAACTCATCACAGGCAGGCAGAGCAAGCTGCAAGTGCGATAGTGAGTTTTTTCGTCCGTTCTCCTGGCGATTTCCGAGTCGGGATGGTCGTATAAATCGAAGGAAATATTCAAAGGCTGACCGGTTTGAGCTACCTTGCCAGCAAAACCTTCTCCCAAAGGCACTCGTGTTTCGATTAAAGAACCATCCGCTTGCGGGATTTTCGTCCACAATTCCTTGGTTTCGTAATCGATCAACCAAAGGGTTGTGCGATCGGCATTGGTGAGTTGTTTTGCGGCTTGCATCACCGTTTGAATGATTTCTTCTGCATTTCCACCACTGCTCTTGCTAACTAAGCTAATAGCCTGATAGAGGGGATCGATCGCTTGACGTTGCTCTCGTAGGGTGCGAATTTCTCGATGAAACGCTTGAAAAGCTTGCAAGATGGGAAGCATTGATTCCGTCCGCGCTCTCAAGTGATCGGCATCGGTTTGCATAAAACCATGAGGATTAATCTGTGTCGATAGCGGAACCCCCGGATCGATGGGAAATTTTAGTTTATTAAACGAACGAATAATGGCTACTATACTTCCCTTTCGATCCACCACGGGAAACAATAACAAATTTTGCAGGTTATTGATCAGGTTTGGCTCAATGCCAATATGGATCACAACATCATTCACTTTGCTCGGTTTGTTGCTGGCTTTGACCGATTTGGATTTGACAATTTTACCGGCTATGCCTTGACTCGCTGAAATCCGAATTTCTTTAGCATCCGTTTCGTCAGCTCCTTGCACAAGCGACCACAATTCGCTTTCTTCGGCATCCATCAAGAAAATAGTCGTGTGCTGGGCTACCAGTAATTTCCGAATCGATGTGTTAACAAAACTCAACACGTAATAGATAGCATTGTAGAGCGCATCATCACTCTCATCGACTACCGCATTGCCCAGTATAGCTAAGGTGTTATAAACCGATTCCTTCGGCTCAATTTGAGCTAACTTTTTCAGGGTTTCATGAGTCTTAACGAATTGGAGAATAACTCCCACTCGTTCATTGAAAACCTGCATAGCTTGGCGGTCATTTTTGTCAAAGCTCGCCTTGAAGTAGTCGGGAACAAGGGGCCAGTCCTCTTTGTTATACTCGGGATGCTCCCCTGGTTTACGCTTGTTGATTAATTGGGTAATACCCAGCAATTCCCCATCCGGACTAACCACTGGCATACACAGCAAGCTGCAAGTCCGATAGCGGGTTTGCTCGTCAGTTTTTTTGGCATTTTCGGCACTGGGGTGATCGTACAGATCGAAGGGGATAATCATCGGTTTCTGAGATTGAGCCACTTGACCGACAAAGCCCACCCCAACTCCACATCGTACTTCCCCTTTCCCAGGCAGTTCCGTCCACAAGTCACCTCGGTCATTATCCACCAACCATAGGGTACTGCGGTCAGCATTCATCAGCTTTTTGGCAGCATTCATCACCCGTTGCAAGATGGCTTTCGTATCTAAATTAATCTGGTCGAGCGATCGCGTGGCTTCGGCGAGGGCTGCGGTTGCTCGCAGTTTCTTTGTGACTTTGTAGCAAGACTGGCAGCTCTCTAGAATCCGTCGAATCGGTATAACGCATTTCGCTAACCGTTCTAGGTCTAAGGTTGTAAAACCTTTTCCCTTGATTTCCGGTTGATTGTCACCCGGCAACTTGTTTAGTAACTGGATGACTGCAATCAGTTGCTGGTGTTCATCTAAAATCGGAAACGCTAATATATTTTCGGTGCAGTAATTGTATTTCTTGTCAAATTCTTTAACCAGTACAGCACGGGGGTCTTCATAAACATTATGGGGAATGTGGATAACTTTCTTTGTCTGTGCTACCTGACCGGCGATTCCTTCCCCAACCCGCACCTGAATATCGAGAAATTCGCCCTCTTCATTCTCTGCGACGAGGGACCACAGTTCGGTCTTTTCATCATTCAATAAAAAAATCGTGGCACGGTCTGCACCCAATAATTCTCCGACTTTCGAGGTGACGTCCCGCAGCACCTCATAAAGAGCTTGAGCCGAACCATGGTCTTCAGCTTCACTGTCTGTCTTAGATAGTATCTCCACTTGAGAGACTAGCAGTTTGCGTTCCAACTCAGACAGGGTTTTTAGAAATTCTGAATCAGTGGGTTCAAGCTCAGACTGTATCGCATTGATGGCGTTTTTTACCCACTCTGGGTTAAAAATAGATTCGTAGATGCGATTGTGAACCCTTAACTTGCCCTGATGCTTGAGGACTAACCCTAACATCCGCAGTTCTTTCTGTTCGGAGGTGTCATTGGCAGTCGCTTCTCCCTGCTCTAGAATTCGCTGATAGAGCTTTAATAGCCTAATAGTGCGGGACTTGCGCCTCAACAGGCGATCGCGAATCGTCCGCAAGTGGATTAGTTCTTCACAATTTTCCCAATTTTCAATCCAACGCGATCGCACCAAGTTTTCCACCCATTCAGCTTCAGCACCCAGAGATGGCGAATTTTGGGCATCGACAATTAGCTTGCAGAGCTGGTGAGTCAGAAAAGGCTGTCCTCCCGTCCACCTCAATACTTCGACTAGTAATTTTTTGTAATTCTGAGATTTTTCTTTTAATGCCCTAGCGATCAGCAAACCGCTATTAGCACCTTCGGGATGATTTGACTGTTCAGACAACTTGGAGATCATAGCGCAACCTGGTACAAATGCGTTGGAACTTGAGAGCAACTCCGGTATTGGCTGCGGTCAGAAGCCGCTACCGACCCGTGCATGATTGTTTCTAGACTATCCCTCCCACCCCGCACAACAGATCCAACCCGTGAAAAATGGCAGAACTGCTGTATTGACAATAAAATGAAAATGTGTATAAACCTAAATTAATATCAGCCTACTACTTTTTGGATAAACTCGTCCAAAGAATTGATCCAAAAAGCCTTCTCTGATTTTATTCCTGAAAACTGGATAAATGGGGTATTCAGCATCTTCCCTTCTCTGACTACAGCAGCGAAGGCGCAAGCCCCCCTGTTTTAATCCGGGGGAGCTTTAATCGGCAATGGTTTATCGAGTGAACCCGAAACTCACCCCCGATTGTGGGGTTCCTCGAAGTTAATCTCCGGACCCTTGGGAATAATGCGACTAGGATTAATATGGGGGTGACTTTTGTAATAGTGCTGCTTAATCTGCTCTAGATTGCAGGTATCTTTAACCCCTGGCTGCTGGTAGAGGTCTTTGAGGTAGTTCCACAAATTGGGATAATCGACAATCCGCTTCCAGTTGCACTTGAAATGCACATAATAAACGGGATCGAACCGCAAGAGTGTTGTAAACATACACCAGTCAGCTTCGGTAATGCTGTCACCACACATATAACGTTGCTTGTCTAGAACCGCTTCCCAATAGTCGAGATGCTTGAATAATTCCGTTACCGCCTCTTCATAGGCATTTTGAGTTGTGGCAAATCCGGCTCGATACACACCGTTATTGATGGGTTGGTAGATAGCGTCCATTGCCTGGTCAATCGCTTCCCCTAGATTCTCCGAATAGAAGCTAACATCAGAATGAGCGATCGCTTCAAATTCCCTATCAAACATTCTTATAATTTCACGGGATTCATTATTGACAATTGTGTTCGTTTCCTTATCCCAAAGAATCGGCACCGTCACCCGCCCCGTGCAGTTTGGGTCAGCTTTAATATAGACTTCCCGCAAATAGCGAGCACCGTTGACCCGATCAGGAATGCTACCAGGAGCATCGGAAAATTCCCAGCCCTCTTCATCCATAAACGGGTCAACAATTGAAAGACTAATCCCATCCTCCAACCCCTTCAATTTCCGCATAATCAGCGTGCGGTGCGCCCAAGGACAGGCAAGGGAGACATAGAGATGATAGCGTCCCGCCTCGGCTGTAAAGCCTGTCGAACCATCAGCCCTCACCCAGTGGCGGAACTTGGTTGGATTGCGCAGGAATCGCCCCTGCTCGTCTTGCTGGTAGGCTTCGTGGGTCCACTTGCCGTTTACTAGCATTCCGGTTGCCATACTTTCCTCCTTTTTTTTCTTTCCCCCTTACCCTTTTCCCTTTTTATTTCCTACTCTTCTGTCGTGAGGATTTGCGGCACTTTGAAAAAGTCACCATCTTGGTCAGGAGCCTCTCCCAGCAAGGCTTCTCGCTCTGGGTAAGGTTGCAACTCATCCGATCGAGTCACATTACTGACATCAATCGCCCTGGTAGTTGGCGGCACGTCATCCGTGTCCAATTCACTGAGCTGTTGAAAGTAGTCCAAAATGCTATTGAGCTGAGGGAGAAATTGTTCCTCTTCTTCAGGAGTTAGCTCCAAACGGGCGAGATTAGCAACTTTGCGAACTTGCTCTTGGTCAATCATGGGATTAATTATTGGTCATTCACTAAAAATAAACATCAATCGCTGATCGCCCTGAGGTTTTCAGCCAGTTTTGTGCCTCAAGATAATTGTTGGGGGCAAGCCGAATCGCTCGTTTCCAGTATTCAGCCGCTTGGTTATACAGTGCTTCAGCCCCATCCTTGTCTCCAGCTTCTTTTGCCTGATCACCTTGGTAGTGGTAAATCACAGCAATATTATTGAGGGCTTGAGGCAGGCGAGGGTTTTCCTCGAGTGCCTGATGATAGATTTCTAACGCTCTCTTATGTTCACCGTTGCTGGTGTAAATCAGTGCCATGTTGTACAGAACCAAGCTGCGATCGTAGGGGTCGTCCTCTAACTCTAGAGCTTGGTTGTAATTATCTAAGGCTTCGGCATATTCACCATCCCCCTGAGCCGACATACCATCTCGATAATAGACAAAGGCTTCTTTGGCTCTCTTGTTAGTGGGCAGAAGCTTGAGGATGAGATCTGCCATCACAGTGAAGGTTTTATCAACGAAGTTGTCGTTACGTTGGCTTCTTGGCATAGTTACTACTCTATTCGGCTAGTAAATCATCGTAACTTGTTTGAAGAGAGTAGAGACATATACAACGTTTTTACCGCAGGTAACGCTAATCGTGGATAGTGCCATCAGGCATCCTCGTTCCCCGAAGGTTGGCTTGCTCTAGGTTAGCGCCTTCGATATTAGCTTCTGTGAGGTCAGCTCCGCGTAGGTTAGCGGCTTCTAAGTCAGCTTCTCGGAGGTCAGCCCCAGATAAATTAGCTTTACAGAGGTTCGCCCATCGGCAGTCTGCTCCTTCCAAGTCAGCAGCGCTAAGGTTTGCCCCGAAGAGGTAAGCACTGCCCAGGTGAGCTTCACTGAGATTGGCTCCACTTAGGTCAGTTTCGTATAAGTAAGCCCCAATGAGTTCAGCGTCGTGGAGGTTGGCATCACTGAGATTGGTATGATTTAGGGTAGCTGCAATCAGATTCGCGGCGCTGAGATTCGTTCTCCTCAGATTAGCCTCATTGAGAATCGCTTGCCGGAGATTAGCACCAATTAAATCGGTGCCAATCAGGTTGGCATGGCTGAGATCAGCGTGGCTAAGATTGGCTTTTCTAAGTTCAGCCCCAATCAGGTTGGCATGGCTAAGAGCAGCATGGCTAAGATTGGCTTCAATCAGGTTGGCATTAACTAAAGAAGCTTCGAGTAGGTTCGCCTTAAGTAGGTGAGCGAGACTGAGGTTTGCAAGGCTGAGGTTAGCGCCGCTAAGATTGGCTTCAATAAGGTTGGCTAGTTCCAGTTCAGCTTTTTTCAGGTTAACCCCTCTGAGGTTAGCGCCTCTGAGATTGGCTCCTTTGAGGTTAGCCTCGCTGAGGTCGGGTTCTATCGTTTGGTTTTGGCTTCTCCACCTCATCCATCTCGCCTCTCCCTGCTTGAGTAGCGTTAGATGCTCTGTATTTGCCATTCAATTAGAGTCTCCGATAGCTTTGAGTCTCGAAGTCGCTCGCTTATTCGTTGCGCTTATTGGCAGGATTTTCACGACCTGGTACGCTTTCGAGGGCGGCTATGGTTGCTTGCGAAGCGGCTATGATATCCCGTTCTTCTCCACCCAAGTAGAGGCGTCCGAAGCTGCCGACTGCTGAAATTTGCAGGATGTTAATCAATGCTGCTTTCTCGGCTTCGTTTGCTGCTAGAGCAGCGTAGGCGGCTGGTACAACTTCTAACACATAGAGCGTTTGCCCTGCGAGCAGCATTTGTCCGCGTCGGTTGCGATTAATCAGTTGGGTTTGGTGAGCGTCAATATTGCGGATAATTTGGCTGGAAATGACGCGGGGTTTGAGGCGTTCTTTTTCACTAACCCCCAAGGCGTCTAAAATCGCCTTGCCCGCCGCCCTTGTCTCTCCTTGGCTGCTGGCATGAACTTCCAGAAGCCCGTAGAGTCGTTCTACAACTTGCACTCCTGGACGCACAGAGGTGGATTTGAGGGCAATATCGGTAATTCGATTAATTTCGATACCGGGTGAGATTTCAATCCACAGCGAGGTATCTCCTGGCAAGGGCAAGAACCCTAGTGACACCGTCCCCATGTAAGCGGCATGTTGAGGCTGCAAGTTATCCAGATATACATAAGAACGCAATTCTATACCCAAGATTAGTTTCTCCGTCTGTTGGGGTAAAACGGGTTGAACGTGCAACATCCGAGTTTACCGAAAATGGCGCACGAAAAGCCCCTGATTTTCCAGTAATTGGGATGAAATGGCAGCAAAAGCCAATAAATGCCTGCTTGGGAGTCCTTTTTTGTCTGCCCATCAGTGGATCGACTTGCTCCTAACCCATGGTTGGGTTGGCTTTGTCTTTTGGCAAGACTGCTCCAGTCTTTTAATTTTTGCAAAATAGCTTCTAATACAGGAGTCTCACTTACGCCAAAATCCAAAGTTTATTGATTTGCTTTAACATTTTATTACAATGGGGGAGAGCAATTCTAAAGAACTGTTAACTTACCCTCGCTTTGTGCGCGTAATGACGTTTCTCACGAACCAAACTTCCACGTCAACCCTTGACCCAACACCAGCTATCGAAGACGCTGTTGCCGCCTTCGGGCGTCTGCCAGTTGACGAGCGATTGGGATTGCTGTGGATCATTTATCAGAATCTCGGTAGCTCTCTGACTCAGATTCCGGCTGGTGCGGCACGGTTATTCTTGACCCAAGGATTGTTGCATCGCATCAAACAAATGTCGCCACCAGAGCAGTTGGCTGCCATAGGCAACCTACTGACAAACTCAGATACACCCATCACCCGTCAGTACGGGCTTTTTGCACCTAACACGAAGCTGGCTTTTTGGTATCAGCTCTTTGAGTGGATGTCTCAGGGTGAGGTTGCGCCTCCAGCCGATGGCTACAAGCTCTCATCCCCAGCCTTGGGGCTATTAAAAGCGATCGCATCACTGGACTTGAACGAACAGATTGCAGTAGTGCGTCTGATAGCTGACGGTATGGGTGTTTCCCCTCTCAGTGAAATGGCACTGACATCAGACGAATAGCTGTGAGCCGTTAATCTTCTTCAACCTCTAAAAGACCAACGGTAACGGCAGCAAAGGCAAACGCCAGACCTAACGGCATTGGCGACCTATAAAAGTAGCTTAAAATGGCGGCGACAACCGTTAAAATCACAGCTCCCAGTGACCACAGTTTTTCTTCTCTACTTAATCCCTTTTCAGCTTTGATCGACTGTAAAACCTTAGGGGGAAGGGGTTCGGGCATGACTGCCCCCGGCGGGAATGCCCAATAGAGATTGCGCTCGACATACAAATCTGTCCAGCCGTTCTCATAGCACCATTCGTGCAGCCAATCTTCACAGTAATGTTTCATCGATTTTTGTTAAATTATGTTAAATTAACGTACTTTGCAATTTAGACTAGATAAGGATAACAAAACTGAGTCAGGTCTATAAAAACACCTAGGTCAGATCAGATGCATCCCTCCTGAGATAATAAATACCCTGACCCTTAACTAAAGAACAGCGAATGACTAAAACCGCATGGGTATTTCCAGGACAGGGTTCTCAGGCAATCGGCATGGGAATAGATTTAGCTGACTTGCCAACTGCCAAAGCTAAATTGGCACAAGCTGAACAACTACTAGGCTGGAACGTTCTGGAAATTTGCCAAAGCCAGGATGACAAGCTTTCTCGCACCCTTTACACCCAGCCGAGTCTTTACGTTATCGAAAGCATTCTGGCAGATGTCATGCAAGAACGGGGACATCAACCCAACCTAGTCGCCGGTCACAGCTTGGGAGAATATGTCGCGCTTTACGCGGCTGGAGTCTTTGACTTTGAGGCTGGGTTAAACCTCGTCCAACGTCGGGCACAACTGATGGACAGTGCCGCAGGCGGGATGATGGCGGCTTTAGTTGGCTTTAACCGCGAACAGCTAGAACAAAAACTTCAGCAGACGGATGAAGTGGTACTTGCTAACGATAATAGTCCGGTGCAAGTGGTAATCTCTGGAACACCGACAGCCGTAGAAGAGTTACTGAGCCAAGTAAAAGCCAAGCGAGTTGTCCGATTAAATGTATCGGGTGCTTTTCACTCTCCGTTAATGGCACCAGCCGCAGCCGAATTTCAGAAGGTTTTGGAGTCTGTTTCCTTTACTGATGCCCGAGTGCCAGTACTATCGAATGTGGAACCCCTACCAGCTAATGACGGGGCAGTTTTAAAGCAGCGCCTCCAGGGTCAAATGACTGGCAGTGTACGCTGGCGAGAAATCTCCATGCAGCTACCGGCAGCCGGAATTGAGAACGTGGTGGAAATTGGACCTGGGAAAGTCCTCACGGGTTTGATTAAACGAATGTGTCCTGATTTAGTGCTGAAAAATGTTGGTAGCCTTGCAGACCTACCAGAAGAATGAAGAATGAAGTGTAAAGTATGAAAGTCAACGTCTATGCAAGAGCGCAGAGTGTCAAATTCAACTCTTTTATCCTTCATTCATTATGGTTAAAAGCCGCGAACCAGTTGTCAGCCTGATGCTCTACCACGCCTTTAAATGGTCGGTAGTCAGCCCGATGCTTCATCTATACCTTCGGGGTCGCATTTACGGTGCTGAAAATGTGCCGATGGACGGTCCGTTAGTAGTCGTCAGTAACCATGCGAGCGACTTTGATCCCCCCATCCTATCCAGTTGTATGCAACGTCCGGTGGCATTTATGGCAAAAGAGGAACTGTTTCGCGTCCCAGTTTTGAGGCAAGCTATTGAATTGTACGGTGCTTATCCGGTAAAACGGGGAGCAGCAGACCGGAGTGCAATTCGCGCTGCTCTTAACTGTCTGTCAGAGGGATGGGCTGTTGGTTTGTTCCTAGAAGGCACGCGCACCCCTGATGCTCGCATTTCCAACCCGAAGCTCGGTGCCGCCTTGATTGCTGCTAAAGCCCAAGCCCCCCTGTTACCGGTCAGTTTGTGGGGGACTCAGGCAGTTTTTCAAAAGGGTTCACCAATACCCAGACCCGTACCAGTAACCGTGCGAATTGGTCAACCTATAGACCCCCCTATCTCAACCAACCGGGAAGACTTGGAAGCCTTAACGCAGCACTGTGCAGAGGCAATTCACGCCCTGCACGACTTGGGGCGCTAAGGGAATTTGAAATCAAATTAAGTTATCACCCAAGAAGTTTCCAGTCAGGAAAGAGGAATCGGTAATTAATGGTAAGGGTGCAAATTAAATGTGCATTAACCTATGAATGAACCCCCATCCCGAAGGATTTGGGAGCGACTGAACAACTGGATGCTAGTTCGCTTTTTGTTGTTTTGTGCTTCTGGCTGGGCATTCGTACAAGTTTTAGATTTTTTTAAAACAATTATCCTTCTCTTTACATTCGCAGCCCTGATTGCTTTTTTACTCAGCTATCCCGTGCGATGGCTGCACCGTTTTTTGCCTCATACTGTTGCGGTTATCTTAGTTTTTTTTGTAGGGATAACGGTAATTGGGGGTATAGCCATTATCGTCGGCATATCCTTTGTATCACAGTTGCAACAGCTAACTAGCAGTTTGCCCGACTTTTTCAATTCTCTAGCACCGCTCGTAGAAAGGTTAGAAGAGTTCCTGGAAAAACGAAATATTTTAATAGACTTAAATGTAATTGAAGACCAAATTAGGGAAAAACTTTTAACGGGACTTGAGCTGGGCATCACTTACAGCTTGGCAACCTTACAACGTTTTTTTACAACGTTGTTAAATTTAATTTTAATTACAGTTATTGCTTTTTTTATGCTACTTGATGGAGAAAGACTTTGGGTTTTAATTCTCAAGTTTTTTCCAATACATTTGCGGGGCAGGCTGACAAGAGTTATTCAGCGTAATCTATTGGGTTTTTTAAGGGGACAAGTAATCTTAACCCTATTTCTCTCGACTTCTACTTTTATTGTATTTTTAGTATTGGCAGTGCCTTTTCCATTACTTTTAGCTTTGGTAGCGGGTTTGTGTGACACCATACCAGGAATTGGAGCCACGTTGGGTGTTATCACTGTAGTTGTGTTTATTTTATTCGCTCAAAACATTTGGCTTGCTTGTAAAGTTTTAATAGCTTGTATTATTCTTCAACAAATTCAGGATAACTTGATTGCCCCCAGAGTTATGCAAAACTCTATTAATATTAATCCTGTTGTTGTATTCTTTGCTTTGCTAGTGGGAGCAAAGATAGCCGGTATACCAGGTATTTTCATTGCAATTCCCATTACTGGTGTTATTGTTAATTTGCTAGATATTGATGAAATGAGGGGGGATCTGTAGCTTTAGTTGAGCTTATTAAAATAGCAAACTAATTTATTCAATTCAAATGAATTTAGTTTTTGTCAGAGAATAATTTTAGCTTCGTTGCTTCATTTTAGTAACCCCACCCCTGTAAAATAAAACCTAATTCAAGTGAAAATTTTGGGACAATGCCGGATTTAAGAGCAGAACTAGAACAAACAGTCGATGAAGCAACCTGGGATTTACTCATTCCCCATGTCAAACGCGATGCAGTAATTTTTGTGACTCAAGAATTGAATTTAGTGGATGTGGGGGTAGCGATCGCTCGTGATGATATCCTGTCGATACAATCTTGGATTAGCAAACAGCAACTTCACAAGCCTTTCTCCGAGCAACTAGCCGATTGGAATACTGACAAAACGAAGCGATTCCAGGCTCTAATCGTGCAGCCTTACGTCTTAGTACAAGAACTTGCAGGGTAGGAGCGCAATGAACCCGATGACAAAGAGGACAAGGGGATTTTTGATGTGTTACCCTCCCCCATCTTCCCTAGCCCCTAGCCTCTTATCTCTCTAAAATACCTGATATCTGACTAAGGTTGGCACCTGTGTGACCGGTTGCCACCCAAAGTAACGCTCTTGCACCATCTCGCACGCACTTCTCAATGGGTTCAGGTTCGCGCCCTAAGGCAACGGGTATAGGTTTGAGTACGATTCCTCGACTACCAAATACAATTTCACCGATTACGCGAGCGCGACGCATATGATCGTCAGACGTAATTAAGTAGACGCTATCGATCCCTTGGGCTTTCAACTCATCAACCAACGTCGTGAAGTTAGTGACAGTATCAGTCGCTTGATGGTCGATATGCAACTGAGTGCGAGGAACTCCGGCTTTAGCAAAAACCTTTTGTGTATACCACTCTGGACTTCCCGAAGATACCCAAATATGGAGTTCTGGGTACTGTTTGGAAAACTTAGCAGCAAATAGCTCTCGCTCCTCTTCCCCTCCTAAAACCAAAATGGCGTCCGGTTGCACAAAGTAGCTTTCAATTTGCTTGTAGCTACAGACTGCCCCGACCATTAGAATGGGGATCAACCAAGACAGCCATTTAGCTTTAGAGCGTCGAGGTTGTGAAAATAAATACTGTCGCTTGCGGGAAGAAATCCTCAAAAGCATGAATAAACCGCTGAATCAGGTAGTGAGGAGGATCGCTTGACTTAAACTCGCTCGGTAAATTGCCCGAACAATTGCAAGTTACCAGTCTAAGGGTACTGTTAACCGTCGCGCAATCCGTCACGGAAAAAGCTCAACTTCCCCTTTCAGTCTTTCCACTCTGATCCTCTGGCAGTCCGTACAGATTTGGAAGCTTAAGCAATTTAACTTGCACGTTCTCTGATAAAGAAAAGTAGAGGGGAAAGGAAATAAGGTTCTCCTGTATCAGGGCTTACCTTTTTCCTGTTTTCCCATCCCAAGGTTAACGGGACTGGCCGGATTCGAACCGGCGACCTAGCGCTTCAGATTGGTGTGAGTTTCCCCACTCTCTGGACTATACCTTCACCCTAGGTTTATACCCTTTAGGTGGTGGCCGTCTAGTCTCTCCACCTTCCTGGTTTATACTTGTACGACCCGAGCGATCGCACCAACTCAGGCTTGGCTCGGTATTGCCTTGGAGTACAAGAGAAGCTTATTACTCTTTAGGGTTTACCGAATTTGACCACATTCACTCATAGAATTTCTTCCATGGTGCCCAATTATTCAGGAGGCGCTTGCTCTATCCATCTGAGCCACAGCCCCAATTTACGCCCTCATTATAGCGTGTTGGCAAAAATTGGAGTGGCAGGGGGGCAGGTGGGCTGGGGAGCGG
>NZ_JADEWY010000087.1 GCF_015207375.1 Coleofasciculus sp. LEGE 07092 | reverse complement strand
CATCCCACTTTTAGAAGTGGGTTTTACTCGATTAATTTCTTTTATGAATCGGTTTCCGGGAGCTATCCCTACAGCTCAAGAACAGACTGATTTCCACTTTTCCTCTTCCTAGAGTGACAAAAGAGCGCTATAGTGTTTTCAGATGATTCGTGTACAGCCAAAGCACTGAAACCCTTACTGGGTAAGGGTTGCTTGTTTACTGCTTGTTTACATCTCCAATGAAAACGCTATATGCAAGATTAGTCCATTGCCGCCGTATTGCTCTTTTGGTTAAACATTGATCTCCAAATTGACATTTTTCCACTATTGACTTTTTGTCCTGATTCATTCAACACCCCAACGATGAAATTTTACTTTAACTGATTTCAAGGTATCTTAGAGTGATTGGGGAAGTGTTAGCGAATAGTCTTGCACAACCTTGTACCTCTCCCCAGATGCTGTGAAAAGTCAGTTTACGAGGGTTTTTTTATTCAGCCTATCGGCATTAATGCATAGCGTTTTTGAGGCTGAATAATGGCTAATGAACAAGGACTTTACCACTTGCAAGACCAACTAAGCAAGTGGAAACCCAATAAAATTGACGCCAATCTCAAACGAGAACTGAAACACGGCTGGATGATTCCCTATCTGCTAGACATCGATATGATGACCTGGCAGCGCTGGGATTATTGGGCAAAGATAATGATGGCAGGCGAACTACTCCCAGAACCCATCCCACAAATTGAATTTGAAGCTTCGGCTTCGCTCAGCTTCAACACCGAGCGGAGCCGAGGTGTTGATTTTGGCTCTTGCCGAAATGCAGAAGGAGAAGGCAGCGGTGCCAGAAATCACATTGAAAAGTGCCTCGATTTGATTCCCCAACACGGCAGTTGGCTAGGTTGGAGTAGCTGGCAGTATTTCGATTATCTCATGGATTGGTTGCTATTCGGCTTCGGCTATCACGGGCAACCAGAAGAACCATCAGAACCATCAGGATGTACGGGTGCATCCATGCGACTGTATCAGTACTTCAACTTAGCTTGGCTGATGTGCTATCCGTGGGACTATTTCGGTGGAATTCTAGCCGCAAACCAACACGGCAAACATCTGGGTTTCTATCCAACTCCCATGCCCGTCGTGAATATGATGGCACGAATGTTGATGGAAAGCGACGCCCTGAGCGAAGTCGAAGGGGGAGAAGATAATCGCATCAAAACCGTGTGCGACCCCTGCCTTGGCACAGGTCGAATGCTGCTGTATGCTTCCAATTATTCCTTCCGGTTGTATGGGCAGGACATCAATCCCACTGTCATTAAAGCCAGTTTAGTTAACGGCTATCTCTACGCCCCGTGGATGGTAAAGCCATTTCCCTTCCTTGATGCTCCACTCTGTAATGGTCACGTTCAGTGTAGCGACGGGGAAACTGTTAGTCAAAAAGTCTCTGATGATTTGACGAATAATCAGGCAATTTCATCCCGACCTGATGTGGCTGAGTACCTGGCTGATACAGAACATGATACCGAGCAACAGTGGCGGTTTGAACCCATAAAGAAGCGGAAGAAGAAAGGTAGTAAACCTGATTCGTTAGAACCCGACTATTATCAAGGCTGTTTGTTTTAAATCGCTTCCCAAGCGTAACTAGGTGGCACTTATCCTTGGCAATAGCCGGGGATTTTTTATCGAAAAATTGGGTCTAAAGCTTCGTTCTTATAGAACGAGTTTGTGTTATAATTAACGCGAAAGTAAAGGGTGTTTAACCCCTCTCCTACACGCCTTTCAAATCGCTGCTCCCGTTAGTTCCAATTCATCTAAAATTGCCATCGAACCACTACCAAACAGATGCAACTCATCGACAGCGCGAGTCATTGCCACATAGAGCTGCCGTCGAGCCAGGGCTGATTTCTCCTGATCGGGAAAGCAGCAATCGGCGAACTGCTCCACCCACAGGATCAGAACAACTTTAAATTCTAAGCCCAGCGATGACAGGGCTGTGACAATCCGCACCCCTGGTATTTTGACGCTGTAGTTCAGCTTGGTTTTATCGCTTTCCGTAATCCAATAGGTTCTCAACCCCAAGTCATTAAGCTGCTTGATCATCCCCTTGAGTAAGGTGCGATCGCTACGGGCTTTCCAGCGGTAGATAATTGCAATATCCCCCGGCGCGTAACCGGACTCAGAGAGCTGCTGCACTTGTTTGACTAACGCTTCCACTGCCATTACTTTTGATGAAACCCGATGCAGCACGGGTTTAGAGCCATGCCGCAGCGCTGCACTGGGTTTGACTATCGGGAAAGTAATGTCATCATCTACAGAGGTTTCACCCTTAGAAATCGGTTTGACAATGTTCCAGGCAGCGGTGAGAATTTCTTGGGTGTTGCGGTAGTTGAGCGTCAGATATTTGGTTCGTCCCTGAGCCTGAATTCCCACTGACTTCCATTTAAAGGATTGACGCTTATACAGACTCTGAGAGCCATCAGAAACTATCATCAAATCGCCCTTGATAGGGTCTTTCAAGGCGGCTACACAGCAGCGGAACCAGTTGGGTGAAAAGGTGTGAGCCTCATCCACTAGTACCGAATCCCACTTCCAGTCTGGGGGCTGCTGCTGCAAAATGGATAGCACCTGTTCACCCAGGAACTGGTTGTATTGTTCGTCATTGTTGTTGAATTCTTGAAGATTGGGTAAGCGACCCATGAGCGATCGCGCCCAGTTGTGAAAGTGCCTGACTTCAATCCGCTCTCTATATTGGGGGTTTTGGTCATCACCGTGCAGAACTGAGCGCAGATAAGAGGCTAGGGGAATGTTGAAACACAAGATTAGGATGCGATGCTCTAACAGGCGGTTAGCCAGTGCCCTAGCCCGAGCCAGTAAAATCAGGGTCTTACCAGAACCTGCTACCCCAGCGAATATATGATGACCGTCTTTTATCTGCCGCGCCATTCTCTCTTGCTCAATGTCCAAGCCGACAATTACTGAGCTGCCTGATGGTAGTTTTATCCCTGAAGGAGCGCTTTTGGAGGTGGCAGGTACTTCTTTAATCTTCATCTCTGGATGAAGCACACCTTTAATCGTGCGGATTTGTTCATCGGAGAGTGCCGGGAAGGAAAAACGGATGGTGAACATAGCTTGAAACCGACTAATTAGCTCACGTTCCCCCCATTTCATCCACGCCCGCATCTCATCTTGATAGGCAACCTGGGGCTTCTCCAGCAATGAATAAATGTCTTTGTCTTTGTCTTTGCATCGGGCTTGAGCTTCGGTGATATTGGACATGACTGCACCGACACCAACCGGGAAAGCCAGCTTACCTTTGTAGTTGCCATCATGTTGGGTCAGAATCGGGTAGCTCTTGAGCTTGTCTAGTACTGCTGTTAAGTAATCATGCCCTTGGCGCAGAGGGGATTTCTGGCGTTCAATTCGACTGGTGTGACCTTGCTTTCGCCTGATCTCGAAAAAATTATTGTTAGCTGTGATAATCTGCCTGGGATACCAACCCTTGACCTCGACAATCAGCAGCCCGAATGTTGACCCCAGGATAATGAAATCTGGATACCGATCGCTTACTCTCGGTTCATGCCAGACGAGGAAATCATCGGGGAGGCGATCGCGCAGCACGCCATAGAGCGTTTTTTCTCCTTCACTTGCTGTGGTAGGGATTGAATCAGGAATCATCATCGCCACAACGGATTGACCTCACAGCGCTCATACAATAATCCTATGCGCTACAGTCGCCACAGGGGAAACATTTAGGGTGTCCGGGTACAGGACATAAATTTTTAGGGGGTTAATCTATGTCATCTGGTAAATCCTTGATTGACATCCCGGCTTCCTCCATCAGTTCAACTAATCGCTTTACTTGAGAAACAGAAAATTTTAGTTGTTGGTGAACCCCCCTCTCATAACGATTGATCGTCTCGCGAGCTATTCCTAACGCTTTCCCAAACTCTTCCTGGGTCATGCCAAGACGCTCACGAACTTGCTTTAAAGTTGGCACATTAGGGTTGAACTTTTGACTTTTATCGTTTACCATCGTACCAGCAAAGTGACGGTTCGTCACTTTGCGAACAAAAAACTGACGGGGAAACATTTATGGCAGTCCCTATACTTCCTGTTTCCCTGTCTTATCTATGCGTAGTTTCTCATTGATAGAGGAATTTGCGTAGCTTAACCTGATTACTCCATGAATCCTCAAGCTAGGCGATCGCTAGCACGAGCGATAGCTCCACGCATTGCAATCGCCTTACTTGGACAATTCGTCAACTGGGATGGAGAAAATACTCTCCCTCTCCCAACTCAACAATTAGCAATTAACAATTAGCCATGAATCACAACGAATGGATTCGCCTCTTTAACGAAGGCGACAGAATTGCTATGGCTCTTGTGACAGAAGGCTACCAAGTCCTTAAGGTAAAAGGCACTCTATCCTGGAAAATCCTTGCATCCAAATCTAAAATCTCAAAAGGTTACACCCTCACCTGGTTGCCTGCCCCAGTTGCAGAGTGGACACTTTTACCCAAGGATTTCACAGCGGAACGCCATCGCCTGATTCAGATTATTCAATCATCCCTCTCCCCCAAACCCTCTCTCTACCGGGGTACAGGTCGTTACCCTGAAGGGTACTCAAAACCTTGGGCGATTGCTCAACTGTTACCCAATGCGACTCGCTGCACGATTGCCAGATTCTTCAACAGGCAAGATGCTTGCGATCATCTTCGCTTCTTAACCCAAAGAGTACCTGCGGCTAAATTCACGATGTTTTTCGATCCACCTGATTGTTAGATTCGCAATCGTGTTCAAGATTGGGAGCATCTAAGAGGAAGTACTCATTAGCTCCGGTTCCCTAGCGATAGACTCAACAAGCTGGATTGCCAGCTTCTTCTTCTTTTCCTTGGGTAGGCTTTCCAACACTTCCTCAAACAGATACTCCGGTTGAGGTACAGTCCCCAGCAGCAGACCAAAAAACTGCTTTTTTGCCTCCAGGGGTAGAGGCTCAAGTAGCTGCGCCAGAACGCCTGTGGTCGCATCCTTTCGACCCTTTCTGAACTGGCTGATAAAAACCTCGGAAATTCCCGATTCTTGGGAAAGCCACTTGGCACTTATCCCAAAGTCCTTCAGCGTTTGATTGAAAGCTTCATTCCATTTCATATCTCGATTCTACGCCAAAGTTCCTTATTAACCCTTGGTTAAATTACCGTTATTAAATTAAACTAAGGGTTAATAAGTACCCAATTCCCCTAGAAATTTTTCAACAGCAGCCATTCAACGGACAGTTTAACTATGACATGGACAACCAAGCATTTAGGGTTTTGCATCGAAAAAGGCTTCACCCCCACCGCCATTAAATTTTATGAATGGCTCTTGACTCAAATGGACGAAGGCGCTGACGAAATTATAGACCTCAGAGACTTCAACAAGTGGGTCGCCGCCAAGCGAGGCAAACCTCACGATAACCGTATTGTACGACGAGCTGTAGAGCAATTGATGGAGGCTGGAGTAATTATCCACGCCAAAAAATTTACCTCATTCGTTTGGAAATGGACGGTGAAAAGCATTGATTTTTTGCTGAATCCGAAGCCGAAAAGGTCCCAGAAGCGATCGCCAATTCCCAAAAAACAGCCCGAAAACCCTAGTAATGCTGAACCAGGTGGACAAGCAGCAACAGCAGATCTAACCACAGCCCTTTTCGGAGTTGACGATCAAGTGGCTTCTAACTTAGAGCAGTGTTTGACACTTTGTGAAGAAGCTGGGATTAACTACGAGCCAGAAGCCGCAGCCGAGGTATTGGCTGGTGTTGATCCAGAGGATTTAAAGAAAGCCTTGGCTCTATTTCACAAGCGAGGTGGACATCGAACAACCCGCAATCCTGAAGGATGGTTGAGAAAGTGTCTGGAAAGGGGTTGGTGGGAGACTCGCCAGAGTACGAGTCTAATTGATGTCCTGTTGAGTTTGAAGAAAATGATGGGAGTAGAGTGATGGTAGCAGCGGTTGTCAAACCCGATTCAACGGATACCTGTCCCGAATGCGGAGCAAGACTTTTACCTAATCGGAGAGGGGTTGGTTGTTCTTACTGTGAGTGGTCTCCATCACAGGAAGATACACTTCTGCTTATACCTTTAAACCAAACGAGTATTGACCCGCAACGGCTCCAACCTCATCCTGAAAACGACCGTATTTATGGAGAGCATGAGGATGTATCACCGCTGGTTGAGCTGGTTCAGCAGTCCGGTTGGATGAAGCCAATCGTTGTGTCTCAACACGGGCGAATTATTTCTGGACATCGACGTTGGAAAGTGGCTCTTGAGTTGAGGTGGAACGAAGTGCCGATAGTTGTGCGAGAATTTAGTGATGAAATGGCAGAACTGGAAGCTCTGTTACTGGAAAATGCGACCAGGGATAAAACGGCTGAACAGAAGGTGAGAGAGGGTCGAGTTTGGGAGAGTATTGAGCGAGAGAAAGCACGAGAGCGTTCTTTGGCAAACTTGAAACAGAATCAGAACCAGGCTACCGAGGTGGAAAATTTTCCACCTCGGGGAAAGGGGAAAACACGAGATGCGATCGCCTCTCGTGTTGGGTTGGGTTCAGGTCGCAATTATGACAAAGCTGCCAAAGTAGTGGAAGAAATTGATAAACTGACGGCAACTCATTTTGAACAGAACCAGGAGTTTGCTAGAGTTCTCAGACACACGCTCAACAAGCAGAGCGTTCATGCGGCTTACCAATTGTTAAAGCCTCCCGCCTCTAGAAAACCAGGTTCTGTGGCTGTAGCAACAGCCGGGACAACTGTAGACTTAGGTTGGCCTGCGGTACGCGATCGCATAATTGTAGTTAATGAAAACTCGCCGTTTAAGGGAATGCGGGGGACTGTCAGCGGACGCCCGAACAGAGATGGAGTAACTGTATCCTTTGACACAGGGGGATATGAATACCTTCGAGTTGATGAGTGTCAACCTGAGCCACTTTCTGAAGATACGGCGGTATCTTCCAGCACTGTTTCCAGTGAAGCCGTAGAACCTTTTCCCAAATCGAATAACTTATTTCCCTCTAGCTTAACGGAGTGTCTGACGATAACAGAACTCTATGCCTTTATTGAGGATAATCTGGCACAGGCGAGTGATGAGTTTTTAGAGATGGACTGGAGATGTCGTAACGAACTGCGGCAGATTTCTAGCGGTACTATTGATAACCTGATTCTGGGTAAACTGAAAGAAACGCTTGGAGATATGAAGCCTTATTTAGGACTGCTTTCAAAGGATAGATTGGCAGAAATTGAATATCTGAAACAGGAATTGGAAACAGTAACAGTAGAGCGTGATGAGTTATTAGCGAGGATTGAACAGTTAAGTCCAGAACAAATTCAGGTTGACTCTCGTTCTGATGAGTGGCTCCATGAAATTATCAAGCTTGCCACACAGGAACTTAACCAACGCCAGCAACCAGGATAGTTCTCACGCGCCTTTGTCATTAGTGGTAGGAGCCTACTCAAAAAAATTGGGAATATAGTACGAAGAAAGGCTCTAGGTGGAAAGTGATCGCCTTTGGGTAAAAGGTGAGATGCGATCTGCGCTTCTCCCAAGGGGAGACGCCAAAGGCGAACGCAGCAGCGCTTCGCTATCGCATCCGACTAAACCTAGAGCTAGGTGGTAGAAGTTACTACCCGAATTTTCAGTAATTTTCAGGTAATAACGTAGAGAAGAGGACTTACTACTTGAGATCCAAAGCCCATCATCTACAAGAACAAGGTCGGGTATTTCAAGAAACAAGCCAGAAGATTTGCAGAATAGGTTGCGATCTGGAGCCACTTCAGCTCAAGAGGGAATACTAAGGCTACGGAAGTCCTTAACCTTTTGACTGTCAAGAACTTAGGTGAGCGTTTAAAAGACGTGGGTTAAGAGTTATTCGGGCTGAATTCTTGTAACAATCCTCTGAACTCCTTAAAAGAAGCGCTATCGCGCGTAATGAAATGAGGTTAGCTAGCCCCTCATCAACACATTTTTAGGAGTCATCCCTCGATGTTCGACACATTGAATCAACAAACCGCTCAAGCCATTTCCGCCGCAGAAAACCTTGTTGAGCAGCTCAAGCAGCAATTGAAACAGGCTCAAGACACATTGAACAGCCTTTATCAGCAGCAGCAACTCGAACAAACTGCTCAAGGCACCGTGAAAACGGCATTAGATATGGCTCACAAAGCTTATCATGCGCTAGACGCTGCCTATCCCAATAATCCCGAAGCCATTGAGGAGTTTGAGCAAGCCTTCCTATCCCTGCGAAACCGTCATCGGATAGACTTCGGCGTGAGCGCTCAGTCGAACGCTGAGTTTGAGCATCCCTTGCCAACCGTTGACAAAGAAGACGACTTCATTGATGTTACGCCACTTGCGGTGAGCGAAGTCGAACCGCAGACTACTCCCAGCAACAGTAATAGTAATGGTAACGGACACCACACTTCGACGCAGCTCAGTGACCACTCCACACAATCTGCTGACTTGCCTTACCTGCTACCCGTAGCCGAACCTGAACTGATCGACCCTTCAACCGAAATCCTAACAATCGACGAGCTTAAAGTCTTACCCCGTGATACGTTACAGACTCTTTGCGATCGCTTCAATCAACCCAAGAACGGTAATCGCCTCCACATCGCCAAGCGTTTAGCAGGCAAGGTCATTCGTCGCGACGTCACCTCACCTGAACCTAAACTCGAATTCTAGTTCTCATCCACATCCATATCAGTTTAGCAGGCAAGGTCATTCGTCGCGACGTCACCTCACCTAAACCTAAACTCGAATTCTAGCTCTATCCACATCCATATCAAGCCTGACTCATACCCTTCAACCGAGTCAGGCTTCACTACATTCAGGAGAATTTCCCATGACTTACTTCGCTTGGAATACCAAAACCGCCCGTTACAATCTTTACGTTCCCCGGTTTCAATTCGTTCTTGCTGCTGAGTGGCTACGCTCCAAAGATATCCGCTTTACCAGCCACATCGACGCCAAGAGCGATACTGCAATCTTTACCATTAAGCGTAACGATATCGCCGAACGCTTCCTTAACGCACTGAAAGCTAAACACGGCAAGAAACCCGTCACCCAACCACCTACTTTTAGTCGCTGCATCAGCCAGGAGGAATGGCGACGCCGCTGGCAATTTGTCTCAAACTCTAACAAGCCAGTTACCCGTGAAAGCTATCGGGATAACTCTCCTCGGACTTATGGATTCAGTAGCATCTCCGAAATCGCTGCACGTCTGAATCTACCCAAGCCCCAGGTGCAAGCTATGGCTACTCATAATGACGGCACTTCGACCCTTCGGCAAGCTCAGGGCATCGCAAGCTCAGTGTTCCACTCTATTGAAAGAGACTTTACCGATGGTTCGACATCGCTCACCATAAATAGCGTAAGCGGTAGCGACGTAGGAGCGTCTGACACAAAAGCACCTCAACAGGCGATGGTCGCTCCGCGAACCGCCGAAGGCATCACTAATCAGTTCCCCAAGCCAAAATCTGTCCACCAAATGACCTGGGATGAACTCCATTCTACCTGTCTAAAACATGGCATTGACCCAAATTCACTCAAAGGTAGTAAACCACAAGTTGTCAAAGTGCAGATGAAAGCTGCGTTGCGCTCAATCGGCATCACAAAAGCATAGATAAGGGTTTACCCTGAGCTTAGTCGAAGGGACGCCCTGCTCATGTTGATTGGATGAGCGGGGCGAAGAGCTGCACTTCGACAAGCTCAGTGTTCCACAAGCAATCAGCTCCTCCGCTGGTAACAGGTGCATGAAAGTCGCTATCGCTTCTAAATGCGTGAACAACATAAATAGAAGTGAACAGCAATGAACTTATTACCTCTGCATACCCTAATCACTCACTTTGAAGACAAGAGCGATAACGAAATTATTGAACTCATCAAGTGGTGTCACAATGACCCGGAGTGCTGGAGTTGGATTGTTGAACAAGTCGGGTTCGACCCGTATGAAGAAGAAGAAAGTTCGCACGAAGACGACGAAAGCTGGACAGAAAAAGAGACTTATTTCAGTCTTGCTGAATTTCTAGCTTGTGACCTTGAGGAACAGCTCTCCGAAGAAATTGAACACCTCTTTGCTCAACAATAACCCCTTTTTCACTCAGCCTTCACTATGAGGGTTGATTTTTTGCCGAGAACCATCATGTTAGCCTTTCGACTTCGCGGCAGTTGAGCTTGTCGAAACTCAAGGCTAAAGCCGAGCGGAGCCGAGGCTTTAGTTCATTTCCTCATTCATCCTGTTACCCAACACGTTACCGCTCTTACGCTCTCTTCGGAAGACTTTTTTTATTTAGCAACGCAGTCTCACCTGACTATAGCTTGTTACCGAAACAACTTGTCAACGCTGGAAGACATTTCTGCCGTATTTTCCCAGAAAATTAAGAAGAAATAACTACTAGGTACGAATGGACGAAATGGAATTGGAGGAATTCCTTGCCATTTGGCAAGGAATTAGTCGCCAAGATTTAACGGTAATTTGCGAGTGTTCCGAAGCTACCGTTAATCACTGGTTTAGCAAGGGCTCTTCTCATCGAGAGCCAGCCGTACATCATAAACGACGACTTGCAGAGGCTCATCGAGCATTTTCCGGAATGCAGCTAGCCTCTCCACGGCTACTGCGAATATACAACAAGCTTTACGGACACAACCCGTAACGGCAGTCGCTACAACGGGGGGAACCCCCGCAACGCGCTGCCTCAAAAAGCTGTCATGGTAACAAAATTTTACCTAAACAACTTGTCATGGTAACAAAATTTTATCTAAACAACTTGTTATGGTAACAATGATCAACTAGACTAAATAATCTAATGCTAGCAACTAGGTTTAGTACCTAGTTTTATTTTTTATGAATGCTGAGCGGATTGCCCTGAGCGATGCCGTTCGCGTTAGCGTCTCCAGAGGAGAAGGGTGTCGAAGCATGGAGAAAATAGCTACAGAAGTCCCAATTGAACTTAAGGTAGGTAAGGTGCTAAAAATTATCCTCTTTGAGAAGAACTACTACATAACTAACTTTGAGGGATTAAAAGTTATTGAAACTTCATTAAACTGGCTTCAGGATATTAGCCCAAGGAAATTAAGGAGCTTAAAAAAATTTGGTTTTACGGGTGAATCTAAATTTATAATCTACAAGAATAAAATTGGATATTTTAAAAAAGAAGCCAGAAGCTTTGAAGAATGGGTAGCAGTCTGGACTTATTTTGCTTCGATGGGCAACACTAAAGCGGCGGAAATTCTGAGGCTTCTGACTCTTAAAAATTTAGGAGATCGCATCAAAGCCTCGGTCGTACCAGACTTCGACACATAACTCGTCGGTTAATGTAGTGGTAAGCGAGACAAACAAGAGAAGCTATGTCCCAGGCAACAGCTTTCGCGGACTGGGAACCTCCCATGCCGCCTACTAACTTGATTTTTGATGATGGTGAACCCTTGGAGACAAATCGCCACCGCATTGCCATGAACGTCCTCATCCGATCAATGCATCAAGCCTTGGCTGAGTGCGATGATTACTTTGCCGGGGGGAATATGTTTATTTACTACAGTAGCGCCCAGGTGAGGAACAGGGACTTCCGAGGACCGGATTTTTTTGTAGTGTTGGGTGTTGACGGCACAGATCGCCCCGGTTGGGTGGTGTGGGAAGAGAATGGTCGTTATCCCGATGTGATTGTAGAACTTATGTCACCTTCAACGGCAGAAGTCGATACGGGAACCAAGAAGGACATTTACGAACGGATTTTCCGCACCCCAGATTACTTTGTGTTCGATCCTTTTGACCCCAACTCTTTGCAAGGGTGGCACTTGGATTTGAACGAGGGCTATCAGCCGCTAGCCCCCAACGAGCAGGGGAGGTTGTGGTGTCAGCGGTTAGGTTTATGGTTGGGAATTTGGTCTGGGACGATAGAGCGAGTGCCTGCCGTGTGGTTGCGCTTTTATGACGAGGCGGGTAATCTTGTCCCCTTGCCAGAGGAAGCGGCAGGGCAGCAAGGACTCCTTGAGGGTGCTATGAGGCAGTTGTTACGTTTACTCGCTGCTCGCTTTGGGACGGTTCCACCGGATGTGGAGCTTCTCTTGCAAGCGCTTGATGTCAATCAACTGGGAGATTTAGTGGAGGTAGCAATCTCTGTGGATTCTTTGGAGCAATTTGTCACCCATTTGTCTTGAACAAAAATGAGTGACGCAGCTACAAGTTCAGCATCCATCTGCTGGGTCAGCGCTGACCCCATAACGACACCTCCGGAGGAGCAAAAATTGAATCGTCTGGGGAAGAACAAGGCGTGGCGACATACTTGGCAATATTTTCAATCTTTAAAATCCGGTCGGTATCTCGGATAAAAATTGGCACGATCGCTGCTCTAGATTCGAGTAATTCCTCTAAACCAATCTGAATTTCCCTACCCTGCCTAAATAATTTTTTAGCCGCTTTAACTACAATCATGGATAACTCAGCCCCAGTACAATTCACCGTCTGCCCTAGGAGGATTCGCCATTCCTTGGTGGTCAGCGGGCTGTTGCCGTCCCTGTAGCGCTCATCAAACCGCGCTAAATGCAGATGCAGAATATCCTTACGCTCACCCGCTTGGGGAAACCCCACATAGAAAATTTCATCAAACCGCCCCAACCGCGTCAACTCTGGTGGTAAAGAGTCCAATCGGTTTAGGGTTGCAATTACAAAGGTATGACTAGTTTTATCCTGCAACCAGGTCAGCAGGAACCCTAATACCTGCCGTTGCTGCACATCAGCCGCCACGCCGGGGTCAGGAAATAGCTTATCCATCTCATCAAAGTAAACCACTGCCGGAGCAGACGCCTCAATCCGGTCAATTAGTCGTCGTAAATAGGACGCACCCCCAGAAGCGATCGCACCCGTATCCACCGCAATCATCGGAAACCCCAGAATACTGGCACAAAACTTGCTGACAAACGTTTTCCCAGAACCAGGTACACCAACGAGTAACCACCCCTTGGGCAAAGGAATCCCTAAACGCCTAGCCTCGTGGGTATAATCCTGCTTTACCCCGTAAATACCAGAACGAATTCTATCCATCCCCCCAAAGTTTCCCACATCAGGGCGTGGGATAAAAGATAAATTGAATGCCCGGAGCCTTTGAATTTTAAAGTCCAGAAGTCCTTGTACGAGAGAACCCCCCCTAGCCTCAACCAAACGTAAACCAGTCCTGATTTCTTCTCTGCATAACCCACCCGCCGATAACGCTAACTGATGAATGTCAGTCTGAACTCCACACTCTTCCAGAAAAGCCACATTCTCCTCATAGCCTGGGAGAGGATTCCAAAATTCAGGGATAATACTGCCCAAGATAGGCGGCAATTCTACTTCCTGTGTCCCCAGTAAGATGACATGATTCGCAGAATCAGCCAAATCAGAAACTAGCATTATCAGAGCCGAGCGCAGATAGTAGTCATCGAGCAAGAAGGGGTGAAGGTCTTCTACGATAAATTTTTGACCTTCTTTCGCTAGAGTTATTGCCGCAAGGACTTCCAGTGGCGTTCGTACCTGAACAGATCTTTGATCCACGACGACCTTAGCAGTAGCCAAATTCCACAGTGAACATTGCCCCAGATGTGATGTGATTGAAGCAATGAGACGCGATCGCTCCGGCAACTGACATTGGACGGAGACAACGTTACGCCCAGATTTGAAAGCAAGGTCTAATTCTTTTGTTACCAACATTGATTCACTTCAAGAAATGTACACGCTCTTGGTCGCTATCGCGATTATTTGACAAGTATTGTTCACAAAGGAAGTCAGAAATGTCCTTATCAGAACTACCTCGTCAAGTAGAAGCCATCGTCAGTCAAATGCAAACACAACAACAACGAGAAGCGTTTATGGTGCATTTGTCATTCCTCCACAGAGAAGATCCTGGCACAAACCAACTGGTCAAGTTGGTAGTTGAGTACATAGAACACAATTATGTACTTGAAGAATATCCATCAGCTCTCGAAGAAATCCAAGCCGCATTAGATTTCGCATTAGCTGAATAAAGAGCCATCTCCAGCAACGGCTGGAGATATTTTTTTCTTGCCACGCTTCCCACCTCAAGTAATAAAAGCAAATGCGACTATCGTCGCTAAATATATGAAGCTTACTTAATACTTGACATGGCAATCTTCACTGCACACAAACAACTTTCGGATAACATACAGCCCATAATATCCTTTGATTACGGGGTTGTTCTCCTAATAACAAAAACACTCTCTTTACCTGACTACGATGGCAACCCTATATATCTCACAAAAGAGCATTTACTAGGGCTAAGTGCGCTCCTTAGTAAAATCAACAAAGGATGCAAGACAAGTGAAATTATAAAACCTGCAGAATGGTTTTACCAAATCCAGCCAGGAGAAGAGTCCTTTCGCCATCCTTTGGAGCAAATCATTCACAACATTGAATCAAATGAGTTACCCTTAATACTTTTAGAAGACTAGCAATCACCGCAATAACAATCTACAGCATTTGCTGTAGATTGTTATTGTTTTTAACCAACTTCCATTTGTTTTTTCTGTCCAGCTTGCCCTTGCCGCTGACCCGCCAAGTTAGGTAACATCTCCTCAAAGTGCTTCAAGTCTTTCTCTGTCATGCGCGATCGCGTATGTCCCTGACCAGAAGCTAAAAGTACCTCCCCCTGCTTATTCTTAATCATCACTGAACCCTTTGATGATTCCCAATCGTAAGAAAATCTCCCCTCCACCTTAGCCGTGCCACCATTTTGAGCAGCGTAGCGACTAAGTGCTGAGGTAATAGAGTTCACCCGTTTCAGATAGTCAGCTTCCGCTTTGCCTTCCGACACAAATGCCCCTTGAGGCTGATTTCCATTCTGCAAATCCTTCCGCAATCCCTCAATTTTCTTAGAATCTCTATCATCCAACCCTGGCAAACTAGCATCAACCTTAACCCCCATTACAGAAGACCTGAATTTCAACAACACAGCACCCTCTTTATCCGTAAGGGTGTAGTCCTTACCTTCACGCTTGAGATTATACTCAGCACCCTCATAACTATCCCCAGACTGCAAGTCCAACTTGTCTGCAAACTGCTTCAACGTTGATGCTGCCCGACTCCCCACAAAAGTATCCCGAACCTGCGTCACCATTTCTTCGATTTTGGAAGTCGTGCGCTGCCACCAATTTGGGTCTTGAGATTCTTGTATTCGTGCCTCCATCAGTTGGTCAAGACTTCGGCTCCGCTCAGTCTTAAGCTGAGGATTTGGCTCTTGCTCAGATACCTCTACTCGTAACTCTTGTGTAGATTGAGTCAAAACAGTTTTGAGCGACCCATCTTTCAGTTGACCAACCGCCTCTTCAATGCAGTCTAATCCTGTCTTTTCAGATGGTTTTTCAGTTTGAACTTCCTCATATTCAGTTGTCACACTCACATCAAAGCCTGAAACTTCCTCTTCAGTAGTCGGGAAAGATTCATCTAGGTCAACCTGAAAAAATTCATCCAGCTCATCCTGGATATCTCGCTCTGGCTCTGATTCAGCCTGAATTGGGTCAGGTAAACTATCAACCAAATCACTCACCAATTCAACCAGAACATTTTCCTGGGCTTCCTCGAAATTAACACCGTCAAAATCATCATCATAGTAATCCTCAACAATTGGTTGAGGCTGTTGCTCTTGAATGGGTTCATCTAAAGCCTCCAAAACCTGTTGCAGCTTGACCGAATCATTAACCAGCACCTGCCCAGACTCATCAACTTGAAAGACGACTTCATCCCCCAACTTGACCTTGATGGGTTCGCTTTCAATCTTAGAACCAACCTCAACAGTTGATGCTTCTCGGAGTTGTTCAATCTGCTCACTTCTGAGCCGATTAATCATTCGAGAACCAGCCTTGCCATAAACGAGTTCGGATTCCCCCATTTCATCTTGAGCAAATACCTTAACGTCTTCAGCTTGTACTCGACTTCTTTCCTCCCTTCGTTGTTCTGTTTCTTCGGCGGATTGTACAACTTGAATATCAGGCTTCAGTTCACCAGATTCCATCTGATGAATTTGTTCAGGCGAGATATCACAAATCTTTTCCCCAGATTCATTTTTGCCATAGAGCGTTTGCTTCTCCCCCTGCTCGTTAGTAACCGAGAGTTGTAAATTCTTTAATACATCCTGATTAATTTGAGCAAAATTAGCTAGCCAATTTTCAACTAACCGCTCATATTGTGCCTGAAATGATTCAGTATTTGCATTAACTTGCATTGTCAACCCACCAGTTTAAATACAGAAAATAACTTCAGTCGATGAACAATAACTTCATTACCCACAGCAAAAAACACCAACTCTCCGTCAAAATACATCGCCAGAAACAGAGAGTAGTGCTGTTGAGGAACAGAGATGTTTTTGACGTAGCCATTGACACGGGATAGAAGAAGCCCCGACTGGTCGAAACATTCAACAACAGTCGGCGAAGTCGGTGGAATTTGCGGATTGAAATAGGCGTCCTGTACCGCCTTCCTCCAAAAAGGATATCGAATCAGGATGTCCAATGCCTTCGATGACAACCGACTTAATAATTGACGTTCCAAGTTAAAACCCCTCCGATAAATCAGTCTGATTATCCTGCGGTGTAGGAAAAAGCTTCTCTGCCAATGCCCTGCGTTCCTCAAATTGACGAGTTCGCTCCTCATCAGAAACAGCTACCCCATTACGCTGAATAAGTTTTTGCCGAATTCCTTCCCACTTCTGTTCCGCCCACTTTTGCTCGTTAATATCTTCTGCTGGGACTTTAATGGGCGTCAGCATCGGCACATAAGCATCCTTCCCCCGAATAAAAGCAGGATTAATAACCACAGCTCGACCTGTTCCCAACTTCAAAAATTCGGCTGGCTCTACTAAGTACCGCTTCTGGCGTTGCTCTGAGGTACTTTTACTAGAACCTCCCTTTGAACCCGTACTTTTACTTTTAGAAGTAAATTCAACTTCTTCTTCGCCCAAATAATCCGCAAAAATTTTGGCAGATTCCCCGTCCTGGGGGTTGAAAATAAATTTGTTGGCTGTACCGCCGAAGATGGCACGGGCTAATTCTTTAGAGTAGAACTGTTCCAACTGAGCAATATTCTGATAGCCCAAGATTCCACAAAAGCCATCTTCGCGGTTTTCATTCAGCCAATTGACCAACTGAGGCAGATACAGAGTTGGCAACTCATCTAAAACAGTTATTAAGGGGTCTTTACGAGGCACAGTCCTGGACACATTGCGAGACACAACCATGTGCAGAATAGCCGCCAGAAGTGGACCCACAATATCCCGGTTATTTCGGTCTAAACCGAAAATCAGTAGTTGCTTCCCATCCAAATCCAGAGGTAGACTTGTCTGCCCACAAAATGCCCCAACAAAGTCCTTTTTCATAAACCGCATGAACAACCTCGCCGCACTACCAACGATGCCAGCAACGGTTTTCTCAGAATCCATCACCCCGAACAATTGGGAAAGAGGGCGTGAAGCCCAGACACTAATCGTGCCGTTACTAGCCGCGTGTTGTAAGCGCTGCGGTAAACTGGTCAAGCTGAGAATAGCCTGAGACATCATCAAATCACAGTACTTCGGGTCTTCTAGGCGTCCCACTGCCTTAGTCACCAACAGAATCCCCTCTACCAGTGAATCCCCTGCCTCCTCAAAAAACTTATCGCCGCCCTTGTCTCCCCCCTTGTTAAAATTCTTATTAACGACTTGAGCCAACTGACCCGCTGCGATCGCATCCTCCTCGTCCTTAATCAAATCCAGTGGGTTACAGACTTCCGACTCTGGAAACCCCGGTGCGAATACTCGGACGGTATAGCCGCGCTTCATGGCATAAGCCACCGCTCGTTTGGTCTGAGCCGGATATTTGAAGTCGTACAAAACTGTGGGGAACCCCTGATCTAACGCCGATCGCACCAACGGGTCAATCACACTAAAGGTTTTCCCAGAACCCGCCGCGCCTAGTACAGACGTACCTCGTTGAGCATCAGGCAGAAACAGCCCTTGGGCTTTAACCTTTGGTTTTGGCGGCTTTGATTTAGCCGGAACTAAGCCCTTAGCTTGCCACTCCCCGTGCAACCGCTCTCTTATTTCCTTCGGACATCCAATATAAAGAGACACCTCATTTCGGGTAACAACCTTCATCTGCTTTTTCGCCTTTTTTGCCCCCTTCGCTTTTTCCTTCACTCCCCCCAAATAACCCCTGGCGATTTTGCCCTTCTTATCCCCTCCCCCCAAAATTTGAACCAAAATCATTACCACCATCAAGGTGCCAATCATCATGCCATTTTTCGAGGTGGCAACTTCAATTAAAGGCTTCAGTTGGGGGTTGGATTGAAGGTTGGCTGGGACTTGAATAATATGCTTTGTCATCTCTCTACCCATATCAACTTGCACGCTATCGCCCCTTTTTAACTGTGAAAATTTTCACAGATGCCATTCAGGATGGCTGTTTTTTTTTAGCTCAGTAATAACTTTGGCTAACTTTCCCTGCTGGTAGCAGTAACGTGTCGCTATAATTCCCTCACTCTGAGACTGAGATGTGACAAAGCATTTCGCTGCCCCATGCCGCTCAAAGGTAAACAGGTCTAAATCTTTGGGTACTTTTTGCAAGTAAAAGCTGATGGAGTCGCCATCCACATAGGCTGAATACAAACAGCCTGCCACCCCGCAGAGTTCCTGGCTTCTGAAGTCAAAAATCAGAAAACCATCCCGTCGAACCACCTTGGGGTCTAGTTGTTCAGAACCCGTGTAGTTTTCCCGGATAACTGAATCGAGAAAAATCGGGTCAACAACCTGACGTGCTGAAACAAACCGCACCTGCTGCCTTATCGCAACAACGATAGAAAAAACCGCCACCAATACGGGTATCAACACTACCACAACGACCAATTGCTGATTCCGCTTTGGCAAAGATCTAAAGACTTTGAGAAACCGTTTCAACATCCCATTACCTCAAAACCTATGTGTCCAAATTAGACACATACATTTCAACATCCCATCCCTTTAAGCATTTGCTTATACTCTGCTAATTCAGTCGCACCATAAGTATGAGCTGACACTCCATTTACATCCATTGCCTCAGAATCAACAGGAATTCCCATACCACCAAACTGCATTTGAGCCACCCGCTCAATTAAGCGATCGCCCATAAATGTCTGCCCAGTAGTAGGGTCAATTTGCCCCAACGCTGTATCAACCAATCCCTGCAAATCTGAACTACTCAGGGTTTTACCTAGCACATTCATATTCACAAACGCCTTGCACCCCAATGGATCGGATTTAGTGAAACTGGAGCCTGTTTGGTTGGAGTTATTATTTTTTGAACCAGTCGGTTGAACACTGGTGTTTGAATTCTGTACAGCTTTCTGTGACAGCTCACTTCCAGCCTGTTGCACTTGTGACAATGCAACTTGTGTCGGTGTGGATGCTGTATCACTCTTACTGTTATCAATTGTTCCCAGTAGAATTGGGTCATTTTCACTGAAACTCATTAGAGGAACACCGCCGATAAAATAGGGAGTGCAGCCTAAATCAGGAATACCTCGCTTGCAAATCCGAAAGAATAGAGCTAAATCTCCAGACGCTGTGGCTTCGTCGAGATTCCAAACCACGACCTTAAAAGCGTCACCAAACAGCAGCCGTCCAGTTGGTTCCAGCCCGTTATTTACCTGACCTAAAACCCCTTCTCCCCCCTTAACCTCTTGGTACTTGCCACTTACCCATTCTCGTCCCAGCACACCCGACGCTCCCGACACTTCGATATGAGCGCAACCTTTATCGCAAGGAACACCAAAGCCCTCAACATTACTGCCGGAGATTGTTTTGGAAAGCTTTGACTCAGCGGCACCAAACACCACATCTACCTTGCCAACCGTCGCACCATTGGCTTCTACCCCAAATTCACTTAATGGCACCTGGGTAAGATTTGGAACTTCATTAAGAACCTCCGATTGCCAGTCTTTTAAAGCTCCTAACTGAGTCAGTTCTAGGTTAGGAATATCGCCCACCTGATATTGGGTTAAATCAAGAGAGCTAAAAGAGAGTTCACCCAGTTGTGGGTTAGACTGCAACACTTTACTCAACGTTTTTGAGGTATCAAACCCACCCACTTGTTGCCCGATTAAATCCTGAATCGGTATAACCTGAGCAATTGGGAAATCAGCAAGTTCTGGAATAGCCTCCACTAAACTGTTAAGGGTTTGTTTCGCCATTAATCCAAACTCATCTAAGCTGAACCCTTTTGGGTCAATGCCACCTGCCAGCTCCCCTAACGTATGCAGAGTAGTTGCCCCAAAATTCAGGGAAGGAAAATCGCCTAAACTCATAAATTCCCCTGGCTTCTGCCCTTGAGTCCAAATCTTGGAAGGGTCATAACCAAGTTGATTAACCACAGATGAGTCAGCTTGGTAGCTCCCGGAAGAATTAATTGCCCCTAGAGAATCAAATGTAATTTCCTCCCAATTAGGAACTTTAGCCCCATTAACTTCTGTCGTTGGAATATCGGCTTTAGCCATCAACAAAATTCCAGAACAAACCAATGCCAGTCCAAGCCCTGTAACAAAAAAGTAGGCTAGCTTAAAAATTGTTTTCATCGTCCTCTTCTCCAAGTGATGGAATAATTTCAACAATTTGTACCCCAGGATTATTCTTCTGAACGATTCGGAATGTGGAAATCTTTAAATCCCCAGACTCCCCGGAGGTAATAATCGTAAGCAAACTTCTCCCAGTTGTAGAAAACCCCTCGATTCGCAATGGGTTAATTCGCTTCAGATGAACAGTTGTCGCCGTGGGGCGATCGCACTCTGCCGAATACCCAACCAAACATCCATCCACATCCATAACCACCCAGGTTGGATCGTCCAGCCAGACCTTTTGGATAATCCGTCCTGTGGGGATGAACGTGATATTTACACCCGACCCTTGCGCTAAACCAATTTCTGGCGTTTGGGTTGAATCAATCTTGACCTGAACGACTTGTCCTGAGCTTTGCCGAAGGATGTCGGACGCCAGCGCAGATTGGCATAATGGTTCGGCTCCGCTCACCATAAAAAGAAGCAATCCCAGAACAAATGGTTCGGCTCCGCGAAAGCTGAGCTTGTCGAAGCTCACCATAAATGGAACTCGCATCTCTCTAAATCCTCACTGGCTGAGTTACTCGAATAATTACCTGTAACCCTGGTGGCAGCATCCAGGCATTGTCCTGGTCATTCATCCGCTCAATTGCATCCTCGTTGCGGGAAGCGATCGCGTCTAGTACTGGAGTTGCGCCGCCTTCCATAATTGCCCCAAGCAAGTTAGGCTCCCCAGATACTGAAGTTGATGAAGTACTCGTTGAGCTGCCACTAGTACTCGTTGAGGACTGCTGCTTAGGACGATTCAAAATTTCCCCCAGCTTTGAAACAGCCCCCAGTGCAAAGAGTCCCAAGTCCATCGATGCCACATCTGATCCGACATCAAACAACCTCTGAGCAATCAACGGGCGTCCGTCACTCTCCAACGCAAAGGCTGCACTAACGGCACGCTCATTGCCCTCCTGGTCTACAACAGAGACGGCTTTGGCTGAAACCAGTCCACTGCTGTCCACCCCCTCAACCTCAAAAACTAAAAACTGCCCCGCCGCGATCGCACTATTTCCCTCCACATCCGGCATATCCTCAGTCAGAGTCACTACAAACCGCTGACCTGTCCCATCTTCTGGAATTGCCACTGGAACAGCAATCTCCCCAGCGACGACTGTCCCGGCTTGAACCACTTGGCGATCAGGTTGTTGATAGGCAACAGGAGAAACATCGGTTTTAACCTCTGCCTGCGGCAATACCACCTGTCCATAACTCCCCAAACCCGCTAATTTTGCCCACTGTTCCGTTTGATCTTCTTGCCCTGAGCGGAGTCGAAGGGCTGACTCTTGGGCTATAGGAGGCGGAGTTAGAGTTTTTTGAACAGGAGGCGGTGGTGGTGGCAGAGCAGGTACGGACAAAGCCGGGGGTTCAGATTTAGGCTTGGGCATTACCCGTGGAGGTGGCGGTGAGATAGCAACCCGGCGGGGTGGCGGAGGCGGCGGTTGAGATACAGGCGGTCTATCAATAGCTGATGGTGCTTGAGTCGGCGCAGCAGTAGGAGTAGGAGTTGGCATCGTTTCAGTTTTTGGCTTGCTGAGTGTCGTTTTTTTGTCTGATTTCTCATCCAATTCACTCAATTCTCCAGCCTGAGTTGACAGTGCTAACTGAGTTTTGAGCTTCCCCTCATCAGTCTCATCTTTTTCAACCACAACCGATGGCATCTCTTTGGAAGTTGGCTTAACCGCCGCCTCTTTAGCCATCTTGGGTGGATTTTTCATCATCGTTGTGAGAGCAAACCCACCAATGCCAAAAACAACCGATAAACCTACTGCGATAAATGTCAGTTTGGCATAGGGATTTTTAGCCAGAGTCCGCTTAGTTTTGTTATCGTGAGGTTCTGGCTTTGTCTCTTCCTCAAATAAGTCCGCTTGGTCAACAACATTTTGCCCAGTCAGGTTCTCCTGACTATTTAAGCTTCCAACTTGCTCAGTTTCAGCGTCTGAGTCCAATCCTATTAGTGCCGCTAATTTCGCCTCATCCCAATCCGGTTGACTGGTAACAACAGCACCATTTTGATCACTCATTTCAAATCCTCCCGTACCAAATCTCGAATCGCATAAATTTCTACTCCACTAGAACGCATTTGTTGAACGGCTAGAGCGATGCCAGATAGATGAGGCTGATAATTAGGAACTTCTACAGCCTGGAGAAATACATCCTTATTAAACGGAATCGCTCTCCCTGCTATGTCACTCTGGTCAAAAACTAATAAATTACTGACTACAGAAATCTTCCATTTCCCTGGCTCAATTTGAATCGGCTTTTGAATATCCAATGGGACGAATATCACCTTGGTTATCCCAGAAAATATGCCCTCTGGTGTCAATTTTGCCAACTCTTGCAGGAACTCTTTCCTAAAATCCTCACTCAGGGCAAAAGAAGCTTGATAGGTCGGAATCGTAACCTTCTCTTGCCTCCCTTCCACCTTGATTTCAACGCCAGAATCCTCAGTTTGACTGGCATTTTCCCCTTCCCCTGGCAGTGTTCCTGACCAGCTCATGAGCATAGATAACGCTCTACTCGTGAAGGTCATTAGCACTTCAGGAGTGCGCTCTTTGGAACCTAATTGCGTAACTGAAATGCTGTCTCCCGATGCCAACTGTACCAAGGTAGGAACAGGACGTTTGGCTAAACTGTTGTAGGAGAAGAATAGAAAGCCTTGAATTATCAAACTCAACGTACTGAGTCCTACCCCAGTTAAAGCACAAATCCCTAGCAAGTCATTATTACTAAAACGCGATGATGTTTTTCGCTCTAAGAACTTCAAGCGATACTGTGAATCTTCCATTTTTTATCATTAGTCACTAGTCATTAGTCATTAGTCATTAGTCATTGGTCGTTAGTTTTTCACAAAGGACGAATGACTCACAGAAACTACCGCATTCCAAAGGGGAGTACTCGCCCGACACCAAACGTTGCCATGGAAGAAAGACTGTTAAAGACTGCCATCCCCCCACCTGATGCCAACACCAACGAAAGAACAGGCGCTAATATCCCCGTCGCAAAGGCAAATATCATCGGATCATTACTTCCGGCGTTAACCACCATCGTGGCAACCAAGCCGCAAATAATATTGAAGGATAACTTCGCCATCCCGATAGAGAAAAAACCAGTTAGCCACGCAAAAATCGACTTCTGTCCTACAGGAAGTAGTGTCCCACCAACCGCCAGGGGTCCCAGTAGCCCTGTCAACAACATAGACACTTCAACTATCCACTGAAACGCGATGCCAAACGCTAGCAACCACCCCCGAACTGCCACGCTAAAAACATTCCCCCAAGAAAACCCTGACCTAATCCCATCTAAAAACTTTTGAAAACCAGAAGTCTGCCCTGATCCAGACATTTGTTGCGCTTGGCTTTGGGCATCAGCTAGACAGGATTGTTGCTGAGTTGGGTCAGCGATTGAGGAGCATTGAGAAACTAATCCTTCTGCCACATCCTGCTTCCCAACTTCCTGCATAATTTGCTTATACGCATCACCAAGCCGAACCGAACTGGACGTGGATGCCAAAACAACTTTATTTGTGTCATTGATGATGCCACGTAATGCCAAGGTGCCCGTTGCCAGCAATGCTCCATTATTCGCGAGTAGTGTAACGACTATCATGGGCCAGATAATCTCGGTCAAAGGCAAGAGATAGTCATCCTCTAAAAGAGCCTTAGCCAAATTCACAACCCACAAAACCAGCGTTCCAACTGCAAAGAAAATCCCCAGTTTCGCGATCGCAGCATAAAGCCCCCCTGACCCAATAACGTCTGCCCACATCTGGTCAAACGCACCAGCTACCGTTTCTGCCGCCAGTTGCCCGTCTTCGATGATTTGAGTCGCTTGCCCCGCCGTGGCTTCAGCAAATATCCACATGAGCCTGTTTCCAATCAGAATAAAAAGGGGTTCGTTATGTGTCCAGAGTGGACACATAACATTGCCTAGAACAACGCCGCTTGAGATGCGGTTCTCAAATTAGAAAACCCTGTCCCCACTCGTTCAGCATTCTGCTGCTGTTGCTGTCCGTCGAGAGTTCGGGAAACATTCGTTTGGATTAGATTTCCTGTGGCTTGTTGCTCATTCATTTTCAGTAAATCAGAGCGCACCCCTCCCAATACCTGCGTTGCTTCAGCTTGTTGAAGCGCAACCTGTTTCATCACATTCTGCGTGACATCCATACCTTGAGCCGCTTGCCCCTGCTGCCCAACGGTTTCGAGTTGTGTCTGGGTTTGCTGGTAGGCTTGAGCTTGTGCAGATTGCCCATCCTCTGACAAAATAGCGGAAGCAGATGCCCGCGCCGTCTGGCGGTCAGCCTCATTTGCAACCCCATCCTTCGAGAAGATTGGGGAATCAGTAACGACCTTATCTAACTCCTTACGCAGTTGCGCTGGGTCAGGGAGTCCCAGCTCACCAACGGCATCTTCTGCAATGCCTTCAAACTCTTCCCCAAACCCACTTAGTTGATTACCGATATCTGAGACATAGGATTCGACTGCAGACTTGGCTTCATTAAACCAATCCGTAAGGCTTGATAACGGATTGCCTTCATCAGCATGCGCCGGGGTCGCAACCGCCACCACCAAAACCGTGACAGCTACCGCAAACATTGATTTTGTCATTTCTTTACCTCTTATGAAGCTCGAATTTTTGCGACTAGCTCCTTAGCAAAATCATTCAGAGCCAGTAATTTATTAGATGCACCCGCAAGAGCTGCCGTCCTAGCCATTTGCTCATCCGGGTTATTCGCGACAGCGGCTAAGAGTTGGTAAGCCGGATAAAATCTGGCTTGAGTAAACGTCCCCATATCGTTGATGAGCCACTGGCTGTAAATGCCTTCCTTCTTCGGGAAAAAGCTCTCCGTTGAATTTTGGATGATGATTTCCCTTGGATACTTGAGAATCTCCACGAAACTATCCACCGCAGTCGGCTGAATCCGACCGACCAACTGCGTTGTCATGTTCTGAAAAATCTTTGTACCACCAGGAGACTTGGCGATACTATCGGGGTCTTGAGCTGATAAAATCACTCTCACCCCAGCTTTCGCCCCATTAGCACACAACCGTGCAACCAACAGGCTGATGGCATCGTACTCAAAAAGGATAGGACTCTCATCAATGAAAAACACAGACGCCGGGGATGCCAATGCCCGACGGAGTGCTGCTGAGTAAGCACTCAAGGAAAGAATAGCGGCGTCCTCATCATTGGACAAATTAGCCAATGCAAAGATGAGCAACTGGGCATCGGTTCGGAAAGTGGATGGGCGGCTGATGCTCTTACCAATCCTGCTATTAAGCCAAAAGTTGAGCTGCACCTTAATCCGATTCATCGCAGCCTTCACATCCTCTGATACCCCATCCATGCGGAGGCGCTCATAGGAGCAATAGCTGATAAAATCAGTTAAGGTTGGCATGGATGACCAAGCCGCCGAGCCAAATCCGTCGATAAACGCTTGGGCATAGCGATCGCGGATTAAGTCATCTTGGTAGAAGGCAGCGATCGCTAGTGTGATGATTGATCGCACCATGTCTGCAAGCGCCTTCTCACTCCCTCCCACCTTGGAGCCAATCACCATGGTCATCAGTGCCGACACCAGGAAGTCTTTGTAATCCTCAAATCTGTCCCGCTGCAAGTCAGGGGGAAGGTTGCTCAAGTCGGGGATTTCAAAAAGGTTGGAACTTTCCGAACTGACATTGAAGTAAGCACCACGATCACCCATGAATTGGGTATAGTCGGTGAATGTTGAAGTTCCGTCTGGCTTGGGATAATCCATTGCCACCACGGGCATCCCGTGAGCTAATGCTTGAGTTAGTAACCCTGAAGCAATCACAGATTTCCCAGAACGGGTTGTACCAAATAGCCCGATGTTCCGGTGTTTGGTACAGTAGTCAATGAAGATGGGAGTTCCCCCCTCAGCCGCGATTAACTCCAAGCCCGTTTTATCAATCGCCCGTGGCTTGATGAGTGGCATCAGACCAAGCACTTCACTACTTAAGTAAACCTGCCGACGATTAAACGGACGAGCCAGTAGACGTTCCCAACAAATCGGGAGAGTTTGCGTCCAGACAAGCCACGGGTATTCCAGCTCTGGAGCAACCCAAGCGGGACGCAGAAAAAGGGACGAGATGAACCGACAGGCATCCTCAAGTTGATTCACCGCATCCCGATGCACCAGGAAAATCACCGCTGTATGGAATGGCACCGAACCTTCATACAGCGCCTCTTGAGCGTCTACACCCTTTTTGAGATTGAGTCCAGCCTTGACATCAATCGTTCCTGATTTGCTAGCCACGGTTGATGTCGTAATCGCCTGCTTGGTGAGGCGCTGCATATTGGTTTTAATCATGCCCTCGTTCGCCCTAGTGAGTTGGCAGATTATCTCGGTATCGTAGATGGCGTCACGAGCTAGGACTTCCCACAGGTAGCGCATTTGGGCATTCTTATTGAGCCAACCGGCGGGTTTATCGACGAACGTCAGTACCCCAACATACTTGTCTTTAACATTGACCCAATGCCGATCCGCGACGGGTACAGAATCTGCCATTAATAAGGTGACGGGAGACAACTCAGACTGAACTTCTTCTGATAGCCCGTCATCCCCAAACACCAGAGTCTGCGGCACGGCGACGGGCACAGAGTTATTAAACCGTCGCCATAAAATTTCCCACAACTCCACCTCATTTAGAGGGCGAACATCCAACCCCAGTTTGTTACTGAGCATCATCTCCCAGCGCTGGAACCCGTCCGTAAATGCCTGGGACAGAAGGCGTTCAATTCTTGTAAATTGAAGCTTTTGCAATTCCCCGGTGAACGACTTCCACATCCGCTCACCACGAGCCAGCATTTTTTCGACATAATCTCCAGGCTCCACATCCGGTTCAACGGTATAGGAGACATAGAGAATCAAGGTTTTGGGCTTACGAATTCCTTGGTCGGTAAGTTCCTTGACACGAGCGCGATCGCCCATAACGAGGAACTGCAATTCTGGAGACGGAGCAGCCTTACTCAGCCCAGCTAACTGCTGCTGACGTTCAGTGTCGGAAGTAAAGGAAGCCATGTGGACGGTTAACTGCTCACCCTCTGGGAAATCCTTGAGTCCAGATTCCAGAGCGTCAAATATCGGATCAACTTGTTCGGTACGAAGTGCAGAGTGAATACCCCGACACTCAAACCCAAACTGAATTTTGAAGTTGTTTTCCCCCTTACGAAGCACATAACCACCAATCCGGCGTGAATTTAACTCAATCCGCAGCATGGTTGTCAGATTGAAAAAGTCCTCCACTGGAGTTCCCTTACGCTTTGCCACTCCATCATCAAAGCGCTTACTGCCAATCTTTTTATTTGGGTTTTTCGTCTGTGACTTGCTCATGACCCAAAATTCTCCGATATCGCCCGTACCCTCTAACCCAATAGGGTGTCCCGACAAACTTGGCTAAGAAACGCCAGGGTTTACTACCTGTAATTACCCACCAGGTTGACATCCCCCACAAAGCAACAACACCCGTCCACGTCCAGCTAAATCCCAATGCCCGACAAACATAAATACTGATGCCAAATATCATGCTCCAGGGGATGATTTGTTCAGCCGGAAACGGACCCACTCCCGGCTGTTTTCCCAAGTTTTCGTTGACTTTGCGAAACTTGGGTTCGCTCATGTTCCAGTTCCAGCCCCTGTGATAAAACCAACGGTAATGTCTGTAATGGCAACCAAGACCAAAATCCCACATTCCGCACTTCAATATGTAGTATAACTGAAGTATGAGGGGCGATCGCTAAACGATCCAAATAATCAAGTAAAAGTACTCAGTTGACTAAGAGTTCGCGTCAGATTGACGCGAACTCGTTCTGGACTTATCTCCTTAATGTCATCAAGTGGTGCTTATTGACAATAAAGACTCATGACCCCCGACTCCTTCAATCAGGATAAGCTTGACTATTTTCCGTTAATTTTTGGGTCGAAAAAGAGAAGAATTAACCGGATAAAATATAATAGTTCTGACAAGAT
>NZ_JADEWY010000290.1 GCF_015207375.1 Coleofasciculus sp. LEGE 07092 | reverse complement strand
GAGCTGGGGAGCTTGGGAGCTTGGGAGCTTGGGAGCTTGGGAGCTTGGGAGCTGGGGAGATATTTAACGGGTTTGTTATTTCTGCAATGCTGCACTAGAAAATCTCTGGTGCAACAAGTTCAGGACTTATGCAAAGAAAGCCTCTAAACCCACACTTGTACTTGTAGGGTCTGTGCGTAAGTCCTGAAGATTAGCGATCGCTAAACTGGGCGTGGACGTTTGGTATGCTTTGTCAACAGTCAACGTGCTTATTTCAATCGGCTCGGAGCTAGCGTTATTTCACGTAGTTACAGAGTAGAGAGTTGTCCTGAGGATTAGTATCTGGTCAACTACAGCCTTTATCACAACTCATTATTCAAAATCTGTCTATCGATCAGTTTTTTATTTTATCCCAATTCTTAATATTAATAGAGTGTCATTCGATACAGAAATTGGGAGTTCACTCCTGAACAAGTCATCTCTGTTATCGGAATGACCACAAGTCATAAAAGCGAGGTTACGATGCAAATTAAGAACATAAACCTATTAACAGGAACAGTGCTGTCCCTAGCATTCTGTGCAGTGGCAGGAACTCCGGCGATCGCTAATCCCATGGGCGAACAACTTCAGGGTCAGTCTACAAACCAGATTGCTCAGATGGCACCCATGAGAGGTACGATTAGAAGTATAACGGGTAATATCGCCACGGTTGAGATGGAGAATGGCGACACGGAAAATATTGGTCTATCGAGATCACAACTTGGTGAGTTGCGACCCGGTGCAGAAGTTTTCATGCAAGATGGGCGTCTTGTAGACATGGATTCCGTCGGCGAAGGAGATTGGAATCGCGATATGAGTCCTATGGCTGCGACTCAACCGATGAAAGGCACGATCAGAAGTATAACTGGCAATATCGTCACTGTTGAGCTGGAGAATGGTGACAGTAAGAATATTGGTGTTTCACGCTCTGAGAGTATCGGCTTAGTTCCTGGTACACCAGTTATGGTTGAAGATGGGCGTATTACTGATTACAATCCCGTCTCGGCAATACCCCCACGGACTTATACTTCAAGAGTTGATCAGGTGTTCTCTGAGCTAGAAACTCGTAATAGGACAACCGTCACTCCTGGCGTTGAAAGACCGATGATGACTCCCACTACTCCAACTCCCCCTCGGAGTACAGTGCAACAGCAGCCGACACCAATGCCACAGCAACAAATGATGGAGGAACAAACACAGCCAGTGAGAGGGCTTTGGTAAAAACTTCAGCGTTAAGAGGCTAATGGCACTTGCTGCTGAGGCTTTTGACTCACAAGACGAGGAATGGGGAGCTATAACAATTCCTGTTTAAACGAGGTACAGGGAGTTATCTTCCCCACTCCCCACTCCCCAC
>NZ_JADEWY010000289.1 GCF_015207375.1 Coleofasciculus sp. LEGE 07092 | reverse complement strand
GGGGAGCTGGGGAGCTGGGGAGAGAATAATTACTAGGACTTACGTACTGAAACGAATTTTCGTTGTTCTGAGCGTTGGTGGAGACGCTGTAAGCCTGATTATACCGTTACTGATTTGCCTGAGTGCGTAAGTCCTGATTACTTCCTTGTCTCCCTTGTCCTCCTTGTCTCCTGTCTTCTTCCCACTGATACCCAGAAAGTAGGCAGGTATTCAGCGCTACCCATTACAATAGGATGAACGCAAGCACTCGTTACATTTGATAACTCTCATGTCAATTTTGGCGGCGATCGCAGTCTTAGCGGTTTTGATTGTAGTACACGAGCTGGGTCATTTTATGGCAGCTCGTCTTCAAGGAATTCACGCTAATCGTTTTTCTCTTGGTTTTGGTCCCATTCTCTGGAAATATCAAGGATCTGAAACGGAATATGCCATACGTGCCCTGCCACTCGGGGGATTTGTGGGTTTTCCTGATGATGATCCTGATAGCGATATTCCTCCAGATGACCCAGATTTACTTCGCAATCGTCCCATTTTAGACCGAGCGATCGTCATTAGTGCTGGTGTAATAGCCAACTTGATATTTGCTTACTTTCTCCTAGTTGTTCAGGTAGGAACAGTAGGTATTTCGGACTTCAACTTTCAAGCCGGCGTGCAGGTGCCTCAAATTGCCCCAGAAAGTAGCTTAGTGGCAAAACAAGCAGGCATCGAATCTGGAGATATTATTACAGCCGTAGACGGTCAAACCCTAGGGGCAAACCAAGAAGCTATCACTACCCTAATGACTGCTATTCAAAAGTCTCCCGACAAACCTTTAGAACTGTTGATTCAGCGTGACGAAAAAAACCTATCGGTGAAATTGACACCAGAACTGGGATCTGACGGCAAAGGGAAAATTGGTGTACAGCTTGCTCCAAATGGTGAAATAGTCCGCAAGCGTGCCGATAACCTGTTTGGTGCTTTTACGAGCGCTGCTGAAGAATATGAGCGAATTGCGGTTTTAACGGCTCAGGGCTTCGGACAACTAATCAGTAACTTTAGCGAAACTGCCGAGCAAGTTTCAGGTCCAGTCGCTATTGTTGCCATCGGAGCTGATATTGCCCGTTCTGATGCAGCAAATCTGTTTCAGTTTGCTGCCCTCATTAGCATTAACTTGGCAATTATTAACATCTTGCCTCTACCAGCTTTAGATGGGGGTCAACTCGCGTTCTTGGCAGTTGAAGGGATTCGAGGCAAACCTATACCCACAGAAGTTCAGCAGAACATCATGCAAACAGGTTTGGTTTTGCTCCTAGGTTTAGGTATCTTTTTAATCGTTCGGGATACCGCTAATTTAGTTCCATCCGGTTGGGTACAAAACTTGTTTCAGTGAGGGGAGT
>NZ_JADEWY010000086.1 GCF_015207375.1 Coleofasciculus sp. LEGE 07092 | reverse complement strand
GGATGAATTGACTTCTTCCCCATTCCCGGCTTTAGAGCATTGGCTGGACACGCTACCTCACCAAGCCGCGATCGCTGCCGCTCGTCAGATTGGGTCAACTGGAGTTGTTCTCGCACCAATGGCAGCTTGTGCAACCGGAATTTGGGCGATCGCACGGGGCTTTGAATTGATCCAAACCGGTCACTGTCAACAGGTCATTGCGGGTGCGGTTGAAGCGCCAATTACGCCGCTGACTCTGGCAGGATTTGAGAAAATGGGCGTTTTGGCAAAAACAGGTGCTTATCCCTTTGACCAACAGCGTGAAGGTTTGGTTTTAGGAGAGGGTGCTGCTGTTTTAGTGCTAGAGTCAGCCGATTTAGCCTTGAGTCGCAGAGTACCTATCTACGGGCAGGTGTTAGGCTTTGGCTTGACTTGTGATGCCTATCACATTAGTAGCCCTCAGTCAAGCAGTAAGAGTGCAATTGCAGCTATTAAACAATGTCTTGATCGTAGTAATCTTTCTCCGACTGAGATTGACTACATCCACGCTCATGGGACAGGTACTCGCTTAAATGATCAGCATGAAGCTCAACTCATTGGGCATCTATTTCCCCAAGGCATACCACTCAGTTCTACCAAGGGAGCTACAGGTCATACATTGGGAGCGTCGGGTGCTATTGGTGCAGCCTTTAGTTTAATGGCACTGAAGCATCAGATAGTGCCGCCTTGTGTGGGGTTAAAAGAATCGAAATTTGATTTGGAATTCGTGACTCAAGCGTATTCTCGTGATGTGCGTCGGGTGGTGTGTTTCAGCTTTGGGTTTGGGGGACAGAATGCGGTAATGGCGTTGGGCAATTATTAGCATTGACTCTTTCTTCGGGCACTCAGACAATAGCATTCTTAAATTGTGGCGAAACTAAAACCTATTTCTAATTGCCGAAAGGATAGAGAAGATAAGTAGCAATCATTTTGTTACAAGAAATAGGAATAAACTAAAGAAAAGCATCTTTCAAAAGCTTCCGGTTAAAATAAAAAAAAAGGCTTATTTTATGCTGGAGGTATTAAAAAAGCTGTTTACTTCTGGAGCATTTATTCCTCACGGGCATTGCTACCTCTGGCAGCCAGGATTGGTATGGCTTCATGTCTTGTCCGATTCTCTGATTGCGATCGCCTATTATTCTATTCCCATCACCCTCGTCTATTTTGTCCGCAAGCGCGTCGATTTACCCTATCCCTTAATTTTTCTATTGTTTGGTGCATTTATTGTGGCTTGTGGTACGACTCATCTGATGGAAGTTTGGACGCTCTGGCATTCTACCTATTGGTTGTCGGGTGCTATCAAAGCTGTAACTGCTGTCATTTCAATGTACACGGCAGCAGAGCTGATTCCATTAGTTCCTAGAGCACTAGCTCTCCCTAGTCCAGCACAACTAGAGACAGCTAACCGAGAACTAGAAAGGGAGATTAAGGAGCGTCAGCGAACCGAAAAAACCCTCGAGCTTCACAGTGTAATTGTCAGGAGTATGGCGGAGGGGGTTTGCCTAGTCAGAGCTACTGATGGTGTGATTGTTTATGCCAATCCCAAATTTGAGAGTATGTTTGGCTATGGTGCAGATGAGCTGAATGAAAAACCTGTAGCAGTTTTGAATTATGATGATGATGAGCAGAATGCCAAGCAGGTTGCCCGTGACATTATGCACCAATTAAATAAGTATAGTGAAGCGACCTATGAGGTTCACAATGTTAAGAAAGATGGGACACCGTTCTGGTGTCAGGGGAATACATCTAGATTTGAACATCCTGAATATGGAACAGTTTATGTTGCTGTTCATGAAGATATCTCCAAGCGCAAGCAGGCAGAAGAAATCCTGAAACAAGCAAAAGAAGCGGCTGTTAGTGAAGCGGCACGAAGCGCATCGGCTAACCGCGCCAAGAGCGAATTTCTGGCAAATATGAGCCATGAACTGCGAACCCCTTTAAACGGAATTTTGGGATACGCCCACATCCTCAAACGAGAAAAAAACTTAACAGTCAAGCAAGAGAATGGACTGGACACTATTCAACAATGTGGTGAACATCTGCTTACCCTAATCAATGATATTTTAGACCTTTCTAAAATTGAAGCTAGGAAAATGGAAATCCGCGTGAGTGATTTTAATTTACCTAGATTTCTTGACAATATTGCTGCAATATTTCGTCTCCGTGCCACACAAAATAACATTTCCTTTTGTTACGAAACCTTTTCTTCTTTACCCATTTTTGTCCGGGGCGATGAGCAAAAATTGCGACAAATTTTAATTAATGTACTGGGAAATGCGATTAAGTTTACTAAAACAGGCGGAGTTGTTTTCAAGGTTGGTTATCACCAGGAGAAAATTCGGTTTCAGATAGAGGACACTGGCATCGGCATTGCACCGGAGAAATTAACAGAAATCTTTCTGCCCTTCCATCAAATTGAGAGCAGCCACCATTGGGTTGAAGGCACGGGACTGGGACTAGCGATTAGTCAGAAATTAGCGAAGTTGATGGGGACTACATTGGAAGTGACCAGTCAATGGGGTGCTGGTAGTGTTTTCTGGCTGGATTTAGAGTTGCCGGACGTGCCAGAATTAACGGAAATTGCCAAAACTGAGGAGCGCAATATTATTGGTTATCAAGGGAAAGTGCGCAAAATTTTGGTGGTAGACGATAAAGCGGAAAATCGCTCAGTTATTGTTAATGTCCTCGAACCGCTGGGGTTTGAAATCTTTGAGGCAACCGATGGTGTTGATTGTCTGAATAAGGCGCTTGAGTGTAAGCCTGATGTAATTTTAATGGATTTGGTGATGCCTGTCATGGATGGCTTTGAGGCGACTCGGCAACTTCGGCAGTTAACTGAACTTGACAAGATTGTAATAATTGCCATATCAGCAAGCGTTTTTGATTATAATCAAACCAAAAGTCGGGAAGCAGGTTGCGATGATTTTATCCCTAAGCCTGTGCAGGTACAGAATCTCTTAGAACAGCTAGGGGTTTATTTGAGACTGGAATGGGTTTATGAGGATGAGGGAGGTTCGCAAGCTGCTGATTCTGATTTAGGGGGTGCTGATGACGATTCAGAGGGTATCGCATCTAACCAACACGCCTTAAATCCAAACTCTAAAATTTTAAATCCAAAATTAATGGCTCCGCCTCCGGATGAAATCGCTGTTCTCTTGGATCTAGCTATGAGAGGCAACACGAGGAGAATTCTGGAGCAAGCAGCGAGGCTGGAACAGATGGACGAGCAATTTGTACCCTTTGCGTCAGCGCTTCGTCAACTCACAGAAAGCTTTCAGATCAAACAAATCCGGGAATTTCTCGAATCCTATAGGTCAAGTCACGAATGAGCGTGGAAAATCTAGCAGAAGCCGTCATCTTAATCGTAGATGACACCCCGACTAATTTAGGGATGTTGTGTGATTTTTTGGCTGATGCTGGGTTTGAAGTCTTGGTGGCAACTGAGGGTGAAAGTGCGATCGCTCAGGCGGTATATGCCCAACCTAATCTGATCTTGTTGGATATACTCATGCCGGGACTTGACGGGTTTGAAACCTGCCGTCAACTGAAAGCAAATCCGTCAACCCAAGATATCCCCGTAATTTTTATGACGGCGCTGGGTGAGACAGCCGATAAGGTGAAAGGGTTTCAGGTGGGAGCAGTTGATTACGTGACTAAGCCGATTCAGCCAGAAGAAGTTTTAGCCCGGATCACCAACCATTTGACAATTCAGACGTTGCAAAAGGAACTGCAACTGCAAAATCTGCAACTGCAACAAGAAGTTAAAGAACGCCAGAGAGCAGAAGAGTTAGTCCGCCAGCAGGCTCAACAGGAAAAACTCCTGAGTGAAATTGCCCAACGCATCCGGAAATCCCTGGACTTAGACGAGATTCTCGACACCACGGTGAGTGAAGTGCGGCAGTTTCTGCAAAGCGATCGGGTATTGATTTATCGATTTTTTGAGGACTGGAGTGGAGTTGTTGATGTAGAAGCGGTTAACACCCCAAGCCTATCCATACTGAATACCCAAATCAACGATCCTTGCTTTGAAAAAGACCTGATTCAGCCCTACCAAAAAGGTCGTATTCAGGTTACAGACGATATCTACACAGCAGCTTTAGCACCGTGTTACGTTGAGTTGCTCCTCAAGTTTCAGATTAGGGCGAACTTGGTGATTCCTATCCTCCAAGGAGAACAATTGTGGGGGTTGCTAATTGCCCATCACTGTTGTCAACCCCGACAATGGCAGCCGTTAGAAATTGATTTACTCCAACGATTATCCACACAAATTGCGATCGCCATCCAGCAGGGGCAACTTTATCAACGGCTGCGCCGACAGAACCAAGTGCTAGTAACTCTGGCTAAGAGCAGAACCGTCAACTACGGCGACTTGAACTCTACCCTCAAGCAAGTCACTGAAGCGGCAGCTCAAACTCTGGAGATTGAGCGGGTGGGTGTGTGGCTATACAGCTCTGACTACTCCAAGATTCATTGTCTCGACTTGTTTGAGCGGAGTACCAACTGTCATACACAGGGAATAGCGTTGATGGCAGTAGACTATCCGGCTTATTTCAAAGCCTTAGAACAAGAGCTTACCCTTGCTGTCCCCGATGCTGACACGAAGCCTATCGCCCTTGACTTGCAGGTAGGATACCTGCCATTCGAGCGCACCGCCGTCGGTTTTTACGGAGAGACAGCAATCTTGGATGCGCCGATTCGAGTGGGAGGGCAAATCGTGGGAGTTGTGTTGTACGAACACCTGAAGCTAAACCGTCAGTGGGCACTGGATGAACAAAACTTTGCAGGTTCCTTAGCTGATGTAGTTTCCCTAAGCTTAGAAGCCCGTGAACGTCAACGGGCAGAAGAAAAAATCCGCCTCTTACAAACAATCACCCAAGCCATCAGTGAGTCCCCAGACTTTGACTCTGCCCTGGAAGTCACCCTACGCAATGTCTGTGAGACGATTGGCTGGAATTTTGGCGAAGCCTGGATTCCCAATTCAGATAAAACCTTTCTAGAATGCAGTCCGGCTTGGTATGCCAGTAACCTGCCTGCCCTAGAGAAATTTAGACAAGATAGCCAGACGCTGCGGTTTGCTCCGGGTGTAGGGTTGCCTGGGCGAGTTTGGTCATCCAAGCAGCCAGAATGGATTCAGGATGTTGCCATTGAGCCAGACACTGTGTTTGTACGTTCCCCGATGGTATTCAATAGCGGACTCTGTTCCTGTTTAGGCATTCCTATTGTTGTTAATGACCAGGTGCTGACTGTTTTTGTGTTCTTCACATTAGAGTCTCGCCAACCCGATCAGCAATTAATCGATCTTGTTTGGGCAGTGGGAACCCAACTGGGTGTTGTGATTCAGCGCAAGCAAGCAGAAGAAGCGCTCCGTATCGCTGAACAGCGTTATCACAGTATTGTAGAAAATGCAATTGAAGGCATCTTTCAAACCACACCATCCGGGCGTTTTTTGAGCGCCAACCCAGCACTCGCAAGATTTTTTGGCTACTCTTCCCCAGAAGAACTGATCACCAGTATCAAAGATATTGGGCAGCAAATTTATGTTGAACCCAACCGTCGAGGTGAATTCATTGCTGCCATCCAAGAAGACAATGCCGTGTTTGAGTTGGAGTCTCTGGTCTATCGGAAAGATGGCAGTGTAATCTGGGTATCTGAGAACACTCGTGCGGTGCGTGACTCTGCGGGTACGTTGCTCTACTACGAAGGCACTCTCTCTGACATTACGGCACGTAAGGTGGCTGGGGAAGCCGTGCGTTATCTCAATGAACAATCGGAGCAACTGCTGCTCAATATTTTACCGGAGCCAATTGCCCAGCAGTTAAAACGATACCCCGATATCATTGCTGATAGCTTTGAAGGCGTCAGTGTTCTATTTGCTGATATTGTTGGTTTTACTGAGTTCTCCGCTCAAACCTCTGCCAAAGAACTGGTGCAGATTCTCAATTTAATTTTCTCCACCTTTGACCAGTTGGCAGAGCGGCATGGTTTGGAGAAAATTAAGACCATTGGTGATGCCTATATGGTTGCGGGTGGTTTACCGACACCCCGCTCAGATCATGCGATCGCTATTGCGGAAATGGCATTGGATATGCAATCTGAAATGGTCAGAGTTGGTGAAGAAACGGGTAACGTGTTTAAACTCCGAATTGGTATCAACAGTGGACCCGTCGTGGCAGGTGTCATTGGCATCAAAAAGTTTATCTACGATTTGTGGGGCGATACTGTAAATGTTGCTAGCCGCATGGAATCCCAAGGCGTGGATGGTGCCATCCAGGTGACAGCTACTACCTATGAGCTACTACGAGATAAGTATTTGTGTGAGGAACGGGGCATTATCTCTGTCAAGGGTAAGGGGGAGATGACCACTTATCTACTCACGGGTAGACAGTAGGGAGTGGGGAGTGGGGATTTGGGAAGTTTCACCACACCCAACTCCCAACTTATCTTTTTTCAGCAACGTGTTTCAACAGCACAGCCTGAGAATCCTGCAATTCAAAGCAGCGCAAATCTGCTAAGTGGTTATCATCAAGTCCGGGAGAAGCGATCGCAATTTTCCACTCTGCCAGCTCCAATTGCAGCCAGTCCCCGAGGGTGACGGTTATGGGCTTCCCTCCCATATGGGCAACCATTGCTACCTGCTCGCCATGATCCTGGGGATTACTGCGAATACCGTAGAAAACGGTCTGCTCGTTATCGCTAATTTTATTAAACCGATCCGTACCTGCCAAGTTATGACCTAGCCAGGGATGAGCGTGGCGAAAGCGGCGCAAATTGAGGTTGAACCCTGTTCGTAATGAATCTAGAGCTGTCTCGTAGTGGGAGACATTACAAACTTCATAGCAGTCTTCCATAAACATCAGGGAAAAGGACTTCAACCGCTCAAGCGTCAAGTCCTTTAAAAACGCGATCATGCCCGGTTGATTCAGTTTTTTCAAGTGCTCAATGTCACACTGATCCGTGTTATCTCCCAAACAAAACTGACAAGCCCGAACTACCTCGACCAGATTGTAATCTTTTTCAATCATAGCAGTTTGCAGCGCCCTACCAAATTCCCGCAGCTGCTCTAATTCTAGAAATCCAAGGGACTTTAAGTGGGTAAAATTTCCCTCTGCGGCATACAGTTGGGACGTAATTTGCCAATCTAAAAAGCCGATTTCCTCCGCAACCACTTTCACACCATAGCGTTCGTCAGTATTACGGAAAAACATCCAAGGCGCGTGCATTGTCGCATTGATAAAGTCCATGGGCAAGCCTGGACTAAACCCGTATACCCAAAGCGTCGTGGCAGGATTGTCATAGGCATTTTTGAATACTTCCGGCAGCGTACTGCCTAAATGCCAATTAATCGGCGTGTCCAACTCAATTTGATTGCCCCGTCGCACTGTATCATGGTTAGCACAGCCGGTAATCCAGCGATCGCCTTCATACATCACCTCACAAACTCGCCGCCACTTGCGATCCCAAAATGTTTCTAGTGCAGGGGTGTTATGGGCAAAAATTAGAGGTCCCCACTGATAAGATTCTGGCTTCAAGTCGATCAGTTCGCGATAAGTAGAGATGTCTTCCCACCCCTCAGCGGGCCAAGGACGCCCGTCTTCAAAAATGGTAAATAACAGCCGCTTGTGTCCCCCAATTTCTTGAACGACATCGCTCATCGCTAGCAGGTAAGCATCATCGTATTCTACCAATCCGGAAAGGGGATTGAAGAAGCGAAAATCCTGACCGCCATCAATGCGGATACCATCGGCTCCCGTGTTAAGCTTACGCCGCTGCATTTCCAAGAAAATTGCCCGCACGGTCGGTAGCTGATGGTTCAAGTCTTGACCGTACATATTGGGACCTTTGAGGAATTGGCGGTTTAGCAGCAACTCAGACTGGTTATCTGCATGACCGTAGACCAAATCGTAAATCAAATGGATTGGACCCGTGGGAAAGTTATGGAGAGTGGCAATAAAGTCCACCAGTTCATCCGGCCGCAGACTGCCTAAAAGCGCTGAATTGGTAGCACTCGATCCTAAAATAGGAACATCATAGCCCCAGTCCTGAGTATTGGACTTCCTCAATTTAATTTTGAGTCCATTTTCGTCTTCAGAAATAAATGCGAAAAACTCACTCTCTGGACTGTACTCGTCTCGGAATTCAATAGTGGGTTCAATAGGCAATAGCTGAATAGCATCATAGCCAGTGTAGTTCTCTTCGGCTGGCGTTAAGGGAAGATTAGCTGCCAGTTTGCTAGCAATTTCGCGGTAAATGCAGGTTAACCCCTCAACAGTTCCCTCTTTGGAGGCGGTGCCAATATGAAGTTGCAGTATATTTCGAGGAGCAGGAACCCGGGGAAGAGCCTGGGACTCGGACGCGACACCAGTGGCTTTGAAGTAGTCGAGGTCAGCCCGTTGGTTTTGTAAGCTGCTCATATCGTACAATTCAGCCGGTCCGAAGACACCGTAAGGCAGGGAATAGGAAACCACATCCCGAATGGCTTGTAAGTTGCCTTGCTGATCGATGTAGCGCAGCCAGTAAAATGAACCTAACTGTTCTCGGCTGCCCGGTCGCATTCCCGCCACCACACCCCAAAAGAACTCGCCTTCTTGTTTTAGAAACAGGCGTTCGCGGCGAAAAGTAACCGTTTGCTCGACTGCCTGTAAATCGATGGGATCAAGGGGCGTCAAGACTTCCAAATAGATTTCCATCTTGCGCATGACCTGAGCCAGCAGTCTGGGAGTCCAAAAGCCAATTTCAGTTAATCCATCGGCACGATAGTGAGCTCCCAAGCGAGTGGCTAAGGCTTGCGCTTTTTCAAAATAGGTGGCATCCGAATGCTCAAGAGTAGATGCCCAATCGAGTAATTCTTGGGTGGCATCTTCAACGAGTTTTACAGCAGGTTTAGTATCGACTATCACGGTAACTTATCTCAAACAATTCCCAACAACGGTACGGGCTAACTTAGTACTGGCACCTTTTGGGAGTATTACCAAGTCTTTGGCTTGCCCACCCGCACTTGTGATCCAGTTAAGTCTAACAGCCCTGGAATCCAAAACATCCTGAAGGTTGAAAATGAAGGAAAAAACCCAGAAAAAGCTTTTATTGTTAACTCTTTCCTCCTACTCCTTTCGGAGAAGACTGATGTCAACCTCAGGAGTAGCCACTCGTTAAATCGAGATTGAACAAGACAATTCAGGCATTCAGGAATTTTGGGAATCTCAGAATGCCTGAACTCCTTGATCAAACTGCTAATTCTTGGCTCTGTTCAAGGCATCACGTTCAAGTGTCCACGACAGGTTAGCTGACCGGGAGTTAGAGTGAGTTCTTGAATGCTAACCTCTGAACCTAAATCGATGCTGAACGGCTCTAGGTCAAGCGGGGGTTGGTCGGGGTAAAGTTGAATTTTGAGGGGATGCAGTTGCAGTTTTTGAGATGTCACCCGTTGGATATCAGCGCAAATGACGACTGGAATTAGTTTGCCCTCCGTGTCGTCGATCACGCCTTTTAGGGTTAGCTGTCCGGGATTAATATCAGCTTGGTGCCAGTTAATGGGTCGATTTTTGAGGCGATGAGCTTGATGGATGATAGTGTTAGATTGCAGGAATGCGTCGAGTAACTCAGTTATGGCATTGGATAGTAAAGGTGATTGTAGGGAGGTTTGCAGGTCGTTTTCGAGCAGCAATAGCTGACCAACAACGGGGAAGGGGGCTAACAGGCGTAAGGGCTTGCCTTTAAACACCTGACCCAAGTTGAAGCGAATATGGGTTCCATTAAGCTGAATTTGGCTCAGATGCAGCCCTTGATAGATGGCGCGACGGGCGGCAACTGAGACACGAGGAATGTGACCGGTGAGGATTTGGCGATCGCTGCCAGTGATTTTGAAGTCTAAGGCATCCACTTGTTCCACTTGCGATCGCAACCAGAGCCGTACTGCTGGTGAAACAACTGTACTGATAATTTTCAAAGCTTTTGGAGGAGTATTAACGCCCATGCGTGTAAATTACAACTAAACCTTTACTAGCTAGGCAATAATCCATTGTGTCTCTGAGTTAAGCTATTTGCTTGTTCCAAAGCTGAACCTCTTGCAATTATGCCCAGTCTTGTAATATTTGTACATAGTCCACTTGGATCAGTGCTGGGAATCGGGATCTTACTTGCAGAGGGTGACGCCAATGTCAACTCCCTCTGCTGTCAAGATAAGTCCCTGCCCTAGGGGATAGCCTGGGACTAGCACCACAGTGATCTAGACCGACACGCACATACTGAAGTTGGAACATGGAGGAACGAATACAAAAAATCCTTTCTCAATGGGGGGTTGCCTCACGCCGTCAAGCTGAGAAAATGATCTTAGCAGGACAGGTTCGGCTGAATGGCACGGTGGTGCATCTGGGGCAAAAAGCCAATCCAGAAACGGATTTGCTAGAAATCAATGGCAAACCTTTAAAATCAAGTGAGCGTCCTCGCTTTATTTATCTTTTACTGAACAAACCAGCGGGTGTAATATCTACTTGTCGCGATGTTGAGAAGTGTAATACTATTCTGGAGAAACGTCATACAGTCCTCGATTTACTGCCGTCGGAAATTCGAGAAGGTCAAGGTATACACCCAGTCGGACGACTGGATGCTGAATCAACAGGCGCGTTAATTCTAACGAATGACGGGGCGCTGACTTATAAAGTTACACATCCTCGCCATCACGTACCCAAAACTTATCAGGTTTGGGTACAAGATTATCCCCCTGAATCAGCTCTCTTAGCTTGGCGTCAGGGAGTCGAACTAGAGGGAAGAAAAACACTACCCGCTCAAGTCCGGGTACTCAAACGGCGGACAGATCAGACGCTTCTAGAAATCGTGCTAAAAGAGGGGAGAAATCGGCAAATTCGTCGGGTTGCCAACTTGTTAGGCTATCGAGTCATTCATCTACACCGTACTGCGATTGGTCCAATTCAATTACAACTGCCAGGTGAGCCGGTACTGCTAAGAGGTCACTACCGTTATCTTAAAACGTTTGAAATTCGCTTCCTCCAAAATCGAATCCATCCAATACCAGAAAAAGTGCCAGCAGATACCAAGGAGTACCGTGTATGAAGGAGAATAAAAGCCATTTGCAGCAAGAACAACTTGAAAAGCTCGAAGAGCTAGGCGCTCGCCTCCGTCAGCGCCGCAATGAAAAGTCCATTGGCATTGAGGAAGTTGCCGCTAAAACCCGTATTCAGGCAAGACTATTGAAGGCGATTGAAGAAGGAAAATGGGATCAATTGCCAGAACCCATTTACATTCAAGGGTTTATCCGACGCTTTGCCGAAGCCCTTGGGTTAAATGGGGCAGAATTTGCCAGTGCTTTTCCCACAGGATCAGGATTGCAGTATATGAAACCCTGTTGGCGCTACTTACCAGGGACTCAATTGCGACCCATTCATCTTTACGTGCTCTATATTGGGTTGGTTATTGGCGCAGTGAGTGGGTTATCTTATCTAGTCAGCCGTTCAGCCATACAGGTGATTGAAGTGGAAAATAATCCTTCCCATGCCCAACAGTTTCCAGTTCCCGAAACGTCTCAACTCGTAGAGTCACAACAGCCACCAGAATCTAGCCAATCTGCCCAAGTAACCCACTCCAGTTTAGATGGTAAACCAGTGCAAGTCGGTGTCACCCTCAAATCCCAATCTTGGCTGCGGATTGTCGCAGACGGCAAGACCGAATTTGAAGGCGTCCTACCGGAAGGAACCCAGCGCACTTGGGTAGCCGATGACAAACTGATCGTTCGGGCTGGCAATGCTGGCGGTGTTCTGGTTGAGTTTAACAACCAATCGGCAAAGCAGATGGGAGCGCCCGGTGCTGTTGAGGAACTGACCTTTGCTGCTAATCCCAGATCCTAGGAGGGTTGTCAGTTGTTAGTTTTCCTAACAACCAACAACCTCTCCCTAAGAACCCATCGGTGTGCGACCGTAAGTATAGGTCAGGGTTTTTAACCGTTCACGCAACGAGTCATTTAACATAGGGGGGCGATAGCGCCATTTCCAGTTCCCTTCTGTTGTACTAGGGGCATTCATTTGGGCTTCTCCACCCAAATCCAACAAGTCTTGCATCGGTACAATGGCAAGATCAGCTATACTACTCAGGGCTAACCGAATCATGTCCCAGTTGATGCCCTCAGGACTGACACACCCCAGGTAACGGAGTACGTTCTCCCGTTCGTAGTTGGGGATCTGGTTGAACCAGCCGATCGTTGTATTATTGTCGTGGGTTCCTGTATAAATAATACAGTGGCGGTTAATGTTAAACGGTAAGTAAAGATTATCAGGTCCACCCCCAAAGGCAAACTGCAAAATCTTCATACCCGGAAACTCAAAACGATCGCGCAGTTCCAGCACCTCTGGAGTAATCAGACCCAAATCTTCAGCAATAATGGGCAAACCTCCTAACTCTTGCTTCAGGACTTGAAAAAACTGATCACCAGGCGCTTCCACCCAGCGTCCATTCATGGCGGTGGTTTCTCCTTGCGGAACCTCCCAGTATGCCTGGAACCCTCGGAAATGATCAATCCGCAATACGTCTACATACTCGAACATCATCTTGATTCGCTGTAGCCACCAACGGAAATTGGTTTGCTCTAGCTTCTCCCACTTATAAATGGGGTTACCCCACAACTGACCGGTTTCGCTAAAGTAGTCCGGGGGAACCCCAGCCATCAGTTTAGGCTCACCCGTCTCCTCATCTAGGGCAAAGATGTCCCGATGCGCCCAGACATCTGCACTGTTATGGGCTACATAGAAGGGGATATCGCCAATGATCCGGATGTTACGCTCATTGGCATAGTTCTTTAACCACGACCACTGGCGAAAAAACTCAAACTGCACGTACTTTTGGTAATATATGCGATCGCTCAACTGCCGCCGCCACTTGTCTACTGCCGCTGGTTCCCTTTTGGCAATGTCCGGCTCCCACTTGTGCCAGCTTGCATCCCCAAAGGTATTGTGAAGCGCCATAAATAAAGCATAATCGTCGAGCCAGTCGGCGTGACGCTCACAAAATTGGTCAAATTCCTCGTGGAATTCTGGTGAACCCTCCGTTTGGAAGCGATCACAAGCTTTGATCAGCAGAGCTTTTTTAATGGCAAAGACGCGATCAAAATCGACCTCATCTACAGGAAACTCAGGTAGATGGCTTAAGTCTTCATCTGTCAGCAGTCCCTTCATCTGCAATTGTTCGGGACTAACTAGCATCGGATTTCCCGCCATGGCAGAGTAACAGGCATAGGGAGAGTTCCCGTAACCCGTTGGTCCTAGGGGTAAAATTTGCCAGAATTGCTGATCGCTCCCTACCAAAAAATCAATGAATTGATACGCTTCCGTACCTAGATCACCAATACCATAGCGACCGGGAAAGGAAGTAGGATGTAATAAAATGCCACTCGATCTCGGAAACAGCATAAACAACTCAACAGAACAAGCAAGTCCTATCGACCTTATCATGGTAAGAAGGGGTTAAGCATCAATATCAATTGGATTCACTTGTGACCTACCGAAATCCCACTCCCACTGTCGATATCATTGTTGAATTACAAGACCGACCCCATCGACCTATTATCCTGATCGAACGCAAAAACTCTCCCCTGGGCTGGGCAATTCCAGGGGGCTTTGTCGATTACGGCGAGTCTGTAGAAACGGCAGCTCTACGAGAAGCCAAAGAAGAAGTTGGCTTGCAGGTTGAACTGATTGAGCAGTTTCATGTCTACTCAGACCCCAACCGCGATCCCCGCAAGCACACAATTAGTATTGTATTTGTCGCAACTGCCACAGGTGAACCCCAAGCGGCTGATGATGCCAAAAATTTAGAAATTTTTCAGGGTTGGGATATACCGACTAAGCTTTGCTTTGACCACGATCAAATCTTACAGGATTACTGGCGTTATCGGCATTACGGAGTCCGCCCTCGGTTGTCTTAAGGGGAATAGTATTGACAAAAAGTTATTGTTCTGGTATCTGTATCTTGGCTTTGTTCCTCAATAGCTTCATTGCTTCTTGGGCAGGTAGGGGATGACTGACTAAATAACCCTGGACAGCATCGCAGTTTCCCGATCGCAAAATAGCTAATTGGGCTGGAGTTTCGACGCCCTCGGCAATAACCTTCAATTTCAATCCATGTCCCAACTCTACCAACGCTTTGATAATGGCAGCATCATTGGCATCCGTTGCCAAATCGCAGATAAAGGAGCGATCGATTTTGAGTTTGTCCAAGGGAAAATGTTTCAGAGCAGAGAGGGACGAGTAACCTGTACCAAAATCATCGATCGCAATTTGAATACCCATGCTGCGTAACCTCCGCAACAGGTCAATCGTTAAAGGAATATCCTGCATGGCAATGCCTTCAGTAATTTCTAGTTCCAGATAAGCGGGTTCGAGTTGGGTTGATTCTAGAATGTGAGCGATCGTTTCTACTAAATTCTTTTGCTGGAACTGACGGGCTGATAGGTTAACTGCCATCCGAATCGGCGGCAATCCTAAATTCTGCCAAGCCCGATTTTGAGTACAAGCTGTCCAGAGTACCCATTCTCCAATCGAACTAATCAGCCCCATTTCTTCGGCTAGGGGAATAAACCGATTTGGGGAAATGAATTCAGACTCCCAACTCTGCCAACGAATCAAGGCTTCCATCCCTGTAATCTCCCCCGTCTGGAGATCCATTTGCGGCTGGTAGTGCAATTGAAACTCTTGGCGCTCTAAGGCTTTATAAAGATTGTTTTCTAATAAAAGTCGCTCCTGTGCCTTTGTGCCGATCGCCGGGGTATAGAGTTGGTAGGTATTGCGTCCTTGCTGCTTGGCTCGGTACATGGCAGCGTCGGCATATTTGAGGAGTGTCTCAGTATCATCCCCATCGTAGGGAGCTAGCGCAATTCCCAGACTAGCTTTAATGTGCAGTTCTCGACCCTCAATCAGTAACGGTGTGTTAAGAGTGTCTAGCATCTGCCTAGCAAACTGAGTCGCTTCTCCGGCATCGCTGATGGGTGAGAGTAAAATAGTAAACTCATCGCCGCCCCAACGAGCGAGAGTATCGCCGTCCCGCAGGCAGGTAGTCAGGCGGTTGCCTATATCTTGCAGCAGTTGGTCACCAATCGCATGACCGAGGGTATCATTAATGATTTTAAAGCTATCTAAATCGAGAAACATGACCGCTAGCATTTCTCCCGATTGGTGGGTATGAGCTAAAGCCAAAGAAAGCCGATCCTCAAAGAGTGTCCGGTTGGGTAAACCTGTTAAGCGATCATGAGATGCCTGGTGCTGGAGCATATCCTCGACTCGCCGCTGCATCACAGCCATGTAAAAATGAATGCCGATGGCTTGGGCAAGTTTAATTTCTTCTGATGTCCAACCTTTGGCTTCTCCTTTCGTGACTTCTGTCCATACCGTCAAGGATGTCTGAGGGTGCAGGTTACAGGTGTCGTCATTTCGCCGTCCTGCCCACAGGGTTTTTGTTTCGGCTTCGCTGCGAAAGAGTGTTAGGCAGCCGACCCACTGGTGGTGATACTGAAGCGGTATGATAAGCAGACTGTGGATAGTACTCTTTGAAAAAGCCCAAGCTAGAGACTGTAGAGAGGGTTCTTTATAAAGGTCAGGAATGGTATAAAGATAGGAAACTGCTCCGTTTCCTCCAGAATAGCTGCCAGATGAGGCGATGGGGAACTCACTTGAGGTAAACTCCCAGAGTTTTAAAGCAGAACCCTCTCCCCTATTTGCGATCGCATCTTTATGGAAGTTCATCAGATTTTGCCAAGCTGCCGTTTCTTCAATCCACGGTAGGGCAGGCTGTTCGCCGGTGGTATAGAGTTGGGTGGGCTTACCTGTAGGGTTGCCAGTGATGTACAGTCTTCCTCCTGAACCTTGTAAGGCTTTAACCGCTTCCTCAATCGCTAGCTGCCGAATTTTTGTCACCTCTAGGGGCGAATGGAGGCAGGTACTGATTTGATGGAGTTTGGCTTCCCGATCGGCTTGCAGACGGGCGCGTTCGAGCAAATCGGCTTGAGCGATCGCAATTGAAACCTGATCGACTAGTAACTGCACGATTTGTAACTCTCGTTCGTCAAAATGCTGCGACTGTCGGTGATGAGCCACCAATAACCCCCATAAGTGGGTTTGATGCCAAATGGGTACGACTAGGGACGAACAAACTCCCATGGCGGTGAGGTAGTCTTGGTGATGGGAGTCTTCAGAAATTAAGCGTTTGCCTGTTTCCGGGGAATCTAGGGATTTGAGGGTTTTGCCCCCAATCGTGACATCGGCAATCAAGCGGTGGTGGGCTTTAAGAAACAGTTCCCGAGCTAGGGGGGGAACGTCCTCCGGGGTAAAGCGCAAGCCGAGGAGGGATGGTAAACAGCGATCGCGAATTGATTCGGCAATCACTTCTCCACTTTTGTCAGGGTGAAAGCGATATACTTTAACCCGATCTGTGTCTAGAAAAGAACGGATTTCTTCCACTGTTGCAGTCAAAATCTCTTGCAGTTCCTGGGACTGGCGAATGCGATTCGTCAGCCGATTCAGCAAGCTTTCTCGATCTAAAGCCGGCTCTACTGATTGTTGACTCTTTTGGCAAACCATCCCGCGAACTCCAAGACGCGAATTGATCTAAAGTTGTTATTCATTTACCCCAATGGGATAACCTACCCCTGGCGGTAAATGGATAATCCACCCCCGATCGACTGAACGAGGGTGAAAGATACTAGTTTACTGACCAATCTCAAAAGATTCCCCTGTAAAATTCCCGAAATCGGTTCAAGTGTCACAAGTTTAGGGAAAACCCCTAAATCTTGCCACAAAAAAAATTAAGAATGTTTGCAGACGACAATAGGGGATGGCTAGGGGAATAAAGGAATTGTAATACCTTTTCACTAAATGACTACTACATATAGGGGGAAAACCACCAATTGTGCGTCTCTATCTAAAAGAGCGATAGTATAACGGAATTGACTTCCGCCGTAAGTTAAGGACTTTATGAACGCGATCGCTCCAGAACTGGCTCTGATTGTTGGCGACTCTGGGATCTGTAATTGGGATGATTTGCCACCAGACTGGCAGGAACAGATTGCCAGAGTTAATGGTTCAGAGTATAGCAGTGTGGTTTACCCCAGTTGTGTTGAAGAACTCAGCGAGGTAATGAAATGCGCCTACAACAAGGGTTGGCGTGTCCTTCCCGGCGGTAGTGGCAGCAAACTCGGTTGGGGGGGTATCGGCAAACCCGTTAACCTCGTACTCAGCACCCAACGCCTGAATCAAGTGATCGATCACGCAGTGGGTGACTTGACGGTGACAGCACAGGCGGGAGTAAAATTTGCTGACCTGCAAGCTATGCTTCTCAAAACAGGACAGTTTCTGCCCTTAGAACCCGCTTATCCTCAAAACGCAACCCTAGGGGGTATCATTGCCACTGCTGACAGCGGCTCTTGGCGGCATCGATATGGGGGAGTGCGGGATATGTTGTTGGGGATTTCCTTTGTCCGCAGTGATGGGGAGGTTGCCAAAGCTGGGGGGCGAGTGGTAAAGAATGTGGCAGGATACGACTTGATGAAGCTGTTTACGGGTTCTTTCGGAACGCTGGGAATTCTCACAGATGTGACGTTCCGATTGTATCCGGTACAGGAGGCATCGGCGACAGTTGTGCTAGTGGGAGAAGCGGATGCGATCGCCTCTACTACTAAAAGTTTACTGGCTTCTGCTTTAACCCCCACCGCAGCAGATTTACTCTCGACTCAACTCGTTACTACACTGGGATTGGGTCAGGGTATGGGCTTGATGGTACGCTTTCAAAGCCTAAGCGAGAGTGTTAAGGAACAATCCTCACGATTGCTGGAAGTTGGACAGCAGTTAGGATTGCTAGGCACACTCTCTACGAATAGCGATGAAACCCATCTATGGAAATCATTGCCAGAACAAATCTGGGCAGCCCCCCAACACTCAGGAATTACTTGCAAAATAGGAGTAGTACCTACCGCCGCTGTCGCAATGCTGACTCAGTTAGATACCTTAACCTCTGGAACCGGATTGGGATTAATTCATGCTGGCAGTGGATTAGGGAATGTGCGGCTTGATTCAGCCACGGTGAAACCGGAGACAATTCTAGAGATGCGAAAACATTGCCAATCTCATAACGGTTTCTTGACGATTTTAGAAGCACCAGTTGCTTTAAAACAACAGTTGGATGTCTGGGGGTATGCAGGTAATGCTTTAGATATGATGCGCCGAATTAAAGAAATGTTTGACCCCAAAGATATTTTAAGTCCTCAGCGATTTGTGGGAGGAATCTAAGTAATATGCAAACATCATCAACTACACCAAATTTTAAATTCCCCACTCCAGATTCTTTAAAAGAAAGTGCAACGACATCAGTATCGGATACTGAAGAATTTGACTCTACAGTTCCTGGTTTTGATAATCAAAAACCCCCGAAACAAGAACTCATCGATACCTGCGTTCACTGCGGATTTTGCCTCTCCACTTGTCCGAGTTATCGGGTGATCGGTAAAGAGATGGATTCGCCAAGGGGTCGGATTTATCTGATGGATGCCATTAAAAACGGTGAAGCGCCTTTGGCAGAGGGAACAACCCAGCATTTTGATTCATGTTTGGGGTGTTTGGCTTGTGTTACGACTTGTCCTTCTGGGGTGCAGTACGATAAGTTAATTTCGGCAACGCGGCATCAAGTAGAACGCAATCAGCCGCGCAGTTTGCCCGATCGCTTAATTAGAACGCTTATCTTTACTTTATTCCCTTACCCCGGACGCCTGCGGGTTTTATTAATTCCCTTGTATTTCTATCAGAAATCCGGGTTACAAAAGCTGGTTCGGTCTACAGGATTGTTGAAAAAGATATTTCCCCGTTTGGCAGCGATGGAGGCAATTTTGCCACAAATTACGCTAGATTCATTTCGGGATACTTTGCCGGATGTAATCCCAGCTCAAGGGGAGAAGCGGTATCGAGTTGGCGTAATTTTGGGCTGCGTGCAGCGCTTGTTTTTCTCTCCTGTGAATGAAGCAACGGTGCGGGTATTGACGGCGAATGGCTGTGAAGTAGTGATTCCTAAAACTCAGGGATGTTGTGCAGCACTACCGGAACATCAAGGGCAGACGGAACAAGCGAAAGCCTTGGCGCGGCAGATGATTAATAGTTTTGAAGGGACGGGCGTTGATTTTGTAATTATCAATGCGGCGGGTTGCGGTCATACGTTGAAAGAATATGGGCATATTTTAGAAGATGATTTGGAGTATCGGGAGAAGGCGAAGGACTTTGCTGCAAAGGTGAAGGATGTGCAGGAATTCTTGGCAGAGGTGGGACTGACGGCGAAGTTATCACCGCTAACCGATAAACCCTTGACAATGGTGTATCAAGATGCTTGTCACCTGTTGCACGGGCAGAAGATTTCGGTGCAACCCCGTCAGGTGTTACGGCAAATTCCGAATGTGACGTTAAGGGAACCGATTGATGCGGCGCTGTGTTGTGGCAGTGCGGGGGTTTACAATATGCTGCAACCGGACGTTGCCGATGAGTTGGGGCAGCAGAAGGTGGAGAATTTGCTGAATACTGGTGCCGAGTTGATTGCGTCACCGAATCCGGGGTGTTCGTTACAGATTAAGAAGCATTTGCAGTTGCAGGGGAAGGAAATGCGATTGATGCATCCGATGGAGTTGTTGGATTGTTCGATTCGAGGGGTGAAGTTGTAACGTTTCGTGAGGTTACATCTATTCTCCTGTCTCCTGTCTCCTGTCTCCGTCTCCTAGGTGAACTGTAAACCTGGAGGACTACAAATCACCAGCGATCGCTTTCCATCTCCGTATCAATCTCGATATCCAGGGTGTCTTCATCCACCCGCACGTATAGAATATTAGGACGGCAGCAGACCTGGCAATCTTCCACATAGGATTGCTGTGAACCTGCGCTGAAATCGATAAAGGTTAAATTGGGTTCGCCGCAGTAGGCACAGGTGTATTCTGCCGTATCTTGCATTGCATTTTAATCCTTATTAATTGCTATTGGCAGTCTAACTTCAAAGACGCCTAACGACTAAAGTCGCGGCTATGTGAACAAAGCCTGCCTGCGCAGGCTAAAGATAAAAGTTTGTGTCAGCTTTGCTCAACGTTTACCATCTCCTGGCAAAATACAGTTTCACTCAGGATGCTATCAGCACTTTGAGAGTAGGGAGAGGGAGAGATTATGCAGGAAGAACAGCGCCAACGAGCTATTGTAGCTTTTCAAGAGTTCTTAACCACACCCTTGGAAGCGCGACTGGAAAAGCACCATCATGTCTCCCCAGAAACAGCAGTCTTGGGATTGTTTCGTGCTGTTGCTACGACGGTTCCAGCCTACCAGCTTTTCTTGAAAGAACACGGCATTAATGCAGCTTCTATTCAAACCTTTGAGGATTTCCAAACCCTGCCGCTACTGGTTAAAGCCAATTATCTACAGTGTTATCCTTTACCTGATTTATGCCGCAATGGAACCTTAGAAACCTGTGATACGATCGCGGTTTCCTCCGGTTCAACCGGAAAACCTACTTTTTGGTCACGCTTTTTAACGGATGAACTACAAATTGCTACTCGTTTCGAGCAAATTTTTCATGACAGTTTTCACGCCGATACCCAGCGCACCTTAGCGGTGGTTTGCTTTACCTTGGGAACCTGGGTTGGGGGGATGTATACGACGAATTGTTGCCGCTATCTTGCCAGCAAAGGGTATCCTATTACCGTGGTTACTCCCGGTAACAACCAAGCTGAAATATTTCGGGTAGTGCAGGAACTGGGTTCGCTGTTCGATCAGGTAGTGTTACTGGGTTATCCGCCCTTCATTAAAACGGTGATTGATACGGGTAATGCTCAAGGAGCGGAGTGGCAGCAGTATCATATCAAAATGGTGTTTGCTGGAGAAGTTTTTAGTGAAGAATGGCGTAGTTTAGTTGGGCAACGAGTGGGTTCAACACATCCTTGTTATGATTCTGCGGCGCTTTACGGTACGGCAGACGCGGGAGTGTTGGGAAATGAAACGCCCCTGAGTATTTGTATCCGCCGATTTCTAGCAGAACATCCAGATGCTGCCCGTGCTTTGTTTGGGGAATCGCGGCTGCCTACACTGGTACAGTATGACCCCTTGAGTCGTTTTTTTGAAGTTCACGACGGCACCTTACTGTTTTCTGGAGATAACGGCATTCCCTTGGTGCGCTATCACATTAGTGATACGGGGGGGATAATTTCTTATGAGGAGATGCTGGAGTTTTTGGCAGGTTATGGGTTTGATCCGATAAGTCAGTTACAGCAACAAGGTGGCAGAGGGATTCATTCCTTGCCGTTTGTTTATGTGTTTGGGCGATCGCATTTTACCGTTTCTTACTTTGGCGCGAATATCTACCCGGAAAATGTGACGGTGGGGTTAGAACAAGCCCCGATTCAAGATTGGGTGACGGGGAAGTTTGTGTTGCAGGTTCAGGAAGATGGGGATCAGAATCGGTTTTTGTCGGTGGTGGTGGAGTTAGCGCCAGGAGTAGAAGGAAGTGAGGAAAAACGGGATGCAGTTGCTTCTGCTATTGTGTCCCAACTCCGGCGACTCAATAGCGAGTTTGCAAATTATGTTCCTGTTGAGTATCAATTGCCCCAGGTGATGTTAGCACCAACGGGTGATCCGGAGTATTTTCCGGTTGGGGTGAAGCATCGGTATACGCGACGGTAGTCGTGATCTCTGTTTCCCGTTGGAATCTGAGGGTATAGCATTTCCTAGCCTAGTGAGGTGCATTTTTTTCCTCCCTACTCCCGTTCGGACTTCGGCGTGAGGGCGGTAACTGAGCCTGTCGAAATGCAGTCGAACGCCCAGCAACAACTGGGACAGACTCGAAACAGTGCTGAGGCAGGCATGATGAGTAGCAAGTTGCAAGCAAGTAGGCGCTGCCGAAAGCAGGAAAAGTCAGTTTTCCTCGGAGCAATTCTGCCTAGAAGTCTTCAAGAAGTAAGGGAGTCGGAGGCAGTAGGTCACACGAAACGTTGCCGATTGAAGAACCCTCGATTTTCTAAATCGAGGAGTTCTCAGTAATGACTAACAACCTTATTTGTTTTTAACAGGTAATGAGCGGTAGCCAGTAAGTTACTGTAGATGAAATTGGGATGGAATTGCTTAAGATAGCGGTTAGAACGAATGCCGCAGGTCAATGCAATAGCCGGAATTGACAGCGCCTGGGCTGCGAGGAGGTCGGCTTCTGTATCACCGACCATCCAAGCTGAACAGGGTCGCCCAGGTCGGGTAGATTGTTCGGTAATGGCTTGTTCTAAAAGCTGCTGTTTCACCTCAACATTATTGCGATAAGCCGCTTGGTGGTTGGAGGTTCCGTAAATACCGCTAAACAGACAGGTTAAACCATAATTTCTCAAAATTTGCGTGGCTTGTAGCTGACAGCGCAGAGTGACTAATACCAGCCTAACCCCCTGAGAATGCAGCAGAGCCAACGCCCAACTCGCTCCGGGTTGTAGCTTATCTTGTCCTAATAGGGCAGGCTGATTCACAATGTCTAGCACCCGCCCCAAAAAGAAATCAATCTGCTCCCCTTGCAAGCCGGAGCGCATGGCAATTTCCACATCAGGAACGCGGTCTTGTTTCATGTGCCAAAACTGCTGTTTACTGAGGGAGTGAAGGGGTAAGATAATACCTCGGTCTTGGTAAGCTGCTTGCGTATCAGCCAGTGCTAGCTTGTAGGTCGTATAGTAACGATTGGAAACATCAATAATAGGACCGTCGAAGTCACAGAAAACGGTCAGTTGTTCCGAGCAGGGCGAAGTACTTTGACTACGGTAGTACAAGGGTGGTTGCGGGTTAGATGCAGCAACGCCGATCATAAATTTTTACTGAGCAGAGCTTTTTTTGAAACGTTTGTTTACACGATAACAGTTCAACACAAGTTTTAACACAAGTTAATCAACCTCTCTGATTAGATTCATCTATCAGAGGAATTAAACCCCATGGGTTTTGCTGGATGGTGTCAGACTGCAAATCCGGCTCTCCCCCTGGTTTCCCTGCTGTTTTCCTCGGTATTCCTTGAGGGGGAAAGGGGAAAGACGCTGCCATTTGCGAACTTTGGTATTTCTGCGAGTAGATGATTAACAATCCTTACCCTAAGATTGGGAATGCACCAGTTATGGATTATGTAGCCACCGATGAGCTACTGTATCAATCCCATTTGCCCCGAGCCTAATGATCCTGCCAATACGAACAATCGCATCTGTCGCAACTGCGGATCAGAGTTATTACTGCAAGGGCGCTATCCAGTGATGCGGCTACTGAGTGACAACAGTGGCTTTGGGATGGTTTACGAAGCCTATGAAGGGGCAACTCCCAAAATTCTAAAAGTCCTCAAACAAAAACACACGACCAATTCCAAAGTTATTGAGCTATTCCAGCAAGAAGCAGTGGTATTGAGTCAACTCAACCATCCTGGCATCCCTAAAGTTGAGTCTGATGGATACTTCCAGTTTTTTCCGAGAGAGGGGACAAAGCCAGTGCATTGTATCGTCATGGAAAAAATTGATGGACTCAATTTAAAGCAGTGGATGCAGCAGCAGGGTTCTCACCCCATTTCTGAGAAGCAAGCCCTTAACTGGTTAAAACAACTCACTGAAATTTTACATCTCGTTCATCAAAAAAATTACTTTCATCGTGATATCAAACCGGAAAATATCATGCTCCGTTCAACAGGGCAACTGGTATTAATCGACTTTGGTACTGCTAGGGAGTTAACCTACACCTACTTGGCTGAAGTGGGTGGTGCAGGCAATGTCACTAAAATTAGTTCCGCTGGGTATACACCGCCAGAGCAGGAAAAAGGTCATGCTGTACCCCAGTCTGATTTCTATGCTTTGGGACGTACTTTTGCTTATTTACTAACCGCGAAAGAGGTGAATGATCGCACAATTTACGACCCCTTAACTGACCGATGTAATTGGCGCGATTGCGCTCCGGATATTTCACCCAAATCCGCTGATTTTTTGGATAAGCTCATGGCTTCCACCGCAGCAGCTCGACCTAAAAATACTCAAGAAATATTGGATGAAATAGCGGATATTTTACAACAAGTTGTTCGCCAATCAACAACTAATTTAAATGAAAGCACCGTCATTCAATTGGCTTCGGTTTCCCAGTCTACTAAAAGATTATTCCTATTAAACCCCAAGCTCAAACTTAAAATCAAATGGCTGCTTGTAGGAGTGATAATTCTAGTTGCTGGATTGGGTGGGTACGGAACTTGGCAGCTCTATCAACACGAAAAACTTCAAGTAATTACCTCTAAGACTATCTCCCTTTCCAAACAGATAACAGGTCATACTAGCTTTATAAATTATTTAAAAATTAGTCCCGACGGGCAAACATTATTCAGTGCAAGTGCAGATAAGACGATTAAAATTTGGAATCTAGGGACGGGTCAAGAAATTCTTACCCTCAATGGACATACGAGTTCAGTGAACTACTTAGAAATCAGTCCAGATGGGCAAACCTTATTTAGCGCTGGTGCAGATAAGACGATTAAAGTGTGGAATCTAGGGACGGGTCAAGAAATTCTTACCCTCAACGGACATACTAGCTCGGTAAACTACCTGGAAATTAGCGCCGATGGACAGACGTTATTCAGTGCGGGTGCAGACAAAAATATCAAAGTTTGGAACCTCTCAACGGACCAAGAAATTCGCACCCTAAGTGGTCATAATAGTTTTGTTAATTCTTTAGCACTCAGTCCTGATGGACAAACCTTATTCAGTGCGAGTGCAGACAAGAGTATTAAACTTTGGAACCTCTCAACGGGTCAAGAAATTCGCACCCTCAATGGTCATACCAGCTCAGTTAATTATCTGGAAATTAGTCCCGATGGGCAAACCTTATTTAGTGCAGGTGCAGACAAGACGATTAAAGTTTGGAATCTAGCAACGGGTCAAGAAATTCGCACACTTAAGGATTCTAGCTTTGTTAATTATCTGGTTATAAACCCTGACGGACAGACTTTATTGAGTGGTAGTGCTGACAAAACAATTAAACTCTGGAACCTCTCAACGGGTCAAATTATCCAAACCTTTACTGGTGCAACTAAACCTGTGAATTATTTTGCCATTAGCTCAGATTGGCAAACAATTGTAACGGGTACGGGTGATAAGGTTATCAAAATTTGGCAGATGCCGAAATAGTGAAGAGGGAGTAGGGAAGGTGTAAAAAAAGCTTGCGCAAAAGTACGGTATGGCAGCCCGTTTCCCTATACGCAAGCCCTGTAGAAACCTGACAAACTTTCCAGTGTTTCTGCTTCTAATTATCAGCTCTTGCCATAATTTTCTGCATCCGCAACAAAACTTAATTTTCTGCGCCACTTGGCGGATGTGGTAAGAAGAACGAAGTTCTAGTTCCCAGTCATGGAAAGGCTTTCAACAGGGTAAGCTGAAAGCTGGACTTTTAAAAAATGGCAAATGGGAGCAAGCATGATGAGGTATGTTCAAGGACTGGCAGCAATAGTCTTGGCGCTGGTTCTGCTGGTAGTTCCCCTATCGGCACGAGCCGCTAGCTCTTCTACGATTGGGCGTGCAGCCGGTGCCGACTCTGAACTAACTGGAAAGGATTTCTCAGGTCAAGATTTAGGGGGAGTGGAGTTTTCTAATACTGATTTGGAACAAACCAACTTTAGCCATGCTGATCTACGGGGTGCGGTTTTTAGCGGTTCGACGATGACTGGAGCAAACCTGCATGGGGCAGATTTTAGCTATGGGATGGCGTATCTGGTTGACTTTACAGGTGCTAACCTTAGCGATGCGGTTTTAGTCGAAGCAATTATGCTGCGTTCTCGCTTTAATGATACGGATATTACGGGTGCTGATTTTAGTGATGCAGTTTTGGATAGGGTGCAGTTGAACAAACTCTGCGCTAGGGCAACGGGTGTTAATTCAAAAACGGGGGTTGATACTCGCAACTCTTTGGGATGTCGGTAAAAATTGAGAGTTTGGTACAACACCCTGGAGTTCAGGGAGTGGGGAGTGGGTTAAAAAAACTCAATGTACCTCACTAGGTTGGGAACTGCTATATCTTCATGTCATCAAACTCCCATAACACAACTGCGAATAATTTCGTGCTGACCATATAAAATAATCAGGGTTCAGGAAATCTTAAACAACAACCGACATCCTATGCCGCGCCGCAACGATCTCCACAAAATCCTGCTTTTGGGTTCTGGTCCAATTGTGATCGGACAAGCCTGTGAATTCGACTACTCCGGCACTCAGGCGTGCAAAGCCCTCCGACAGGAAGGGTACGAAGTGGTATTGGTCAACTCCAATCCTGCTACGATCATGACCGACCCAGAAACTGCCGATCGCACCTACATCGAACCCCTGACACCGGAAATTGTGGAGAAGGTGATAGCCCTAGAGCGCCCCGACGCCTTGCTGCCGACAATGGGAGGACAAACGGCACTCAACATCGCCGTCGCCCTCGCTAAAAATGGAGTACTCGACAAGTACGGTGTTGAACTCATCGGTGCCAAGCTAGAGGCGATCGAAATGGCAGAAGATCGCCAGTTATTCAAAGAAGCGATGGGGCGAATTGGGATAGAGGTATGCCCTTCGGGAATTGCCAGCACTCTGGATGAAGCCAAAACGATCGCTCGACAAATCGGTAGCTATCCCCTGATTATCCGACCCGCCTATACCCTTGGCGGTACTGGTGGTGGCATTTCTTACAACCAAGAAGAATACGAAGAAATGGCACAGGGGGGTTTAGACGCCTCCCCCGTATCGCAAATCTTAGTTGAACAGTCCCTGCTGGGATGGAAAGAATTCGAGCTAGAGGTAATGCGCGACTTAGCCGATAATGTCGTGATTATCTGCTCGATCGAAAACATTGACCCCATGGGCGTCCATACCGGCGACTCCATTACCGTCGCACCGGCACAAACCCTCACCGACAAAGAATACCAACGACTGCGAGATTATTCCATTCAAATCATCCGCGAAATTGGCGTAGAAACTGGCGGCTCCAATATTCAATTTGCCATCAATCCCCTCACGGGTGACGTTATCGTCATCGAGATGAACCCCCGCGTCTCCCGCAGTTCTGCCCTAGCATCCAAAGCAACGGGTTTTCCCATTGCCAAGTTTGCCGCTAAACTCGCCGTCGGCTACACCCTCGATGAAATTCCCAACGACATCACCAAGAAAACCCCGGCATCCTTTGAACCCACCATTGACTACGTTGTCACCAAAATTCCCCGCTTTGCCTTTGAGAAGTTTCCAGGTTCCGAACCCGTCCTCACCACCCAGATGAAATCGGTGGGAGAAGCAATGGCAATTGGGCGTACCTTCCAAGAATCCTTCCAGAAAGCCCTCCGATCCTTAGAAACCGGTCGTTATGGGTGGGGATGCGATCGCTCTGAAAAACTGCCTTCCTTACAACAAGTGCGTTCCGGTTTGCGCACCCCCAACCCCGATCGCATTTTTACCGTGCGCCACGCCCTCCAATTGGGGATGACAGTTGAAGAAATTTACGAACTCACCAGCATCGATCCTTGGTTCTTGGATAAGTTTGAGGAGTTGCTGGATACTGAAAAACTCCTCAAGCGGACTTCCTTAAAAAGCTTGACAAAAGAGCAATTATGGGATATAAAGCGCCAAGGATTTAGCGATCGCCAAATTGCCTTCGCCACCAAAACCACTGAAGATGAGGTTCGCGCTTACCGCAAGCAACTTGGTATTGTCCCCGCCTACAAAGTCGTTGATACCTGTGCGGCAGAATTTGAAGCCCTTACACCCTATTACTACTCCACCTACGAAGCAGAAACCGAAGTCGCACTTTCAGATAAACGTAAAGTGATGATTTTAGGCGGGGGTCCCAACCGTATCGGACAGGGAATTGAGTTTGACTACTGCTGCTGTCACGCCTCCTACGCCCTGCGGAAAAAAGGGTTTGAGACAATCATGGTCAACTCTAACCCAGAAACCGTATCCACCGACTACGATACCAGTGATCGCCTTTACTTTGAACCCCTCACAAAAGAAGACGTTCTCAACATCATCGAAACTGAAAACCCAGAAGGCGTCATCATCCAGTTTGGCGGTCAAACGCCCCTAAAACTGGCACTTCCATTGCAAGAGTTTCTGGAACACTCAGGAGAACAGGGAGATGCTAATGCACCTGTAGTGAGTACTAAAATTTGGGGAACCTCCCCCGATTCCATTGATACTGCCGAAGACAGAGAACGGTTTGAAAAAATTCTGCGCCAACTCAGTATCCTACAACCCCCCAACGGTCTTGCCCGGAGTTACGAAGAAGCGTTGGACATTGCCAAGCGCATCGGCTATCCCGTCGTGGTGCGCCCCTCCTACGTTCTGGGGGGACGGGCAATGGAAATCGTCTATTCCGATTTAGAATTAGAACGCTACATGACCTTTGCTGTACAGGTCGAACCCGAACATCCCATCTTAATCGATAAGTTCTTGGAAAATGCCATTGAAGTGGATGTGGATGCGATCGCCGATCAAACCGGTAAAGTTGTTATTGGTGGCGTCATGGAACATATCGAACAAGCAGGAATTCACTCCGGAGACTCCGCCTGTTCTGTCCCCTCCATCTCCCTCAACCCAGAAGTCCTAGAGACAATTCGCACCTGGACACAGCAATTAGCAAAGAGTCTCAATGTAGTGGGACTGATGAACATTCAGTTTGCTGTACAAGGGGAAACCGTCTATATCTTAGAAGCCAACCCCAGAGCATCGCGCACAATTCCCTATATCTCAAAGGCAACGGGTGTACCCCTGGCAGGATTGGCATCCCGCATTATGGCAGGGGAAACCCTCGAATCCCTTGGTTTAACCCAAGAACCCATACCCCGACACATCGCTGTGAAAGAAGCAGTGTTACCTTTCGATAAGTTCGCAGGAACCGATACACTCTTAGGTCCCGAAATGCGTTCGACGGGTGAAGTCATGGGCATCGACACCGATTTTGGTAAGGCATTTGCCAAGGCAGAACTCGCCGCTAATCAGCGCCTGCCCCTATCCGGCACCGTCTTTGTTTCGACCAACGACCGAGATAAGCCCGGTGTTGTGCCAGTGATTAAGGACTTAATTGATTTGGGCTTCCACGTTATCGCCACTGAAGGCACGCGCAAAGCGCTACAAGATGATGGGCTGGATGTTGAATTGGTACTCAAACTCCATCAAGGGCGTCCCCACGTCTTAGATGCCATTAAGAACCAGCAGATTCAGCTCATTATCAATACACCCTCTGGGGAAGATGCCCAAGTCGATGGTCGCTTAATTCGCCGCAGTGCCTTGGCGTATAAGATTCCCATTATCACCACCATTGCTGGTGCCAGAGCAACAGCAGCGGCAATCCGTTCCCTACAATCCCAGCCGTTAGATGTGAAAGCGCTGCAAGACTATATCAATGATTATGTGGAGGTTAAGTAGTCAATAGCTTGATCTGGTGGGGTACAAAGTCCTGGATTTTAGGGAGTAGGGAGTAGGAAGATGGGGAAGTAATGGCAGCAAAGCATATCCTTCTCTATCTCCCCAGCCCCTCTG
>NZ_JADEWY010000288.1 GCF_015207375.1 Coleofasciculus sp. LEGE 07092 | reverse complement strand
TCCTCCTTGTCCCCTTGTCCCCTTGTCCCTTCGTCCCCCTACTTCCTACTCCCCACTCCCCCTAAAAAACTCGGTATTTTAAATCAAACTAGGATTGATACCCGCAATTCCCTACAATTAAAGGAGTATTTCCTGAAGAGTATTGAGCCTGCGTATGGCAAAAACCGTTGCCGATGTCATGAGTCCTGACCCTATTGTTGTGGCTCCCCAAACGCCCGTCAAGGAGGCGATGAAAATTCTTTCTGAACAACGTATCAGCGGCTTGCCGGTGGTTGATGAAGCAGGCAAATTGGTGGGCGTCATCTCAGAAACAGACTTGTTGTGGCAAGAGACGGGCGTAGAACCTCCCGTTTATATCGTGTTTTTAGATAGCGTGATTTACTTAGAAAACCCAGCCCGTTATGATCAAGAACTCCACAAAGCTCTTGGGCAAACGGTTGGGGAAGTGATGAGCCACGATACAGTCACCATCCAGCCTAATCAACCCTTGCGAAAAGCCGCCAAGCTGATGCAGGAACAATCAATCCGCCGTCTGGCAGTCACCGACGATGGGGGTAAAGTCATTGGCATCCTGACGCCCGGAGATATTGTTCGGGCAATGGTTGCTGAACTTGAGGAGTGAAATCCTACTGCCAACCCCCAGCCCTACGTCATTGTTTGTAGCCAAAAACCCTTAACAAGTAAAATTTACCAATGTCAGTTAATCGTGAGTCTGTCCAACAGTTGCTGAATTCTGAAGACTTCGGCGATCGCATCAGTGGGGTTAATCAGCTACGCCAGCTAGAACCCTCAGTGGCATTTGAGTTAATCAAACCTGTTGTGACTGACAGTAATGCTCGTGTCCGCTATGCCGCAGTCAGCCAGTTTGATACTCTGGGGAATCAAGATTTACAAAAGTCCCTGGCATTATTGCGCGATCGGCTTTTTAATGATTCAGAAGCTGACGTGCAAGCAGCAGCGGCTGACTCCTTGGCAGCTTTGAAGCTTACAGAAGCCTTTGAAGACTTGCAACAGCTTTATCACCAGAGTTCGGAGTGGCTAGTGCAGTTTAGTATTATTGCCGCTTTGGGAGAACTTGGCGATCCGCGTTCTTTTCCACTTTTAGAAGAAGCCCTCAGCTCTGATATCAGTTTGATACAAACGGCTGCGATTAGTTCTTTTGGAGAATTAGGCGATGCCCGCGCCGTACCGCTACTAGTTCCCTATGCTACCAATCCTGACTGGCAAATTCGCTACCGCGTAGCACAGGCACTTCAACGCTTAGGAGGTTCAGAGGCTCACTCAGCACTGGAAACTCTGGCAAACGATTCAGTCGAACAGGTAGCTCAGGAGGCTAAAAGGACTTTGGAATCAGCTTGAGATGGGGAGCGGGGGTGCGGGGG
>NZ_JADEWY010000085.1 GCF_015207375.1 Coleofasciculus sp. LEGE 07092 | reverse complement strand
GTCAGGGATTATAGAAGCTTGCTCAGACATTTTATTCTGGTGTTCTGTGCCTATACATTTATTTTATGGCACACCTTAACGGGAGGATTGAGACGAAGGTGGGCGAATAAACCTTTAAACACTTTTGGCGACGCTTTAGAAGCGTTTCGTACAGCGATGTCGAGTCGTTTTATGGCTTGGTTGAATGAGAATAGGGACGTATTTATCGCCTATAAAGCGAGTTTGGGCTTTATTTGGGGTTGATATTTGTTTAAGTCCCGCTAAACGTTCCCGCCGCCGTTGTCAGAATTCCAGAAATAGTTTTTTCAGCTTCCTTGGCACTCAAAAACTGGTTGAAACTGGTAGCTACCCACTCATCAATTTTACGAGATTGTACGGCATAATCAATCCGCTTTACCAAATTTGGCAATCGCATAACTGCATAGAGCATTGCCATGTCTGGATACTTAGACCCCTTGACCAATTGAAGCAGTGCCTTAGCCAATAAGTCCCCAGCTTTAGAGAAAAACTCATCACTTTTTCCCTGACCGGAGCTAGCATTTCGATTAATAACCTGACCGATTTCCCCAGCCATTACGGAATCTTGAGGGGATTTCATAAAGTCAAGAGGATTAATAACACCCGAATAAGGTTCCCCCGGCGCAAATACCGATACTTTATAACCATAGCGAGCCGCTAGCGGTGCGTGAAGTTTGAGTTGCTCTCCTTTTTTATCGTAGATCATAATTGGAAAACCTTGTACCATCGCACTTTCAATCGCCCTATCTATTGTGGAAAAAGTTTTTCCAGACCCAGGCGCTCCAATTACTAAAATTGACCGTTCTGCATGAGGAAGCCAGACAGTCGGAGCAGATCCCAAAAGTGTTTGGAAAGTAGAGACAAGACTTCTAAGTTTTTTCACGTTCCACCAATAGCGAGGACTGCCACACCAAAGGGTAACTTTATTGTGTTTACGTTCCTTAATTTGTTTGAGTGACAGCCGAGTAGCTGCCACCTTTTCCGAAGTTCCACAAAGCTTACCTGTGGTAATCTTGCCTTTCCCACTTCCCATAAACCGAGAGAGTAAAAGGAGGAAAATAAACATTCCTATCGTTAAATAACCTTCAGGGTTATTGTATTGCTGTAGGAGTCCACCTAAGTTAATTGAAAATATCGGTGCTGGTTGCTCTGTTCAGCTCTGAGTTTGAGCGAGAACGGGGATAGAGTTAGCTTTAGCTAACAAAAAGTTTGTTTCAAAACTCATAATTTACCTGTTGCTGTTCTGTAAAATACATCCCATTAATTACAGTTCGGGAAACGGGAGATAGTTTGTAGCGACAAATCGACATTGATAGACAAGTCAGTTTAACCAACAACTGTTATTGGCTTGTTCTGCCTTAGGGACGATGAATTACAGCTAACAGGTCAGCCTTTCGGTTAATCAACTACTAAGGATATCACTTTATCGGCTGGAATTACAAAACTAGGAGCGGGTGATATCTCAATGACTCTAGAGCGTACAGAATGGATATACATGAATGCAGTTCCCACAGACTCTTCAGGAGGATATCTACCCGGTTTCAAGTACCATTATATTAAAGCCAGACTGTCTAAAAAAGGTGAGTTACTCTCAGACGTAACCTACAACTGCAAAATCCTGTCTTACCCCCACTGTCCCCTAACACCAGATGCCATTGATAAATACGATTTATAAAGGTTTAAAATCCAAGAATGGTCACAGCTTAATTTACCTTTTTATCGCGTTTATCATTAAATCTACATTCGTTGTATGTTGGCTCGAAGTCACCAAATTAGTCAATTATTTTGTCGATATAAATCCTATATATTTTTCTGAGTAGCCCAATATTCCATAGCAATTTGGTAGGATTTTAGGGGTTTGGCTCGTTGTGTAATCACATCCCAATCTAGCTGTTTTGGAGGATGGAGAAAGTTTTTATAAGCCATTGCCATTTGCTGAGCTGCTTCAGCGTAAGGCATTTTACCTGTTGTTGTTCCCAGTCCTGGGCAAGCCACAATATTAATCTTCTGGTTAGTAGTCCAATTATGATGATGTACTGCCAAAAGCATTGCCCACATCGCCGAATAGACATGGTCGGTATGGGCAATAGGCATGGGAACTCGCATGGTCGGAGTGTGAGCAATAAAAGGATGATGTGGGTGTCCAGTTTTTACAATCATAGAGGTTCCAACTGGTTGTTCTCCAAGGTAATTTCGTAAAATAGCTGTTTGTACATTTTTCATAATCGGTTGCCCAAAAAAATTTACAATCGCTAAGTCTACTCCTCCATCCATCATGCCGAAAGAATTGGCAGCACTGACCATACAATCAAATTTCGGTAGCCTTTCAAAGTATCCTTGAACAATTTCAACATTGGGCAAATTTTGAAATTGTTCTTCCCATGCTTTGCATAAGGCTTGTTTAGGATCTACTAAAATCAGTTTCATCTGTGAAGGACTTAGCGTTTAACCCAGAACTGCATCCGGCATTTTAAGCCAATCCACCGTTTTTAAGGTCTGGAACTGATATCATGTCTACATTCATCTGGCAAGGTTGTTCGAGCTAGACTGTGGTTAAACTCTCTCGTCCATCCCTGACAGATTGCCGCGACTTATGGCTACGTTCAGCGCTGTTACTCCAAAACGGTTTACGCTCTTAGATTATCACCGTCTCATTGAACTGGGGTTTCTCACGGAAAATGACCGAGTGGAGTTAATTCGTGGAGAACTGATGCAAATGGTAGCCAAAGGAACCCCTCACACTGTTTGCAATACCTCCTTGGTTTACGAAATGACGATGATGTTGCAACGGCGGGCGATTGTTCGAGGACAGGAACCGATTACGTTGCCTCCCAATAGCGAACCCGAACCCGACTTGGTGATTGCACGTAATCGTAGCGATCGCTACTTATCAGGTCATCCTCGTCCCGGTGATATTTTATTAGTCGTTGAGGTGGCAGATTCTACACTGAAGTATGACCAAGAGGTGAAGTTACCCCTCTACGCTGAGTCGGGAATTTCTGATTATTGGATATTTAATTTGTTAGCCAGTTGTTTGGAAGTTTACACTCAGCCTTATCAAGATTTACAAGGTAACTTTGGCTATGCCAACAAGCAGATTTTTCTGCCAAATGCTAGGGTAACTCTGCCGAGTTTCTCTGATTTATCTCTCAATTTATCCAGCGTGTTTCCCAGCGAGAATTGATGTATGTAACCCCCCGAATCCGTTGAAGTCGCTACTGTATTCCCATCGCTTTGTGCGATCGCACTCTTGGCTACCCCCAGTGCTACTCTCTCTTGACTTCAGCCAGTCTGTTAGCTGTTGCCGACTTCCTTGTAAACCCTGATAATCCTGGGAGCGTAGATTATACCACATTCTACCCCCGTAAGGATTAGAATAAGGGGCATCGGGGAACAGAAATTGGTATTCCGGCAGATTGAACATGGGGGCAAAGGGGGCTAACTGCTGGGAGTTGCCAGTAAAGCCATGCAAGCACACCACTAATCCGGTTGGGGCTTGACCCTTTGTGGGTGGAACTGAAATAAATTGTAAGGACAAAGACTTATCTCCTTTCACCAGCATTTATTGGAGCTTTGTCAGCAGTGAAACTTCTGCAAGCTACCTAGAAATAGCAGCGTTACCGCCTGAAAGCGGCACTGCCTCAATCCTCATTGTGTTGGGGAGCGATCGCATTGCCATCACCAACAGGACGTACTTCTAGCAGACATCTCGCTCGTGTAGGGTGGTTAGGAAGGAAGATATGATTGGTGTCATCCACTAGGAACGGGAGCAAGTGGCAGGTGAAAGTAGAATCCATCTCCATTCAGAACTTCAAGAAATTTGAAAGTTTGGCGGTTTCCTTTAAAAACAAAACTCTTGATGAAGTCAGCGATCGCTTCCTAGTACTAGGGGACAATGGTACTGGCAAGACAACCTTGTTACAAGCGATCGCTCTACCGCTAGCACTGGCAACTGGGCGGATTCGGAGCATTGTTGACTTTGATTGGATTGGGTTTTTGCCAGGGCGCTACTGGCGATGGGGAACACCACGGATCGAGTTGGAGGTATCTTTTGAACAAGAAGAACTGGAAGCCACTCGCGAGATTGCCAGAAAATGGTACGATGCCCAGCCATTAGAGTTTCGCTCAGAGCGAGAATTTGTCACACCGGGAAACAGTCGTGTAGTCAAAGTCATTCTGAATGGAGATTTCTGGAAGGCTGGCAATACGCCTGAAGAGCGTGCTCAATTTCGAGGGCGCTACTATTCATTGAGCCGAAAGATGGTCAACTTTACCTCGTTTAGATGCACTCAACTCTCCACCACCCAATCTACCTGATGGGCTTCAGTAAGGTCTGGAACCTCTAAACGATCGCGCATTCGCCCAATCACCGCTTCCGGCACATTAGCAGCGCGAGAATAATTGCGCCGCAGCAACTCTTCCCAAGAAACTTCCAGGTAGACAATGCGAATCCGTGCGTGGTAAGCAGAAAATAGATTAATTAACGATGAACGCAGTTGCCGAGAGAGATTAGTCGCATTCCAAACAAACGATTTTTCGGCTCTCATGTAGTCTTTAGCGATCGCCCTGGCTCGTTCCCCGACAGCACCTTGGTCATCTTTGGGAGAGATGTTCATCGCTTGTCGCAGTTCATCCAGGGAGATTACTGTCCAATCTGGAAGGTACTCCCGAATCCAAGAGTCTTTGCCAGCACCCGGTAACCCCGACATCAGGACAACCTCGAATCGAGTGTCATCAAAGGCAGCATAGTTTGGATCGCGATTGTCTTTTTGGAAATAGACAAATCGACTATGATCTGAGGGGAACGGTCGGGCGGTTGAGCCAATGGCTATCCGATTGCAGCACGGTGGTTGAAAAGCTAGCACGGACGTATTTGTAACGAGCAGTTACAACCGCTTCCTCTTCAACCTTGATATACAACCCTTCCATCAGGGGACTGGGGTCAGTTTGTTTGAGACTTCGCTCCACATCTAATCCCCGTTCCTCACAAGCTTGCCGGAAGCGTTCTAGGTGTTCACTGAGCTTTGCCGAAGGGTGTCCTGACTGGATGAAATTAGAGTTACCCAGCAATCCCGTTAGCTGTTTGTAGGACTTTAGTACACCGGAAAACAAGACGGGTACGGAAACCAGTGGTAATCCTGCGAGTAACTCCTTGCGACGTTGGGTACTGAGAAACTGCTGCTGTTCAACGTCTAGCACATCAAATTCAAAGAAATAATGAGGTAAGGAGTCGTAAAAGACGGTGTGTTTGGCATAGAGCCATTCGCCATAGAGTATGTAGCGATCGCCCAGCACTTCCCAGAACGTTCCTGCATGGCTGTACGCCCATTGTTTGAACAAGTTAAAGTGCTTTTCTCGCTCTCCTCCGGTTAAATAATGTCCCCGGCTCTGCAACAGCACTTGCCCATCAGGACTAAAACTTATGGCAGCATTGGCTCCATCCACTTTTTCTTCGACTGCCACATATTGAGACGCAATGGAGCTGAAAGGCACGCTATCCAAATCTTCATCCCCCGGTTGGAGCCGTGAACCTTCTATATGAGGGGTGCGAGGGTATTTGTACATTAAACAACAGAAGTTGAAATTGTTATTTATTGGATATGTTATTCAACAAATCCAGGATGAACTTTTCTACAACTGGAGAAAATGAGTTTAACTATCCCGTGGGAAGAAATGCGAGTGCTGACATAGTAACTTGGGATGATATGCTTCAACGCTTTCCAAAAATATATTCCTCAAAGAGAAATGTTATCCCATCAACTTCAACTGCTCGAAGGTCATTGATGTCATCTTTGAAGAAACAGAAATATTAAACGTGAACTCTTTAGGAATCGTTAAATTATCGGCATAAGCAAAGACAGATAGCACAATCTCTTGGCTAATTCTGCTACCAATATAGAAAGTTTCTGAGCAGACACGTCTCGCAGGTTGTAGATCTCCAAAGTCGGCTTTAATAATCAGCGTTTCAGAGGTATTCTCAATTCTGACATCACCAGGATCTCTATGAATGGATCGAATCCCTCTCAAAAAGGCAAGCTTTGCAAACCTATCTCTACTAGGTCGTGATGGCAAATTAGATTTCTCCAAGGCGGTGATTTCGGACTGGTTTGAAGCTGTCATCTCAATGCGCACATTTTTGGCAGCAACCTTACCAGTATTTTCAACAACTAATCGCACAGGTTGGCAAAGCCTACGAGTATATTCGTAATCGGCTAACTCGCGATAAAAATCACGGTTCGTCTGATCGTAGATGTCAGATTGCCAGATCTCACGTCTTGGGCTGGGCAAATCGGGAATTGAGAACTTTGATGGCATTTTGCAATACTCAGACTCCCAAGCAAGTGAAGATCCTATAGGTTTCTCAGTCTCTACATGACAGAACTGAATAAAGAGTAAGGCATCTTCTTGAGACGATCCGAGTCTCATTGTTGCAATCTCGTCAGGTAATGCTGGCTTTGTCGGATCAGTAGAGCTTCCCCTGCGAACATAAACTTCATTCTTCTTGAGCTTGCCGTAGTCACGCTTCAGATAGATAGGTCGTATTTGTTCTTCAATGCATATAATGCCGATCTGTTTGCCCTCAGCGCTGAATGCTTCATAGTGAAACCTTACTGGCTGATTAGTTAGGTTGTTGACAAACTGTTGGAGTGCATGATCATGCAAGTGGTCATTCGGAGAAATGCCAATAATCTTTCCACGACCACCTTGAACATCTTCTACTCCAATGAGGATGTATGCAGTGGCTCTACGCCAAGCATTGGCAAAGCCTAGGATATCCTTAAGCAACTCCGATTTTTCTATTTCGGTTGCCTTTGAAAACAGATACTGCTCCTTCTTGAAGTCAAGCGTGTTTCCTTCTTCTTCGTATAAAAGCTTTTCAAATCGATCTTTGTTCATAACTTACGCCTAGTCGCTGCCAAATTGAGATGCGATCGAGAAATCAACCTTCAACAAGTCACCTCTGCATCACTGCCATTGGGCTTCATCGGTGCAGCGAAGTTGTTAGACACCTGCACTTCAACCAAGATCAATCCAAGCATTTGTACCAAAGAGGAGTTCACGAATTTCATTAGATATTTCAAGAGAATAAAGGTTGTCAATTTGATCCCAAACCACTACGGAGTCAAGAAAGTATTCACCTTTCTCCTTTGCATGGCGCTGAAACATCATAAAGGGAAATCGAAACTCGGCGCTGCGACCTGGCTCAATAGGTTCGCCTATTTTTGGATTGGCTAGCGGATCAATTTGGTTGGATGGAATGGGGGACTTCATAAAGTAACTAACTTCACCCTGCTGGTAAATCTTGAATTTGATACTTGAAAGATAGGAAGTTGCTTCTCCAACATTCATCACAGTTAAGCAAAGAATTGGTCTATCTGGAGAGTACTCAGCTCCATCAGATTCCCACCGAGAGATCTGCTTGTATGTACATCCTGGAGCTAACTTCAAAGCTAGATTGAATCTCGCTGGGGAAAATATTGTTGGGAAATAAAGAGTTCTTAGTTGCCGTTCTTGCGTAACCCATGCTTCTAGCTCGTCTAAACCAATCACTTGATAGTTCTGAATGTTTGGATTTTCTTCACGACACAACTCTGTAAAGGATGATCTAAATCCAGAGTTGATTTCGACATTCGTCACCAGTATGTATGCGTCAGGATTCCGCTTTGCGATCTCCGAACCAAGTACTTCGCTCTTTCGAGTTCTTGTGGAGCGGTACATGGAAAGAAGCTGTGTTCGAGCGTTTGCCTCTCCGACTCTTGCAACTACCTTATGCTTAAACTGAAAAACGGCTTTCATGGTGGGTTGCAATAGAGTTTCTTGCAAGACTGCTGGTGATTCTAGTACAAGTTCGCCTAGAGTTGGACAATCTTCAGCGTCAACGCCTCCATCAGGGCCGGGACTGGTTAGTAAGAATCCTTTATAGCGAGCACCAAGGAGCAGTCCACAGAGCTGAACAAACCTTTCAGGACCTAAATTGTCAAAGGCGTAAACAAACGCAGGAGTGGCCATTGGTGTTTTCAGGTGTGTCTAACTATCATAACAACCTCCTAATTACTGCTCTGCAAGCAGCTTGTAAATCTCACGTTTTACCTGAACCATATGAATCAGTAGGTAACGTGAAACCCAACATGACTCATGGGGCGATCGCGCTCTTGTTTGAGGTGGAGAAGCAGTGATGAGTGCCGGGTTTCATCCTTCAATCCGAACTACAAGATCGGGCGATCGCATTAAGTTGAAGGATACAATCCCAGCAATTTTGCTGGCGTGGCTGAGGGAAAGCTGACGGTAATTTGAATGGGCGAGTTAATCGACATCCATACCTTCCCAAAGTTGGGAGACGGGCTTCAAGTTGCCTTCTTTGGCTTGTTGTAAGGAGATTCGCAAATGGGCAAAGATGAGTTCCTTGGGGTCATCGTCAGGGTCGCTTGGGGGGGTGAGGATACTTCGATCGACGAGGATTTGATAGAAATCGTCTACATCCATCGTAATGACTTGAGCCGCTTGCTCGATGAGCAGGATGTTTTGCTGGAAGAGAGCAATCGCAACTTCTCGGCGCAGGTCTGATTCTGTGAGGGATAGATTGTCAGGGAGGTCGATGGTAATTTGCATGGTTTTGAGTTCACTGAGTTTAATAATTGTTATTTCCCATCTTCGCTGACACCCCCTTTGAAAAGCGATCGCGCTTCGGCAAGAGTGGGTAGTAAGAACAGCCCTACAGAAGAGTGAAGCTTAACGGTGAAATTGTGCGGCGGCAGATAACCTCGAACTCTCACCGATAATCTCTGTACCGTCCGCACCAACGCAATGTTAGGTGGCAATCACTACTCTTGTCTATCGTAGAGGGAGAAATCTTACTTGTCCTTCCCACTCACCCTCAAGACTGCACTCCGCAATCAAGATAATTTCCTCTATCGCTAACCCTACTGGGACACGACGGTTCACCTCAAACAACCCAGGCATTGACAATCCAGCTTGGATACGTTGATAGGCAAAAGTTGTCATGGTAGCAACATCATGAGTCAGGACAATTCGTCCCTCTTGGGCTGCCCATGCTAAAACGGTTGGGTCATTTGCTCCCGACAAATTGACATCTTGAACACGAACAATATCAACATCTGGACTTTGACGAAGAACACCTCGCACAATTTGGTTGTTAAAATTTTCATCAGCCAGGAATCGAGCCATTTCAGATCACCTGGATTGATTTCGCCTAGCAACTAAGCGATCACGTATTCCAGTGGGACTAAAACGTTGCTCAGCCTCTTGTTGAATCACATTTGCTTGACGTTGACGTTCTGCAAGATAGGCATGAACCTCATCTTGATGTCTAAGGTAGTAACCAATAACCAGGTAGATATCTGATAATTGAAGCGACGGATACTGTTCTCTTATTTCCTCTGGCGTACATCCCTCTAAAAAAGCTGTTACAACAGTGTCTAGGGTGACGCGAGTTTTGGCAACTCTCACAACACCATACTGATCAGTCTCTATAGGCGCAGGCTCAAGAGCAATTGCTAGGGTCATAGACTTTATCAGGTTTTTACTTCATATACTAGCAAACGCCCAAGCAGTCTGGAGCCTTTACAGATTATAGGGTCGCTCAATTACCTTCGGCAACTATATATTAGGCTGAACGATTCTGGCTATCCATCTAGTTCTAGAGGATAGCCAGGATTTTTCCGTATATCATTCCAAATTAAGTCGATAGGTAGAATTGTTCTGTATATTAGGTGTTTTCTCGATGATAGGCTGAATTATTCCATATATCTTCAAATGCGATCGCCTTTCCCTGTAGATTGGGTTGAGCTTGTCACGTCTTCACTTGTGAATCAGTGGGTAACGTGAAACCAAACATGACTCGATTGAGCGATCGCACCAGAGTTTGAGTGGAGAAGCTCTGATGAGTGTCGGGTTTCATACTTCAACCCAACCTACAAGATTGGGCGATCGCACCCGGGTTTGAGTGAAGAACCAGTGATGAGTGTGGGGTTTCATCCTGCAAACTGACCTACAAAATCGGGCGATCGCATTAAGTTGAAGGATACAATGCGATCGCTTGCATTAGATTTCAAACTCTGAATCTAACAGTCACACTTCACTCTCCAAACATTGATGAATATATCAAATATGATATAAATGGTGTATGGACGAAACAGATAAACCGTTAGTGTGGCTGCATGGGGAAGTTAAAACTCCTCCTTTTAGCCAAGAAGCACGCATAGAAACAGGTGTGTTGTTGAGACGGTTGCAGCAGGGCGAAAATTTAGGGTTGCCTCACTCAAGACCAATGCCTAATATTGGGACACACTGCCATGAACTACGGGTTCGAGATTCAGGGAAGAACTGGAGAATTATCTACCGCATTGATGAGGATGCAATTTTAATTCTTGAGGTGTTTAACAAAACAACGAGAACAACACCCGCCAGCGTTATTGATACCTGCCAAAAACGACTGAGCAAGTATGACAAAGATATGGAGGACTAGAGATATGGAAGAAGCTAAGAGGAAAAAATTAGAGAGCAAAGGTTGGAACGTTGGAACTGTCTCAGAATTTCTAGACCTTACTCCAGAGGAAACAAGATTTATTGAGATTAAGCTTGCACTCAGCCGTTATCTGAAAGAACGGCGACAAAAATCAATGACTCAAAGGGAACTAGCAGATAAATTACATTCAAGCCAACCTCGTATTGCTAAAGCTGAGAATGGGGATGCTTCAGTGTCTATTGAATTGCTGATTCGGGCAATGTTGGCGACAGGTGCAACCCCTCAAGAGATCGGGCAAGTTATTGCACAAGTGGTTTAGACTCACTCTTCCACAGATAGGTTTGGTGTACTGCCCAAACCGAAAGTTACAATGCGATTGCTTGCATTAGATTTCAAACTGTGAATCTAGCAGTCAAACTTCGCTCTCCAAGCATTGGTTATACCTGCAATCTCTAGAAGTTCTCATTAAAACCTCCAATGATTAGCTTTTATTTTGATTACAACCAGTTTGAGTGAATTCGTATTGAAAAAACGTTTGGTAAACATCAAATGGAACTGCCAAATATAGGCTGATTTATAACCATTTAAAGAGTTGCTCTCAAGATTGAAGCCAACTTCGCAAGATATTAATTACCACTGGAGTAAAAGGTTCCATCTGACCCTGTTGGGGTTGTGATAGGTCACCGATTAACATCTCTAACAGTTCTTCATCCTCTAAGCCTTCATCGGGGTCTATGCTGTTTGTCCATAATAAGGCATTAGACAATTGCTTGCGTTTTTCGATCAAGGCACGGTTATTTTTTTCATGATCTCCCAAGTTTAAGACTTGAATCGTGACGATTGCCCGCTCGCTCAACCCTTCTACCCGACCACTAATTTTAAAGCGAAGTTCTGTTTCACATTCTGTCATCAGGGGAGTTAGGGGTAGGGGTTGTGATTTATGGGCATCACCACATTGATTAGAGGTATTACAACTGGCGACAATATTTGAAAAGTCAAGCGTGCGTCTAGGATTCAATTTTCGAGCTTCTATATGCTCATTGTGGCAAGCCTCAATATCTTGGATTCCCTGACAGCAATAGGCGCAAAGATAGAATTGTTCTGCTAGGGCATCTTCTCGAATAGTGCGGCGAATATCTTCGGTTAACTGGTTGTAGCGTCCGTGAGGATTTGCTCGTTTCCAGGCTGTTAAGCTGGACGGTTCAGTCCCTTTACTAATGGTTCGCATGACGCAATTCTTGTTTACGGAGCAGTAGTTTAGCTTTGACCAATTCCAGATGATTGGCGGGTAGTTCCTCAGTTAATTTTGCAAGTAGTTGTTGAGCCTCGGTTAGCTTTGAATCTTGTATGGCATCCAGCAGATCGTTCAGTTCAGCATTAATTTTCTCATTACGGATGCTGGTGTCCATGACATCTAATAAGACAGTATTAGCATCTTGTCCATACTGAGAGGGCAATTGTCGCAATTCACCATTGGTTAAGGTGTAAACTAAAACATTTTTACAGTCGCTGATCACCAGAGGTGAATGGGTAGTCAGCACAAACTGACAATTTGGGAAAGTTGCGATTAGGCGATCGCACAGGCTGCGTTGCCAAGAGGGATGTAGGTGCAAATCGACTTCATCAATCAAGACGATACCGTCACCTCCTAGGGGATTCTCTAGGGCAGGGTTCAGCATTGCTAGACGGCGGGCAATATCACCAACCAGAGCCATGAGCGATTTTTCGCTTTGTGAAAGTTGGGCTACATTCAGAGTTTCACCGTTTTTATCAATCGCCATGTAGAGACGGGGTTTACGACGGACTCTCAGGTTGTCCATCTGGGGCATAAATTGGCGAATGGCGGTGCGAACTGCGGTTAATTGCCGATCTCTAGCCGAGGCATTGAATTCGTTTAACCGTTGCCATGCGTCTGGATTAGTTTCCAATAATGGTTTCAGTTGGTTCAGCAAATCTTCAGAAATTCCTGATTCATTTTCAGTATCTTCCCGTTCCCGAAACCACTCAAAAAAGCGGCGAAAGTCAACGCCCTGACTTAGGGAGTTATCGTAACCATCAAGTTGCAAGAAAGTGTGCCTAGTCCTAATTTTTAGTGGAATATCAAGTACGACGCGCTCGACGGGATAAAACGCAATGATGGGCAGGCTAGTTTTGTCATCACGGGTAAGGGCATCACGATAACGATTGGCTAAGCGGGTGCAGTCGTTGAGATGGCTAGTGTACCCGGCTTTACGTCCAATTCTGTTTTTGGCTAAAGTCCACTTGAAGTGATGCTCGAACTCGCTTTGATTAGGATTGTCTGATGCCCCAGAAGAATCACAAATTTCTATTTCAATAGTGGCGGCGTTGGCGGCGTTGAGTATGTCATCTTCGGGGATAGGGTTACCACTACCTTTTTCTGTACGTAAACGAGCAGTAAACCAACTAAGGGATGTTGCTAAGGCTTTCAACACAGAGGTTTTACCAGCCCCGTTATTACCAACAAAGACGGTGATATTGCTGGGATTTTGCTCAGTGGGTGCTAAGGGAATTTCCAGGTTTTCAAATAGCCCAATATTATTTAAGATAACCCGTTGGATTTCCATAGCGGTAACGTTCAAACCTCTGAGGTTTTCGACATTGACATTGGGTCTTGAGACAACAGTGGAATCCAATCTGGTGTCGTAGCAGTAACCTGACTCGCAACTTGGCGCACCCAAGCCAAATTAGATCTGCTACTCACATAAAAAAATAGTCTTGGACTAATACAATGGGCAGAGTGTAAAGAGAAATAAGCGTCAATTCGATCAAAATGCTCAAGCCATTGGCGAATTGCTACACACTCAGGATAAGTATCTATTGTGAAATGACCCTCCAAATCTCGCTGATGATTTAGATTAAGTAGAGCTTGCAAGGTAACGTTTGTGGGTAGATCACTAGCGTTCCGAGACACAAAATCTGGATCTGCCACGGGAACAATACAAAACCGTATGCTTGGAGGTGGATTTTCTACCAGCGAGAGATAGTATAAATTATACCAAATCTGTGCATTAACTGGAGCGCGATCGCGAAGTGCATAACTTTGGCAGGGCTAGTGCTGATGTGCCAGCGCCTAGGGTGATACTTGTCGAACACAGGGTTGCCCCCAACTCTAATGAATTAGTTATAATACAAGTATAATACAAGCGGGTGTATTCAATCCGCTTACTGAATCTTTCAGCCAACGGTAGAAAGTAGAAACAGGTCGTCTCGTCCACTGGTATTAGCAATCCCAGGAGCTGTCCACATGGTAAATATCCAGCATCCAATCAATCTCAACCTGATTTTGCCGGTTGGCACACAAGTTGTGAGCCGCAAGCAGGTCAAAGGCTCTGCGGGAGAACTGTTCTGTTTGCGGGGAGCAGTGGGTGTGGTGGTCAAAGCGCCGACAGACAACTCCCACGCCTACCGTATACGTCTGCCTAGTGGAGTTGAAGTTACACTACATCGGCATGAATTCAGCATCCGCAAACACTTTCAAACAGAAGGTTTACAGCAGGCAGAAACCGAACTTGCTGAGTTAAACCTACATGAGTGCGTTATTTATCGGTGTATTGTCGGTTCTAGGGCTTATGGTCTTGATGATGCCAATTCTGATACTGATCGCAGAGGGATTTACCTACCCCCTGCCCAACTCCACTGGTCGCTGTATGGCATCCCAGAACAGATAGAAAATAAAGACAATCAAGAGTGCTACTGGGAACTTCAGAAGTTTTTAATCCTAGCACTAAAGGCAAACCCAAATGTTTTGGAGTGCCTCTACACGCCACTGGTGGAAACAGCAACCCCACTGGCAGAGGAACTGCTGGCAATGCGATCGATATTTCTCTCCCAACTGGTCTACCAAACTTACAATAGCTACGTGATGTCGCAATTTAAGAAGATGGAGCAAGACATCCGTACCAAAGGGGTACTCAAGTGGAAGCATGTCATGCACTTGATTCGCCTGTTGCTGTCAGGTATCACCGTGCTGAAAGAGGGTTTTGTGCCAGTCAGGATCGAGGAGCATCGGCAACAGCTACTTACTATTAAACGGGGTGAGGTGGCTTGGGAGGAGGTCAATGCACTGCGGCTGAGTCTACACCAAGAGTTCGATACAGCCTTCGCTGCCACAACCTTACCGGAACGCCCTAATTATGAAAAAGCCAATGCCTTCTTGATTAAAGCGCGTCGAACCCAGGCTCTTGCCAACGGTGAGGAAACATTACGTTAGAGCTACCATCTACATTTCTACTTTCTACTTTCGCCGTCCTGATGAGGGCAAGAGAGCAAATCTGATCGTTTTTGGAGCAGACAGTTATGCAACGATGGCAGCAAGGAGAACAGCTATTAAGTGCAGCTTTAGCCTACCAACCTTACCCAATCCTGTTTGCTACAATCAGCGGCGCACACTTGTATGGCTTTCCCTCTCCTGACTCTGACTATGACTTACGAGGTGTCCACATTTTGCCAGTATCGGAAGTTGTGGGACTAAATCTGGGGCGTGAGACAATAGAAGTCTCGCAAGTCTGGGAAGGGCTGCAACTTGACCTCGTCACCCACGATATCAAGAAGTTCTTCTCACTACTCTTGAAAAAGAATGGCTACGTTCTGGAGCAGTTGTATTCACCTTTAGTCGTTCATACAACACCAGAGCATGAGGAATTGACAGCGATCGCCAAACATTGCATTACACGCCACCACTCTCACCATTACTTAGGATTTGCCCAAACTCAGTGGGGACTCTTTGCCAAAGACAATCCGCGACGCGTGAAACCATTGCTTTACGTCTATCGAGTGCTGTTGACTGGCATTCACCTGATGCAAACCGGTATTGTAGAGGCTAACTTGGTACAGCTAAATGAAAAATTTAAGTTGCCCTACATTCCTGACTTGATTGCCCAAAAGCTTGCAGGGAAAGAAAAATCATTTCTGGAGGATACGAATATGGCGTTTTATCTCAGCGAATATCACCGCCTGCGTCGTGAATTGGAGGAAGCGTCTCAAGTAAGCTTGTTACCTGAATCCCCGTCTGGCAAAGATGCTTTGAATGATTTGCTGGTGCGGTTGAGATTGGCGTCTAATTGAGTCAAGCATTCTCCCTTGTTTCCCTTTGCGTAAGTCCTGATGCCGTTGGCGAACAGAAAATGCTCTCTGGGGAGGTTGGGCGATCGCTCATCTATGTTATGTGATTGTATGCGATCGCCCGTCAATCCTCATTACCTCAGCGTACAACCGACACCTTATTGCCAAGACTAGAAAGCTCCTCTTCTAACTGGGAAAATGCAATGTCCTCCTGAGCTGAAACCCCCAAGCGACGAAGATTCACCGTATTGTTAGCTGCCTCGCGTTCGCCCACAATTGCAATCAGTGGCACCTTCCGTTCCGAGAGTTCCCGAATCTTCTTAGAAATCGTGGCATCGTCTGCATGGAGTTCCGCCCTGATTCCCATACGTTTGAGCCTTGCAAATACAGCTTCCGCCCAATCTGCCGACTTATTAGAAATCGAAGCAACAGCAACCTGAACCGGAGCTAACCATAGCGGTAATGCTCCCTGATTCTCCAGTAAAATACCAATCCAGCGCTCAATGGAACCTAAAACCGCCTGATGTAGCATTACGGGTTGCTCTAGCTTACCCTCCGAATTAACGAAGGACAGCTCAAAAATTTGAGGGAAATTAAAGTCAACCTGAATCGTACCGCACTGCCAAGAACGTCCGAGACGATCTTCCAGACTCACCTCAATTTTGGGACTGTAGAAAGAGCCTTCACCCGGCGACAGTTCATAGGCGTATCCCAATTCCTGACAGGCATTCATTAAAACGGCTTCTGCTTTATCCCATAGCTCGTCAGAACCCATCCGTTGTTCAGGTCTGAGGGCAATTCGGATGATAAACTTCTCGTAACCGAAGGCGGCATATAGCTCTTGAACCATATTGAGAAAGTTGCTAATCTCATCGAGCAAGTCAGCTTCCCGGCAAAAGATATGAGCATCATCCTGCACGAACTGCCGCAAGCGCATACACCCTGAAAGCGTACCCGACGGTTCGTTGCGATGCACAATGCCAAACTCCATCAGCCGCATGGGAATTTCCCGGTAACTTCGCTTGTGTGCTTTGTAAATGGCGATGTGAGCGGGACAGGACATGGGTTTCAAGGCGTAGTTGAGGTTAATGGCTTGGGAGTCAGCGCTTTGGGCTTCCCCATCAAGCGAGTTATCCTGTTGTAAGCTGTCGACGACAAACATATTGTTACCGAACTTGCCCCAGTGTCCCGACTTCTCCCACAACGAACGGCTTAATGCTATAGGCGATCGCACTTCCTCAAACCCGTGAGACTGATAAACTCGTCGCATCACATCTTCAATCCCCCGGAATACCCTCAACCCCATCGGGTGCCAGAAAACCATACCGGGACTGTGTTCTTCAAAATGAAATAGATCCATTGCTTTTGCGACTATTCGATGGTCGTACATTGTTGTTCTCCTGTTGATATCAACTAAAAACCCCCTCCAAGGATTGCCTGGAGGGGGGAACGTTTGAGTATTGCTGCCATGACGAATTACATCACGTCCCTCCAGGCGCGATTGCGGTGGTAATGGTAGTGGTAGTCGTCATGAAGTCAGCGCAAAGAATCATCTGTGTTTTTGTGTTCGTGTGGTTGCGTGCTTTTGCCTACAGGGTTTACGAGCCATTAAAAACCCCTCCAAGCAAGGCTTCGGAGGGGTGCGATTTCTGGCTTTTAAGGCAAGCAGGCTTATCTCACAACCCTCCCAGGCTGGTAGTCAAGGTAGTTCCGGTAGTGGTTGTCAGACAGAGCAGATGTGCCATTGCTTGTTACAAATACTTACTTAACCAAAGTCTCGAATGGTATAAGACTATTTAAGCAACTCTATTGGGTTTGTCAAGTTCCTACCACAGCGCACTCATTGCGATCGCTCTTGTACGGGCTGAGTTGTGGTAAAGGTAGTTTTGTGGCGTTATGTATCCCTGCTATCCTTCTTTCACCATTCACACCAGCATACCCAAGCGCTTTGTATGGCTTGGGGTACTAGCAGATACGATCTAAGGATGGAGACATTCACAGCAATCTATGGTTAAAACTCTCTTCCATCTCTATACTTCTTTTGCTAACCACACCAGCATACCTAGCAATTCTTCTACAGGAGGAATCAGATACTCGGTTAGATCAATGGTTACAGTTTGTGCTTCTAGCTTGAGGAATGTCCACAAATTTCCACTCGTCACACTTCCGTAAATAGTGGAAATGGGTTGCTCTTTGGCGGCGTTGAACCGTTGGGCAGCAACCATTTCGGCGATGCACTGTCCCCAACCTCCCTTGAGATTTTGTTTCTTGGCTTCAACGATAACAATCACAGGTGCTTCAATTAACAATTGTTCGGGAGAACGGCTGATTAAAAAGTCACAGACACCGCTCAATCCAGCTTCTACATCTACGGTGAAGTCTTCACCTGAGAAGAAGCTAATGTGCCGATTTAAGATTTTGCGGACTTCAAATAGAATTGGACTGATAATTAGCTCAGAACGGGCTTTTTCTGAACCTGTGGCAATCGCGAGTGGAATACTTTCTGCTAGAAACTCTGCCAGGTAAGGGCTGGGGGCAATGGGTTCGGTTTTGGGTAAGAAGCGCCCTCCCTCCAAGAAGGTCAGATTTAGCTCCTCTTTCGCCTTTCTCAGGGTGAAGTCACTGTATGCCATATACAAGCGTGAGTTGTATCTATGTCAATCCTATCGAGTTGTGGGAATATCCGGTGAGAGGATATAGGATTTAAGATAATTTGATTAAAAGTCAAGTGTTTCCTCCGATTGTGGTTAGCGGCAGGTGATTTGTTGGCAGGAATAATAGGGAGGGTGTTGTCGGTGTTGCAGAAGGGTTTAGCTTCGGGGGAACATACAATATTTGTATAACAGTTGACAAGTTAGTAATGACAGCTTTATTTGTATAAGCTTAGGGCAGACATACACACACTCTTTGACCTACACCTAATCTCAGTTGAGCCGCAAACAAAAATTGTACTTGTTGTCCCTAACCTAGTCGAAACCTGCTACAGCGAACTGGTGGGAAAGTATCTACAACTTCCGGTAGATGCTAGTTTAGCACCCAATAAGGAAGCACTAGAGCAGCATCACAAAATATTTATTGCTAATAATCAATAACACCACTAATAGTGCGAGCACTAATTCTAGTGTCATCGCTCATCACCGTAAGTTGAATTAATCCTCCGAAATTTAATATCTACCTCTAAATTCACTTGTGCAAAAACTGGATCAAGTCAAGGACTTCAAAAGAGTATTTCTAAGCTCTGTGGCTATTCCAGTTGTATATTCTTGTCGGATTGGTACAGTAAGTCTAATTTTGTCTCTGAATTGACGCCTAACGATAGAGTAAGCTTTTAGTTAATCAGTTTTCGGACGAGCAGCAATAATTTTTGACAAGACTTTTTTCTTGAGCTGGATTCGCGTAGTTCGCTGCTTTTCAGACATATTACGTTTCCGCATTGTATCGGAATAGAAATTTCGTTCCCAATCGGTGATCCAACCATGCTTGTATGCGTGAGAAATTGTTTCTTCGTTTAGCGCCTTTGTATTGTCATGGCGAACCCGCCTGACTGCTTGGAATATTTTGTCAGAGGGAAGCCCAATGAATTTCTTAACACAACAGTTTCCGACTGTAGCTGTCCTTCCGTTTTGTTTATTGAGGAGACCACAAATTTCAATAATAGGAAAGTGTCCACAAAGACAAGTATCAGGATCATCTTCGTAATAAACATCATCTAATTTCCATTCAAGTCTTGCCTTGTCCCAGGTCTTTGCGGTACTGAGAGCAATGATTTTTTGAGTGAGCCTGTACACAGAATTCTCAACTTACCCTTAATGGTAGCTGCGGTATTAACTTTACTGTGGCGAGACGTGGCAGGAGTCACCGAGCTGACAAGAATGTTAGCCAGGGACGGGTTTTTGTGGTGTAGTCCCAAGAGTGTTAGCCAACAAGCACTATCCCAAAGGTTTTTGACATTTCCCGCTCGTTTATTCGAGAAAGTCTTTAAGGATTTATTGCCACATTTGAAAGCCGCTTGGTACACCAGAACTAGTCGCCCAATACCTGAATGTGTTCAATTTACTCTCTCAAGGTTTGAGAGGATTTGGATAGTAGACTGTTCAACATTGGAAGCCTTGTTTCGGAAGCTTAGTAGTCTTGAAGATGTCCCTAGTGGGCAATTAGCCGGGAAAATGGGGACAGTAATCGATTTAATGACCCGACTGCCTGTCGAGATTTGGTTTCAGGAAAATCCCAGAGTTTCGGACACCAAATTTGAAGAAGATATATTAAAGATAGTAACGGCAAAGACCTTGCTTTTGCTGGATAGAGGCTTTTATCATTTCAGATTTTGGCTAAACTTAGTTGAACAAAAAGTTGATTTTGTAACTCGGTTAAAGAAGGGAGCATCCATTCAAGTTGAGCAAGTATTTACTGATAGTTATGCTCTGCGAGACAGAAGGGTACGCCTGGGGAGTGGCACGAAAAAAACTCCATTTATTACCTTACGTCTGATTGAGGTTCGTTCGGGCAAAACTTGGCATTCTTATTTAACGAGCGTCCTTGACCCGACCCTATTACCTCCTTACGTAGTAGCAGACCTATATCGACGACGCTGGAGAATCGAAGACGCTTTTAATACAGTTAAACGACTCTTGGGTCTCAGTTATTTATGGACGGGTTCTCTCAATGGGATTCAGCTCCAGATCTGGGGAACTTGGCTATTTTATGCTGTCTTGGTCGATTTGGGTGATGCTGTAGCCGACGAACTCTCTTTACCTTTTGACTCCATTTCTTTAGAAATGATTTATCGAGGTCTTTACCATTTTTCGGTCGCTCATCAAAAAGGTCAGGCAACTGACCCAGTTCAGTATTTCGCTGCAAAAGAAAACCAAGATTTAGGTATTGTTAAACAGCAACGAAAACCTAAGATTAAGTTAATTGTCGCACCTTTTCCTGAACAACAGCGAGGTTCTGACCAGTTTTTCTTTCAAGCATCTTCTCAAATCCCCTTGACAACTGGCATACAGTCTTAACTTGTCACCAATGCCTTCGACCTCATCGGCAGTTAAATCTTCTTCCCGGCTTACTTGTGTAATGTTGCTCATTAAAACCCGCTGATAAATATAAGATTCATATCGTTGAGTGTACCGTCGTCGCCGGGAAAGAAAATCTAGCTGTTGTGTGACATATTTTTGGCAATTACGACAGTAAAACTGTCGGCGGGGGACTCGCAGGTATACAGGTTGCCCAAAAGTTGGTAAGTCTCTGACTAGAATTGAGCGAACTTGATGGAGTTCTTGTGTAGGTTTTGAGCAATGAGGACAGACAATTTCATGAGCTAGTATTTTCAGTTGAATACAAATATAACCTTCTACTTGGGAATGACCTTCCACTGTTACTCCTGACAAGTTGAGCAGAGAGTCGAGAGGCGATGACATGGGCAGATACCTTTTAGGGAGAATTTGTCAAATTTACACTCTTTATATCAGAAAAAACTTACCACCCCAAAGCCAGGATACTTGGCTCCCGCTAGTCTTGACTCTCCACTATCGTTCCGAGCCAAGACTAGAGCCAAGGAGCTAAACTCTTTTATTAAGAAAACTTATCACCCTGATTACTGGAGAGCCCGTTTAAACTCATTACACTTTCATCTATTATGAGCGATTAGCGAGAACTATACGCTATGCTCATCACCGTAGATTGGCTTGTCCCCTTTGCTATCCAACTCTACTCCCGTCCAACATCAACGCCAAATGGAGCGATCGCACTTCAGCGTTGACGAGGATAGCGATGCTCCTACGGAGCCGCTACGCTAACGCTCAATTTATCAATCGCACCCGATCCAAGTTGATATGCATCCTTAATGCACTCGGTAAAAATAGCATTCAAGTCAAATCCACCGAAAAACTGACTCTGCTCAACGCGAATATACTGCTCATCCTGGAACTGGTAGATTTCAATCCTCTGTCGGCGGACGATCCAAAGTTCCTTGACTCGATAGGGCAGATAATCATTAACGCTGGTGAATGAGGTAACATCGCACTCAATCGCTAAATCCGGTGGCGGATCACTACTCCAGTCAATCCGACGTTTTCCCACCACAGGTAACTCACCAATATAGAAAAAATGGTCAGGGATAACACCGCTATGCTCCGGCAAATCCATCGTAGTTTCGTGGTAAGAGTCGAACCTCAGTCCCCGATGGCGTAGCAACACTTTTACCATGTCCACGATAATGTCAAGTTGCTTGCCATGTTCGGGCAAAGGAACCATCAGCAGCAGTTCTCCATTGCGATACTTTACGCGAGGGGAAGTGCAATCGCCTAAATGTTCCAGCAACGTTTGATAATCCTGCCAGGTTCCAGGTACTCTCACCACTGCCCCTGCTGGCAACTCGATAGTATAGTGTTGGGTTTGACGATCACATTAATCATCGGCAGCCTTCTTGACCCGCTTAAGAACTATTATCCTGTGTCTGCTTCCCCATCCTGGCAAATCAAATTGCTGTACGACGGTGAATGTCCGTTGTGTATGCTATAAGTCAACTTCTTGAGAAAACGGGATGCTGGTCGAGGAAAAGTGATGTTTGTGGACATTGCCGACGATGACTATACTCCCTCTTTGCATGGCGGCGTAGACTTTGAGACAGCAATGAGGCGCATTCATGCTGTACTCCCCGACGGCACTATTATCAAAAACGTGGAAGTCTTTCGGAGAGTCTACGAAATCCTAGGCATGGGGTGGATCTATGCTGCCACCAAGCTACCTGTGATTGGTTGGATTGTCGATATCCTATACGAAATCTGGGCTGACTGGCGACTTGCTCTCACGGGACGACCCAACTTAGCCACTATTATGAGCGATCGCACTAAGCGGAGCGAGTGCAACACACTCCAGCGTTGCCGATTGAGCGACGATGATAATTGATACCCAGTTGCGTCTGTTCGAGCTAACGTTTCACTCCCTCCCCAGAGCGTTTTCAAAGCGTTGAATCTCAATTAAATAACCATTGGGGTCACGCAAAAAACAGTGGTAAATGTTGTATTTTTCATTCAACTGGGGCGGCTTTTCAAATTCAACACCACGCCGAGTCAGATAGTTAAACCACTCATCCACCTGCGGCGTTACCAAGGTAAAAATCACATTCGATTGCTTGTCAACGAGTGGAGTTTTTGTCCCGCTAGTTTGGCATAAGCCCACATACCCATCACCACTAACCCGATAAATCCGACAACTCCCTTGATCGAGCCATAACTCCAAACCCAACCTATCTTCATAGAACCGTGCCGAGATGTCAAAGTCATGGGTATAGAAAAACGTGATTGAAGACTCAATGGGTGGGTGGGACATGGCTTCACTTGTTCCAACAACGGGCGTGAGATAATTTTAGCCGTCTTCTCATCAATAATTGCGTCGGTATTATTGATGAGCTATCTCCGCTCTACCCCCGGTCTTCTATGTATCAAATTATACAAATATAGCCCCCATCACTTTCCGCGATCGCACTGAGACTACCCCATTGAGGGAAAAATGAGGGAAGATAGGGGAATTCTTCCAGTATTGGGTTTGACGTGAGCTTTTGCCCTATACTCAAGGGAGAAAACTGCCTCCCACTGACCCTCTGTTATTAGGACAGGTTGTCGTCAACAGAGGGGATGAAGAATCAAATCGCGGCGACTGGCGTGATTCAATAGCTTGGCGATTCCCGACCCTGTGCGATCGCCTCAATCTGACATCCATCTCGAACCCCCCCTCCGGTTAAACCGTACTTGTTCTTATTATACCTAACTTTCTCTTAAGAGATTAACGAAAAGTTTGATGAAAGATTGTGAAGTTATTGAATTCCTAAATCTTGCTAATAGGAAACTAAAAACCGAGAAGACGAGAGTGACAATTCTGATTAAAGGCAATCGCTTATACTTGCGGGGAACGCTTCCGCCGCGTCCAATGAGTAACAAGTCATTTCCTCATCAACAAGAAATTGCTTTGGGACTTGATGCCACAGTTGACGGGCTACACTGGGCGGAAAAAGAAGCCCGCAAAGTGGGTTTCCTGCTGGAGAGTGGGGATTTTTCTTGGAAACCTTATTTGCGGCATCGCCAAGTTTCCCAACTTCCTCATAAAACAATTGGGGATTGGATTAGTGCGCTAAAAACGGATTATTTTATGCGGCGAGCGAAAACGCCTCAATCTCTGACCACTTGGGAAACTAACTATAATGAGGTGTTTAAGCGCCTGCCCCTATCTCAACCCCTGACAACTGATTTGCTTGTCAGTGCTATTGCTGCTACGCCGCCAGATACTCGCATCCGTCAGAAGACTTGTTTGGCGTTGGATAAGTTAGCGCAACTAGCGGGTATTGAGTTTGATGCCAAGCGGTTTGCCGGAAACTACTCTCCGACCAAAGTTTCTCCCCGCTCTCTACCTAGTGATGAAGTTATTGTTGAGTGGTATTATCGACTGTCTAACCCAGCTTGGCAGTGGGCTTATGGGATGCTAGCGACCTATGGGTTGCGCCCACATGAGCTATTTCACTTGGACTTGGAACGTTTTAGGAGTAGTTGCGGGGTATTAATGGTTTTGGCGGGGAAAACGGGGGCTAGGCGAGTTTGGCCCCTGCATCCGGAGTGGGTGGAGGAGTTTGGGTTAACTGATGTCAAACTGCCGTCTTGTCATGGGAAGACTAACCGCGATTTAGGTCATAGAGTCACCCGTTATTTCCGGCGTCAGGGGATGCCGTTTCGCCCTTATGATTTGCGCCACTGTTGGGCGATTCGGAGTATGCAGTATGGATTGGAAATTGGGTTGGCGGCGCAACAAATGGGACATTCGGCGACGATTCATAGTCAAACGTATCATGCGTGGTTGGCTTTTCAGCATCATCAGCAAGCGTTTGAGCGATTGCTGGCTAAACCTGACCGACCTAGACCGCCGCGAGTTAAGAATGAGGAGGAGAACGTTTGACAAGCTGCAAAAAGAAAGGAAGCGATCGCTTCCTTAGCATTTTTCAGTGCTTCATTCTCTGCCTATCCAACCCAATGCTTCCATACGCCAAAGAAAGGAGTAATCTCCATGACCTATACGATAGACAAAGCAAAAGACCAACGGCTCGTCCACTCTGGGGTAAGCTGGCAGAACTTTAAATCGATTCAAGCAGGGTTCGCTGACTCCCCAGGAATTCGACTATTTTACTACAGAGGTGAGGTAGAAATCTTGGCAGTTTCCCAAGACCACGAAGTGTTCAGCGGTGTTATTGCCTTGTTGCTGGGGACTTATTTTGTGGAAAAACAAATTGAGTTCACGCCAACGGGTAGCTTTACCCAAGAGAAGAAAGGGGAAGCCTCTGCACAAGCTGACCAATCTTACCTGATTGGTAAAGCCTCAGGAGTCATTGCAGACCTCTCTATTGAAATCGTGTTTACCAGTGGTAACGAGAGCAAACTGGGTCGTTACCAAGCTTTGGGAGTCCCGGAAGTTTGGTTTTGGGAAGATGGTGTATTTGCGTTGTATCACTTGCGTTCAGATGGTTACGAAAAAATTTCTCAGAGTGAAATCTTGCCAGATTTGGATATTAACTTACTGTCTCGGTGTTTGATGATGGCGTCTAAAGTTGAGGCGATTCGGGAATTTAGACAAGCAATCTCTTAAATTGATACTTTTTGATAGCTTTTGACAGTTTCCTAGTTGGGAGGAGCCTTGAATTTGATACCTTTTGATACCTTCGGGTATGTTTATAGAGGGAAATCGGATTTTTAATAGAGTGAGTGGGACAGCTACGTTTTTTTGGCAACTCTGAGATAACAGGAAGTTCAGTAATTTTACTGTAGCCATTTAACCGTTAGCTCTACGTTAATCATAAGTAAGTAGAAATACTGAGGCTGGGAGAGGGTGCTATGTCTATGACTCAAAAAAGGTGGCATGGGGGCAGGCAGTTCTTCGCTACAGGTGGGGCAATTGGTTTGGCTGGTGTCTTTTGGGCAATCAGCTTTTATGGAAATTCGACTCTCGCTCAAATTATTCCCGATGGGACTCTAGTGCAGCGCGGCAGAAATCCTTGAGCAGCTCAATCATCCTTTTTGCAACCCTTGTACTTCCATTGAAAGGGCTTGGACAGGATGCGGTTGAAGTAATCAATGAATTCCAGAATGCGATCACTTAATTGTACGGTGGAGGTAAAACTGGCACGGCGGAGCAAGCGCCTCACCAAAATACTGAACCAACACTCGATCTGATTTAACCAAGAGGTATGCTTTGGGATGTAGACAAAACGAATACGGTGGCTGGCATCGGACAAGAAAGCAGCACGGCAAGCCAATTGATTTGAGAATACCTTTTCGTTCTTTAACTCCTAAGTCAGTATCGATTTGACAGCAAGCGGCAACCAGCCGCACCAAGGAAGCCGATTTGTGAATATTAAGTTGGTCAACTAGAAAAATCCACTCCCCATCAGGGTTAGCATTGAGCCAGTAACGACTACGATGTGGTTGTAGAGTAGCCTCCTTTTAAAAAACGCCCCACACTGCGCTGGGAAATGTTATCGACTATGCCTCGCTTAACTGCTTCAGAGACTAACTCTTGGGTTGTCCAGTGGCTCACTGGACGCTCAAAGCCATGGGGCGACTCACAAGCCAGAGCGATAATTTGTACTACTTGTTCAGTTGTGAAAGTAGCAGGAGTACCCGGTCGTGGTGCATCTGCTAAAACCGCTGTCACCATTTGTAGCAGTTCTTTGTCACTTATACCCTCTGCTTCCACACTTCTCAAAGGCTCAGAAGCCGTTAACCAGCGCTGTCGCCATGTCCGCACAGTGTTACGTGCCAGTTGCAACTCTTGAGCTATCTGGGTATTATTCATACCCTTGGCAGCCAATAAAATCACACCCGCCCGTTGCACTAATCCTTGAGGGCTACTGTGACGACGCACTAACTGTTCGAGTAAAGTTCGTTGTGGCTGTGATAATTGAATGTTCAGGGGACAAGGAGTAGGCATAGCTAGTTGTTTTGAGTGTGATGTTTGAACGGATAATCCAGTTTTTGCCGTTTACCCTTCTGTTTTACCATTATCTGAGCTGCTCAATGATTTCTGCCGCGCTGCACTAGGACTTGTCGTCGGCATATATTCTGGCTTAAAGCTTAGGGATAGAGAAACTAATCTCCAGGAAAATATAAACCAACTATCGAGTCAAGATATAAGAGAAAAAAGTCAAGCTCTCGTCGCCTTATTCAAGGAGGAAAAGCTGCTCAGTAGTTCAAATCGTCTTGGAAATGATAAAAAATTAGAAATTCTTTATCAAGAAATTTTACAAACAGATCCAAAGAACGCTGACGTTTATGTAAGGATGGCACGGCGCGAACTCAAACGGAGCCAAGCCACTCGGTATGAAGATAAGACAGAAGCGGAAAGATTGAAACAGCAAGGAATAAGAAACTTGGAGACGGCTAGAAGGCTTTATCGGGAGAAAGGGTGGAATGGTAAAGAAGAGCAAACAGCTAAATTGATTGAAGATATCAAAAATGGTGTAGCGTCGTATAATTGGTGTTTTCCCACGACGTTGGCAGATTCGTTGAGTGCAAAATGTGGCACTTGACAGGGAAAAAGGTGAAGTTGGAACTGTTTCTCAAAAAGCTGGATGCAGTTCCGGTTCGCTGGTCTTCAAGACCAATCCCAATTAGACTTCAATCCCCTCTAATGCTGCTTGAGCAACAAGAACCCGCTCAGAGGTGGAACGCGATCGCACTACCTCCAGTAACTGCTCGATCGGTAGCTCCAGAGCCGACAGTTTCGGTAAATCCGTTCCAAACTCCAAATGCTTTTCCAACACCTCCAGATCGCAACCCATGAACCTGGCAAGCTTCTCCAAATTTTCCTGCTTAGGGGAAGACATACCACTCTCCCAAAAGCTGACTGTGCTGGGATGAACTCCAACCTTACCAGCCAACCAAACCTGTGAGTGTTCCCCGCGCAGGTTCTGACACAACCGACTTAGACGCTTTTCTTTGTCATTCAGCGGTCGCCTAGTAATTCCAACCACAGCTAACCCCTAGCTTATCTTCTAATCCTTTATCCAGTGTGCAACACTCACACCCCTTACAGGAGCTTATCCACAGATTTTTTTGACAAACTAGATTCATCCACAGTTTTTTTGGATTAACGCTGTATAATGAACAGTTAAGTCAAAAACAGAAACTGTTGACAACTTGGCTCCCGTCAAGAAGTTTTGTGAATGCCTCCAAAAACAGCGAGAAGGAAAGGCACATTGGACTACAGTGACGCACATACAGCTTTGTTCGCGGACTCTTCAATTACTAACACCGCGAACATCACATTCAACCTTCCCAGGAAAACTCTTACGTACCTGGATCACTTGGTCATCGCCAAAGATCTGATGAAAGCCGAGGTAGAGCGTACTCGTGCGGAGGGCAATATCGCACCCCAAGGTGTGTGGATTGATGCTTATGTGGTCACCAGAGGCAACAAGCAATATCACTACTACAAACTCCGCTCAAAAACGCCAATATTCCAAGGCGGACGTCACAAAACTCAGCACTTGGGCAATAAATACTCTCGCAGATACGCCATAGCACAAGCATCTATCCAACGCCGAGATGTGATCACAGACCTTGAGTCGAAAATTGAAAAACTTGAAGAATTATTAGCTTCTTTCCCGGACAAGGCATAAAGACATCAAGACCTAACGCAAGCCTCCTAATGCCTGGAGTGTTCGCGGAAAAATTTTACTATTTTCCGCGAACATAAATTTACCAGTAGCATTCTCCACAAAACTGACAGACGATTCTGTTTTTTTGGGATACTATACACTGAAGCCAGTGGGGTGAATCTTGAGTATTGTTATGCCACTTACTTCAAGGGTTTATTATTGACTTCAAGAGTTTATTATTCACTTCAAGACTTTATTATGAATGTACAAAGGAGCAGCCGGGTCATTACGCTGTTCAACCAATCAGGTGGGGTAGGGAAAACCACCCTGACAATGAATTTGGGATATACCCTGGCTCAGAGAGGGCATCGTATCTTACTCGTCGATCTTGATCCCCAAGCCAGCTTGACGACCTTTATGGGGATTGAGCCGACAGAGCTAGAGAGTACTTTGTATGATGCCTTGCTCGGCGAAGTAAAACTCTCCATTCATCCCTCCATTCATGATATGGACATTGCGCCAACAAACATCAATCTCAGCGTGGCTGAATTGGAGCTGGTATCGGCTTTAAATAGAGAAGCGCGATTAAAAAATGCACTATTGCCTTTCAATGAGTACTATAACTATATCTTAATTGATTGCCCCCCCAGCTTGGGACTGTTAACGGTAGTGGGGCTGACGGCTGCCACTCATATCCTGGTTCCAATCGAAACGGAATTCAAGAGCTATTTTGGCACAGGTCTATTGCTGGATACCATCGCCAGAGTACGCCGCCATGTGAATCCGGAGTTAGCCTTTGCTGGATTTGTGCCGATGAAATTTGACGGGAGAAGGTCGCAACATACCCGCACTTACTCTCAGATGCGCCAAGAACTAAAGGCTCTCTCAACTGTATTTCCACCCGTTCCGGATTCGACGGTGTTTCCTGACTCCGCAGAGGAAAGGTTGCCCTTGAGTGTTTTCAAGCCGAAACATCCAGCCGTTAAAGTATTCTCAGAAATTGCTTCAGGGTTGGAAAAACTGTGACGAGAAAAAAAGATCGACCTTATGGTGGCAGCCTCAAAAACAAAGTGGATGCACTTTTTGGCAGTGCCAATCCTCCCGAAGCCACTAGGGAACTCTCAATTGAATCAATCACACTGCCAGAGTATCAACCTCGACAGTATTTTGATGAGGCTAAGTTAGTCGAGTTAGCTGATACTATTGCCAAGCATGGCATCCTAGAACCCTTGTTAGTGCGAAGAGTGGAGGGAGACTGCTTCGAGTTAGTCGCTGGAGGACGGCGCTATCGAGCCGCTCAGATGGAGGGGTTAACCAAAGTGCCAGTAGTGGTTCTAGAGCTAACTGATGAAGAAGCCCTGGAATTAGCACTCCTGGAAAACCTCCAGCGAGAAGACCTTAATCCCATTGAGGAAACTGAGGGAATTCTGCGACTGCTTGAGGCTCGATTGAAATTAGACCAGTCGGAGGTACTCTCACTGCTTTACCGGATGCGAAATGAGGTCAAAGGCGCAACTAGCCGAAACGTTTCGGCTAGCCCGTCAGCCCAAGTGGTCGAGGAGTTATTTGCCCCTCTAGGGATGACATGGAAGTCCTTTGTAGAAACTCGCCTTCCCCTATTGAAGCTACCGGAAGAGATTCTTGAAGCCCTACGAAAAGGTCGCATTGAGTACACCAAAGCCAAAGCGATCGCTTTAGTTAAAAATGAAGCGAGAAGGAAAGCACTGTTAGAGGAAGCAATTGCCTCCTCTCTATCCTTAAGTCAAATTAAAGAGCGCATCAAAGCCCATAAACCGTCAACCGAACGAGGGGAACTGCAAAGTCGTTTTGATGCCACCACCAAACAGATCAAGAAGTTAAAGGTGTGGGATGACCCTTCCAAGCGCTCAAGGCTGGAATCATTGCTGGCGCAACTAGAAGCTTTGATTGCCTCTGAATGAGGGAGAGCAGGGGAAGAAGAAGGCTCCAGGGCAGAAGGAATAAGAATTTTCATGATAGACGGGGTGAGCTCTAGTCTCAGGATGCCTAACCTACTCAAACTAACCATTTTTCTAGGTGGCGTTCTCCCCATTCTGCCGATGTCGCAGAACTCCACTTAACGGCACGATATCAACAGACGGAGAAGTAAAACCCGTTGTCGCCCAAAATCTGTAGAGGATTTGAGAATGTCATCATCTTCACCGGAGATATCCAGTCCCTTACTGGCTCTCTCCAATAATTTAGCCGACGCGGTGGAGCAGGCAGGTCACTGTGTCGTTGCGGTTAAGGCGCGAGCGCGTATGGCATCAAGTGGTATCCACTGGCGAGAGGGTCTAGTGGTGACCGCTGACGAGACAATCAAGCGCTCCGAAGATATTAGAGTATTCCAACTAAAAAATGATCCAAAACTTTAGTCACTTCGACAAAAGATTTCAACGAACCATTTTTTCAAAGTTGGTAAGCGGTAAATCTGCTCTTCGATTTGGGCCATTGCTTGTTGTGTAA
>NZ_JADEWY010000084.1 GCF_015207375.1 Coleofasciculus sp. LEGE 07092 | reverse complement strand
CCCCATCTCCCACACTCCTGCACCCCCGCTCCAAACCAGTCCGCAAATTCAACCTTTTGGTGTAGTTATCCTGGTTTTATTTTGTTTAGATTTATAACAAGAAAGGTGATTAAGAGGGTGTATCTAAATCTCTTAATAAAATAATTACTTCTATGACTTCCAGTCTTAGTCAAAAACTCAACCGCAACTCATGTGATGGTAGGCAGAAGGAAACATTAGCCATGGAGTCATTCTGGCTGTACGAGCGTGCCTTGACAGCTACCAACTGTGGCATCGTCATCAGTGATGCTCGTCAAGTAGATCATCCTATCATTTATTGCAATCCAGCATTTGAGAAAATTACCGGTTATTCCCAAAACGAGGTAATCGGGCGTAACTGCCGATTTTTGCAGGGAGCGGATACTGATCCGGAGGCGGTAGCGCAAATCCGGCAATCGCTGCGATCGCACCAAGAAGTCCGGGTGGTGTTAAAAAATTACCGAAAAGATGGCACCCCCTTTTGGAATGAGCTAACCATTTCGCCAATCCAAGATGCGAAGGGTTGTCTAACCCACTTTATTGGCATTCAAACTGATGTCACCGAGCGTCACCAGGCTCAAGAGGAACTGCGACGTAGTAACGCCTTCCTGACAGCGCAGCAGGAAGCCGATCCGGAAGGGGTGGTGGTGATGGATGAAAAAAGAATGATCACCAGTTACAATCGCCATTTTTGTCAAATGTGGAACATCCCCGAAGCGGTAATAGAATCGAGCGATCGGGAAAAACTACTTGAGTGTATTTTACCGTTGATTTCTGAACCGCTAAAGGTTTTCAGTGTGCTGGAATATCTCGATCAGAATCCTAGCTTAACTCAACGGGATGAAATCTTACTCAAAGATGGACGAGTTTTCGAGCGCTACTTAGCCCCCGTGCGATCGCCGACTGGTATCTACTATGGCAGAATTTGGTCGTTCCGCGACATTACAGAGGGCAAACAAACTGAATTGAGATTGAGGCAGCAGGCGACTCGCGAAAAGCTACTCAGTGGTATGAATCAGCGGATTCGCCAATCGTTGAACCTTGATGAAGTTCTGAATACGGCAGTCACAGAAGTTCGGCATTTTCTGGCTTGCGATCGGACGCTGATCTATCGCTTTAATCCTGATTGGACGGGAACTATCACCGTCGAGTCAGTAGGTGAAAAATGGAGTCCTACTCAGGGAGTCAAGATCGAAGATAACTGCTTTAAAAAAACACAAGCTTCTTTTTACCAAAAAGGTCATATTTCGGCTGTTGAGGATATCTACAACGCCGATCTAACCCCCTGCCATATTAAATTATTAGAACAGTTCCAAGTTCATGCTAACCTGGTCGTTCCTCTCTTGCAAGGAGACAAGGTCTGGGGACTGTTGATTGCCCATCAGTGTTCTGGAACGCGGCAATGGCAGAAAGAGGAAATAGAATGTTTGAAACAACTCAGCGTGCAGTTAAGCGTTGCGATTCAGCAAGCGGCATTGTTTGAGCAACTCGCTGATGAATTGAGGGAGCGGCAAGCGGCTGAAGCGGCATTGCGAGAGTCGGAAGCTAACCTGAAACAGAAAGCAGCCGAACTCGAAAAAACACTTTATGAACTCAAACAGACTCAACTCCAGTTGATTCAAAGTGAAAAAATGTCGAGCTTGGGACAGTTGGTTGCAGGCGTTGCCCACGAATTGAATAACCCCATCACGTTTATCTCCGGCAACCTCACCCATGCGAATTATTACGTTCGCGATCTACTGGAATTGGTACAGCTTTATGATCAGCATTATCCCCAACCTGTACCCGAAATTGCAGCGTTAACAGGAGAATTTGACCTAGAGTTCTTAAAAGCAGATTTTCCTAAGCTTCTCCATTCAATGGATATGGGGGTTAACCGCATCCGAGCTATTGTTAACAGCTTAAGAAATTTCTCACGACTCGATGAAGCGGATCACAAAGCTGTGGATATTCAGCAGGGAATCGAAAATACGCTGTTGATTTTGCAGCACCGTTTAAATCCTGAAAAATCGAATATCCAGCTCGTCAAAGAATATGGCAATCTGCCATCCGTTGAATGTTACCCAGGACAGCTCAATCAAGTATTTATGAATCTCCTTAATAATGCTATTGATGTTCTAGAAGAAGCTGAAGAAGAGAGAATCACGCCTGGAACAGGGGAACAATTCTCAACTCCTACCATTTGGATTCGGACTGAAGTATCCAAGCAAAACTCCATTATTATTCGCATCGCCGACAATGGTTCCGGTATACCTCAAGAGTTGCAGGAACGGATTTTCGATCCCTTTTTTACTACCAAAGCCGTAGGAGAAGGTACAGGTTTAGGATTGTCTATCAGCTATCAGATTGTAGTGGAAAAGCATGGCGGAAAATTGCAGTGCTTTTCTGAACCGGGAGAAGGTACAGAGTTTGTAGTAGAGATTCCCCTTATTCCTTTTACTCATCCGGTAGCAAAAACTTAAAAAGGTTTAATGGCAAAATCACCACCTGACCTGCAATGCTGTTATAGAAAGTATCAATTACTAATCCGGAGTCACGCAAAAGTTGGAAGAAAATGGACATCCAAAATTTTTCGCTCCACTGACATTAGCTCCCCTCTCCCAGAATTGAGAGAGGGGCTGATGGTGGGGGCTTAATTTGACACCAATAACGGTGGTGTACTCCTCCCCTATTTAGTTTGGATGATACGAGTGGGATGCACCCAATGACTCAACTCTTTATACTACCTTCACAAATCCGTGCCTCACCCCATAGATCATGCGAGTAATTGCATCTTCATGATCTACACTGAAGGAATTATCTAAAGGGGCTGTTATCACATCATACCAATCAGAAGAGCTAATCTGGCCTTGCTTCATAGTTTCGGCAAACAGTTGACTCAACCGAGAGGAGGTATTGCCAATTTCCCATAAACGGGCTTTGCGGGTAAGTGCCATTGTTCCCCAATCTTAAAGAAAACTTTATAATGGTCTATTTCATAGTTTAACCCAAATCTCCAAAAATGTTCTATAAATCGGCACTCATAAGCCGATGAATGAACCTAATCCCAGTGATCGTGTACTTCAATCACGCCAAGCAGAGACTGTAAATCGAAATTGCGATATTGCGATCATAACCCCTCAACCAGATACCAGAACGGATAACAATCAAATCTCCTTTCGCGATCGCACAAATATGGCGCTCCCCATCACCAGTCGTTCACTCCACCTGGCAAAAGTCACCGCGATCGCGAAACTCTTGCAGTTCGCCCCCATCCCTATGCAGCGCATCCCACAACTGTTCCTCCTCACGTCGAGCAGAATACTGCCGATGCCTTCTATACTAGTTGAGACGTTTTGCTGTATTTTCCAACAAATACCGCTCTAACTTACCCAGAAGCGGATCAATAGTTTTTTTCTGGATAAGGTGAGGTGGATTCCATTCCACCCATTGATAACTGCTATGTTCAGTCAGTTGCACCGTCACTTTTTGCTCTAACCAGCCGAGAAAGATTACCACTGTCTTCTCGATTTTTTCTTTACCATAGCGCTTGTAGCGGGTTTTATAGGTATTGGTAAAGCGAAAGGTTCGATCTAGTTTTAAAGCACTCGCCGGAATCCCTGTTTCCTCATGAAGTTCCCGCAGGGCACAGTCCCATTCATCTTCACCCGTTTCCATATGACCTTTTGGCAAGTCGTAGCGGTGAGGATGCTGCATCAGCAGGAAACTCAACTGTGGTACAGTACGCATCACAATGAAGCCACAGGACTTAAATTGTCGCATAGCAGGACGGGATAAAGAAAGGATTTAATCTAGAGTATTACACGCACTTTGACAACTGCAAAACTCAAAATCTCTTCTCGAAGGACAGAATTTGGGTTTATTGAGAGAAACATGAAGTCCAATTAAATAATCTATCTCTGTACCTAAATTCATTTGCTTTGAATAGTTTAAAAATACTGAAAATCTATAGCTCCCCAGCTCTGACGCCGCCCTAAGGTGCAACCACCCTTATCTCGTGGCAGTGCTATTGGGAGGTATAGAGGTTGTCGTGGGAGTAGCACGGGGTTGGTTGAAATAGTCATACACACTGCGGGAGATTTTGCGGATCAACTCAGAAGCACTGGCATCGTTGTGAGGGCGCTTAACCATGGCAACAATAATGTAACGCTTGCCACTGAGCATATCCACCAAGCCAGCATCAGCAATCATAGAACCGATATCACCGGTTTTGTGAGCAATGGTAGCACCCGGATTTAATCCTTTGGGTAGGAGCGAATTGTTAACAGTACGCTGCATAATATCCAATAAACGATCGCGCGATCGCAGAGACAGCAACTCACCTTGATTAACGGTAGACATCAAACTCGCTAAATCTCTGGGACTTGTCGTGTTTGTCCCTTCCAAATCCGGCAATGGGTTGTTGATAGCCGTTGAAGTCAAACCCCAAGAACGGAACCGTTCGTTTAGTGTTTGTGCGCCACCCAGTTTTTTGATAAGCATATTGGTGGCGGTGTTATCGCTAATTGCGATCATCTTAGTTGCTACTTCCAGCGCCGTGTATTGACTTCCCGGTTTTTTGTACTGCAAGTCTCCTGAACCCGTGGCGATTACATCTGGTTCCAGGGTTAAGGGTTCATCCAAACGAATTTTACCCTGATCCACATCCTGAAAAAACGCTACCAGAATCGGTATCTTAATCGTACTCGCCGCTGGAAAGATGGAGTGACCCTCCCAGTCGAGGTAAGCCCCCGTATCGAGATCAACAACAAAAACACCCGGTTGCAAGTTAGGGCTTTGCGTTGCCAAACTTTGAAGCTGGGTTTTTAAACCAGGGATTTCTTGACGCAGGGGTAGTGCGGTGGAATTGTTGGTTGTACTCGGGCTTTCTTGAGCTTGCCCTGTAGCCCTATCCTTAGCATTGACGGAGAGTTGGCTAGCCGGATCGAAAGCAGATAATAGAGTTCCCACAATCGCACCAATACCAATTCCCAAAATCAGTAGGCGAATCAGATAAATTAGCAAACCGAAGGGGCGTTTTTGCTGACGCCTAGTACGGCGAGTTTTTTGAGTCGGGGGACTTTTGACTTTTGACGATTGTCGCTCCCGTCTAGCACCCAATCCCTTAGAGGCAGTGTGAGAGCCAATAGGTTCCCGACGCCGTCTGAGGCTATCTCTTGGAGGGTTTAGGCGTTGGGCAGTCGGTTTTTCAACAGTTGGGCGTCTGCGACTTGTATTAGGGTTTTTTAGTCCAAGTCTGGGTAGCTGAAGGCGGCTTACCCATCCTAACCGTGACTGCCGCAACTGGGGGCGACTGCTGGAGAGAGGGGGAAGTTTAGTTGGGTTGATTTTTGCCGATCTCAGAGGCACGGGCTTAGGTGGTACTGGTGCCTGTAAACCCCGCTTGATAAAACGTAGCCTCGTCCGTTCCAGGCTGGGATCAGGCAGTGAAGACGGTACGGAAGTCCGGCTTCGAGGGTGACGCTCTGGACTGCAACGCAGGCGAGAGCGGCGCTCTCGTCGTTGATCTTGTTCCGAATTTTCAGGCTGATGCCTATTACCCATAGACGCTGCCACCGATATACCTCCAACACAACTCACGCAAACTACAGATGGGCAGAACAGTTGTTATCCTTCCTGCCAGAATTTTACCGATCCACACTCAATACCTCAATTGGCGATCGCATTTTCCTATTTTAGGATTCCTTTGGTTCTGAGCCATCACCCACACCTGGCTTTGGCAGAAATTGTAGCGCCCATTCCGTCTGACGGAGAATCCCCCTGAGCATTGCTACTTCTGTTGCTGTCGGCGTCGCTCGGTGCAACAGCCGTCGGAACTTTTCCATCCTGGCACCAGCCGTATGGGGATAAAGATAACCGATCTTTAGCAAAACGGCTTCTAGGTGCTGGTAGTAACCTTCCAAGACATCTAACGGAGCCGAGGATACGGGGGAATCTTGTAAAGACACGGGGAATTGGAGCTGGGGAGGGGGAGTAGTAGATGCCATCTGATACAGTTCGTAACAGCAAATAGCAACGGACTGAGCCAGGTTTAAGACAGAATACTCCGGACTGGAGGGGATACAAACAAATCGTTGGGCATAATTCAGTTCCGTATTGCTCAATCCCCTGTCTTCGGGACCAAAAATTAAGGCAGAGTTCACCCCAGGTTCCAAGAGCCAAGGCAGTGCCAAACGCGGGGGTTCCAGTTCAATGGGAAGGTTTCGGGCGCGGGCAGTCGTTGCTATCGCTCGCTGACACCCTACTAAAGCATCGGGCAAGGTTGCCACCTGCTGGGCTGTTGTTAAGATATCTTGACCGTGAACAGCCATTTGTCGCGCTTGTTGATCGAGGGGGTTGCAATGGGGATTGACTAACCAAAGTTGGTGTAACCCCATATTTTTCATCACACGAGCAACTGCCCCAACATTCAGGGGCCCTGCGGGTTCTACTAAAATAATCCTGACACTCGTTAATCCCATCTCCAGCCTTACTTTTGAGGCGATATATACTAACTTAGCTACAAACTGTGATCAGCCAACAACCTGAACGTCTGTGACAACGATGTGATAGTAGTTTTTTACCCCGTTCAATTTGGCTAATAGCTAGCGGCATCAAAGAGCTAATCGTGAACAACTTTTATTGGCTGGATCGGATTCAACCCTCGGAGCGCTCCTTAGTGGGAGATAAAGCCTTACATTTAAGCCAGCTTTTACAGGGGGGCTACCCTGTTGCGCCTGGTTTTGTGGTTCCAGCGATCGCCTTTTGGGACTTTATAGAACACTTAGGCGAATTTGAACCCTTACTTGCTGATTTGCGCCATTCGTCCTTATACCTGAATGTGGACGATCCCCAGCAGTTACAGTCAGTGGCGCAACAAATTCGCCAAGCGATCGCTACCACTGCCCTACCCCCAACGTTGAGAACGGAACTCTTAACAACTGCTGAGACGATACCAGCGCCAAGTTTAATTTTTCAGCCATCTCTAGCTCTGCCATTGAAACGGATACAGCTCAAGCGATTGGGAGAAGGGGTTAATTTAGAAGAATTGGCAGACAGGCTACAGACTTTTGGGATGTTGGCATCCTATATTGACCTCAATCAACCCGATATGCTAATCCAGTCGTTGCAGCGTGTTTGGGCAGAACTGTTTCGTGCCAGAAGCTTGTTCTACTTACAGCGAATGGATATTGCCTTGCACCAGCTCAATTTAGCTGTTTTGGTGCAACCCATTCACGATGTGATCGCTTCAGGTACGATTCAGGCAAACCGACAAGTCTGGCAGATTCAAGCGACTTATGGGTTAGGGTTAGCGATCGCCAAAGGTGAAGTGCTGCCCGACTTCTACCAAATCCAGGTAGAAACGGGCAAGATAGTTACCTCACAATTAGGTAGCAAAACCCTTGCCTATCGTCTGATTAAGGAAGTTGATTCGCTCTCACCGGATCAAACTTGCTTGCAAGCCTATGCCCTGAGCGAGGCGCAACAAAAACAGTATGCTTTGGAAGAGCAACACCTGCAACAGCTCATCGAGTTATCCGAACAGCTAACCTCTGAACTGACAACCGTTTTTTCTTTAGAGTGGGCAATTTGTCAAACCCCAACCCACTCAGAACCCCAACTCTACGTGACTCACTTTAGTCCCAAGTCTTCATTATCTAGCCAATTACCAATACTAACTCCTCACTTCATGCCCGATCAATTGCGAGGATTGCCTGCTGCTGCTGGACGAGTAACGGCATTGGCTCAAGTGATAAAAGATCGCCAAACCCTTGAGGCGATCGCTCCAGGCAGAATTTTAGTTGCCCCTAGTATCGCTCCTGACTGGCTACCGTGGCTTCAAACTGCTGTTGGTGTCGTCACCGAACAAGGTGGGATGACTAGCCATGGGGCGATCATTGCCAGAGAATTGGGCATTCCTGCTGTTGTTGGTGTTACTGGTGCAACCCAATTTATCCAAACCGATGAGTTACTGCTAGTCGATGGCGAGCAAGGAGAGATTCAGCGGTTGGGAGTTGGGAAGCAGGAGAGTTCGGGAGTGGAGGAGCCGGAGAGCCAGCGAGCCCGAGAGCCGACGAGCCGGGGAGGTGATTCCCGATTCCCCATAGCCACCCAATTGTTCGTCAACCTCAGCCAACCCCAATCTTTAGCACGAATTGAAGGGTTGCCCATTGATGGTGTGGGGCTGTTGCGCTCCGAACTGATGGTTCTGAATGTTTTGGATAACTTACCGCCCAGCGAATGGGTGCAACAGGGGCGTGAGCAAGAGCTAATAGCCCGCCTTACTCAGCTTATCGTGCAGTTTGCGGCTGCCTTAACGCCGCGACCTGTATTTTATCGCTCTCTAGATTGGCGTGAAACGGAGCTAGCTTTAGGTACATCATCAGACATTGACTCCCGAACCGGTCATTCCCTGTGGGGAGAACACGGTACTTATCAGTATTTGAGAAACCCTGCCTCATTTGATGTGGAGTTGGCAGCATTGCGGCAGGTTTATACTAGGGGCTACAGTAATGTTAGGCTGGTGCTGCCTTTTGTGCGAACAGTAGAGGAGTTTGCTTTTTGTCGCCGTCGAGTTGAGCAAGCGGGACTGATCGACAATCCCCACTTTCAACTCTGGATTATGGCAGAGGTGCCTTCGGTACTGTTTTTGCTCCCCGATTTTGTTAAAGCTGGGGTTCAGGGTATTTCAATTGGCACCAACGATCTAACGCAACTATTATTAGCGGTCGATCGCAACCAAGGGGAGTTGGGTTCGACTTTAGATGGGCGTCATCCAGCCGTAATGCGGGCGATTGAGCAACTCATTCGCATGGCAAAAGAGGCAGGAATTCCTTGCTCTATTTGTGGTCAAGCGCCAGCTCAGTATCCTGAACTCATTGAGCCGTTGGTGGAGTGGGGCATCAGTTCAATTTCCGTTGATGTGAATGATGTCGAACGCACCCACCAAGCGATCGCTCGTGCCGAACAGCGCTTACTTTTAAAAGCAGCACGGCAAAGACTTGAGCATTAACAAGAGCGAGTTCGACTGCTTTGCCTTTGATGCTACTCTCTAAACCTCAGATAACCAGCGTTTCATGCGGTTTAAACTTTCCCAGTCGGGTTTTCGGGTCAATCCGTCTTCAATACTTTCAAACAAATCCTTTCGGACTTCTGATTCCATTGCCATTTGCTGTTTCACAAGGTCAATATGCTTGCGCACGCCCGTTTGTTCTGTTTCCAACATGGCAAGAGCAAGGTTAACTCGACCTTGAGGGGCGTTTGGGTCTAGTTTGACTCCTTTAACCGCTGCTTTATAAGCTCGGTCTGGTTGGTTATCTAATAAATACAGCCATGCCAGACAACTCCAAGCGGCTGGGGTTTTTGGAGAGCGATCGCAGATTTCTTTGAACACTGGGATTAGCGTATCTGGACCTTCACCCGCTTTATAGCGTTCTAAGCCAGTATCAAATAGAGAAATAGCCGATTCAGTCATGGGTTATCTATCAAGTAAAGGTACAAAAAAAGGTAAAAGGAAAGGGGACAAGTCAATCCTCTTCTCCCTTTTCCCTTTCCTCTACTCTAAACTCCGAAAGACTTACCACAGCCACAGGTTTGATTGGCATTGGGGTTGGTGAATTGGAAACCACCACCAATCATAGCGTCGCTGTAGTCGAGTACCATACCGTACAAATACAGCAGGCTTTTTGGGTCGCAGACAATTTTGAAACCGTCGTAGTTAAAGATTTCATCGTTGTCTCGAACCTTACTAGCGTCTTCAAAATCCATCATATAAGACATTCCCGAACAACCTCCTTGACGGACACCAACCCGTAAATAGAGGTCTTGTCCTTGCTGGTTTCGCAGCGCCAACACATGCTGTAGGGCTTTTTCTGTTAGTTGGATTCCTTTTTGTTGCGGCTGAGTTGCTTGTGTCATGGGTCGCTCGTGACTCCTTATTAGTCTGCCAGTCTACTTTTATTCAGTTTATCGATATTATCGACGGATTTTTTCAGAACACCCTGGAAGTTATTGCGGTTTAATAGGAGTATCCACTCCTAGTGATGGCTCAATCCGCCATCCTTTTTGCACTCAACGCCACCTACTCTATGTCTGCTCTGAATCGCACTACTTGTCGTCGGCTCAAACAATTACCGCAGATTCCCAGTGTGTGGGAAGGTGATCGTCATGTGTTATTAGCTTTCTCAGAGAGGATGGAAGCTGATACCGACAGCAGTAATGAATGCATTCTTTGGGTAGATGGTTCAGAAGGAATTGTGCGGGCAATGGATGTAGTGTCACCAACCATGGGACCGGAGGCAGTTGTTCGTGCCTTGCTGCGAGCAATGGAACATCCTCAAAGTCCTGCCAAACCCGCACGACCCTCAAAAATTGTAGTTCGAGACCGAGAAATTCAATTTTTCTTGCGGGGAGTTCTGCAAGATTTAGACATTACGATTGATTACGTTCCCGATTTGCCCCTAATTGACGAATTGTTTCGGGGGTTCGAGGAAGTAGCTCGAACACGACAGCCTAAGCTGCCTCCTCAATATGCAGACTTACTCGTTGCCACAGCCTACGATATTTGGCACGATGCCCCTTGGGAACTGCTAGCCGACCACCAAATTCTGGCGATTGAATTAAATCGCTGGGATGTGGGAACGCTTTATATCTCAGTAATGGGGATGCTGGGAATGGAGTATGGCATTTTACTCTACCGTTCCTTGGAATCTCTCCAGCGCTTTCGGGCATCTGTTTTAGCGGAGGAATCCTTTGAAAAAATGGAACAAGCATTTTTAGGGCAGGATTGCTTGTTTCTTACCTACGAAAGGGCAGAGGATAGTCTGGAGGACGATGATGAGGATATCGATTTAGCTGAACTACCTGTGTCGGAAATTGTCCCGGGTTTTGGAACGGTACATCCTCTTGAAGGGATGCGACCGTTTCTTTATGAAGAAGAAGCAGTAGCGATTTACACCGCCCTTGAAGCCCTGCATCGGTTTTTCCAGGCATCCAACTCGCACTTGGCAGGAGATACTTTTAGGGGCATTACCAAGGGCTACCGCATACCCGTTCCCGTAGATGCCAAGTTAAAGCCAACGGTATCTGTTAAAATTTCCACTCTCCCTGACTTGGCATTAGAGTTGTTAGAGATGGCTGGGATAGCTGACAAAGATGACTGGGAGGATGAGGATGAGGAAGATGATGATGATGTATCACTCCCCTTGCGAGATGACTTGGTGCCTAAAGATGCATTTTTGAGCTTGGGAATGATGCCGTGGGACAGCGTGGACTTATTGCGCTCTGATGTCACTTTTTACCAGTCTCAGGAGGTTAAGGAAGCTGGAGAAGGGTTGCCGGTGGTGTTGATTCAAACGACCCGTCCCAAAGCTAAAGCACTGATTGAAAACCTGAAAACGGCTGGGGGACTCAAAGGAATTTGCTTTAATCCAGGAGAAGACCCTTTTGAAGGCGATCGCTATGATTTGGGTATTCTTCAAACGGAAAATAGTAATTTATACTTGTTTGGCGAATTTCCCGAAGCCGACCCCACCCATGTCACGGCTCGCCGAAAATGGGATCAGCGCTGTAAAAAAAATAAGGGATATTGCGGCTTGGTAATTGCGATGGGTCTTACAGGCGCATCTCGCGGCAATCCTAAACCCCGTGACATGATGGCATTGTTTGAAACGCGATCGCTCTCGGCAAAGGAATTGGGACTGGGAATGCTACAGCTCATGCCGATGTTGGAATTTGAATAAAATAATCCCTCTAAGAAGTTCATATCTTTACTCGAAGTCACTCCTGCAATCGTGAACGTCTTCTTCGTAAAATCAGGGAAGACACTCAACGAGCGATCGCTAAAGGAAGAAGAGAATGACATTTTCTAAAACACTACTCGTTGGTCTTAAGGCAGACCATTTCCGCCATCCCCTGGATTTGGAAGCAACGAACGCCCTCAAACAGATACCCGGACTCGATTTGATGGTGCGCAATCTTCTCGGACCATTAGCGGAACAGTTTTTTTATCTGAACAACATTGCTGCCAGCATCTTGGTGGGAGAAAACCAACTGCCGCACCTGCACAAGCTACTCATAGACGCTTGCAAAACCCTGGATTTAGAACCGCCTCAGCTTTACGTTCAGCAGCATCCGGTGCCAAATGCCTATACCTTTGCGATGCGAGGCAAGCAGCCTTTTATTGTCTTGCACACGTCCTTAATCGATATGCTAACCCCCGAAGAGGTGCAAGCAGTTATTGCTCACGAATTAGGACACCTCAAATGTGAACACGGGGTTTATCTGACACCGCTTAATATCATTATCTTAGCGACGAGTTTGATGCCGACTTGGGGGGCAGTTATTGCCCAAAGCCTCCAGGAAAGGCTGATGGAATGGCTGCGGTGTGCAGAATTTACCTGCGATCGCGCCGCGCTTTTGGCAACCCAAAACCCCAAAGTGGTGATGTCAGTCCTCATGAAACTTGCTGGCGGTTCCCCAACCCTGGCACCCCAACTCAACTTGGATGCCTTCATTGCTCAAGCTCGGGCTTATGAGGATATTAGTAAAACCGAACTCGGTGAATTACTCAAATCAGCGCAAACGGCACAGCTCAGTCACCCAGTCCCCGTACTGAGGGCGCAAGAAATTGATCGCTGGGCTAGTTCTCAAAATTACCAATCCTTGTTGCAGCCGCCGAAAATTGAGTATAATGATAAAACTGACTACAAGGGCGGATGGCGAAATTGGTAGACGCACCACACTCAAAATGTGGCGGCCTCTGGTCGTGAGAGTTCGAGTCTCTCTCTGCCCACTAAAGTTCAGAGGCAATAGTCATGGTACAGCGACTAAAGCGGTGGGAATCTCCCCGCCGCCAGGGGCGAAATGACAAAGGGAAAGGAGGTTCTGCTCGACGCAGGCAACTGAAAAAGCAAACTCAGATGCTGCGTAAGAAACTCAAAGAGAGTGAAAAAGCAGATAAGCCGAAAAACAACCCGCAGAAAAAGCAATGGGGAAGAGAAACTAGTTCTCTTCCCTTCTTTTTTATAGGGGATACGCTCCAAAAAAGACAGGCAAGATGCCTGTCCTACGGTCTTACGGGATAATTTATTTTTGGGACTTCCCTTAGACCAACTTTATGTCTGGATATCCAGCCAACAAGTCATCCGAAGTCAACGTGTCACCTTCAGCTTGTGGTGTCCAGAGAACTTCTACCGCCAGTAAGCGATCGCTCGAAACTCCACCCAACTGACGCAGTGCCTGACGCAAGTCATCCGAGCCGTTGATAGTGGGTAAGTCCAGCTTGCCCTGAACACCTGCCAAAATCGTGACAATGATATATTCACTCGGTGCTTCTGTCTTAAGGAGTTCGCCGCGACTATCCGAGTCAGAGGACGTGCCTTGGCGGAGTTGACCCCTTACATTAGAGAGGGTTTCTTCGGTAAACTTACTACGCTCTGCCAGAGATAGCTGATTGAATTTCCCTTCTGCGGCGTCTAAACCCGTTTGTTGAGAACTAGCCGCCCCATAGACCCAGTATTCTGGATGGCGTAGTAAAGCCAGAGTCCCTTCCTGTAGGACTTGCGCCCGACCTTCAGCCGAATCTGTATTGGCTTTGCGAGCTAAATCATCGAGCTCCTTCTGAAGTTCCCGCGCTTCTGCTAATAGCCCCACTTGTACCTGTCCCACAGAAACCTTGGGATTGCTGTAACCAGGAACGTCATTACCACCAACTTCACCCATGCGGCGGAAGGTTTGCACTAGAAAATTTGCAAGGGCAAAGAAAATCAAGATACCAAACACACTGCCAAATCCGCCAAAGCCAAAGAAGGGCAACAAGAACGGAAAGCCTATTCCGCCTCCAGAATATCCATATCCTCCACCTGGAGAGCGATAACCCCTACTAGGAGGTGAGTAAGTACGACTCGGTGCCCGGAAGGAACCACCACCAATTCGACCACCGCTGCGAGCAGCTAGGGCGTCACCGGCATTACCCATGACGAGGGTAAAAATCAGCCCAAGGACGAGCAGAGATTTCAAAAAGGGTTTGACCGTTGAAAAAAGTTTGTTAAGCATAGAAAAACCATTACTGTCCAAGCTCAGTTAAACTGTAGCGAGTTAAGGCGCTAAAACCATCCTTCGACGATTAGATTTCTAATTTTTAGGTTCAGCAGGAGGGGCATTCCCAACTCCTTCTTTACTGTACCGCTATCCCTGTCTGGGCTGAATCATTCACAGAGTCGGGATTGCCGATGCAGATACCCGTAATTCCCGACGTTCAGTCTTGAGTGCTGTTAAACTGGAGGGGCAATTTGCTTTTAGTCGCTCACTCCACGAGCCACCTACTAGTGAATGGCAGGAACCTCTTACGTTTGACATATAACGAGAACCTATGCTGCACAAGCGTTACCAGTTTGATTCAAATCAGATCATGCACCGTGCTGAGGAGCTAGTTAGTGCAGCGTCTAATCGCTATCGGATTACTGTGCAAGTAGCAAATCGGGCGAAACGCCGTCGCTATGAGGACTTTGAAAACCTAGACGACCCAATGATGAAGCCAGTGCTGCGGGCAATTATCGAAATGTCCGACGAACTCACCCAACCAGAAATTATTGGGGATTAAGCGCCTCAGATTGCCCCAAAAGTCATCTAGAGTCGGGATTTATCAGCCGTAGCACTCACCTCTACTATGCTTGCAGCAATCCGCAATAACAGGGCGATTCGCCTGACCTTTGCCGTCATCCTTGCCACTCTAACTGGCTTTTGCTTATTTGTGGGAGCAGCAGCGCTTAGAGATTCATCAAGTTGGACGTTAATTGGTTCACAACCTGTTAATGCTCAGGCTCTCAGACCCCAAGATATTTGGCGGCAAGTGTACGAACGCTTGCCGAATTTGCCATTGGAGAACCAGTATATTAGTACAGAAACGGGTGAAGTGGCTGAAAATAACACCTTGGCAAGTCGCTTGATTAGCTATCACCTGTACGTAAAAAATCGTCCACCCAACTATCGTTTCGATTGGAAGCTAACGATGGCAGATTATCTGGGTGTTCATGAGTACCTGACGGAATCTCAGTATCCGGGTAATAAAACTCTACAGGAAAACCCAATGGAGGGCGATCGCTCGGTGATTGAAACACTAAGTCGTTCCGAACGGGATGCATTGGTAAATGTTTTGGTGAGTATCTTTAATCCCAATCGTCCTGAAACGTCAGAACCGCAACTTAGAGAATTTCCATCGCCATCACCAGCACCCAATCCCAGAACGACACCCAAACTTCCTCAACCGGGAGATGCAGATTTACTCCGGTTGTGAAATAGAGTTCTATGGAACGAATTGTTAAAAGCGGGCTGGGATGGCGTCTGGGTTGGAACCCTCAAGGAATGCCCTATCAAGGGTTAGTCGGTACAGAGGATTGGGCTATTGAGTTAACTGGGGTGGAGTTCGATGACTTTTGTCGTTTGTTAATGCAGCTAGCCCAAACGATGAGTGAAATGGCAAGTGAGTTAGTAGATGAGGAAAAAATTACCTGTGAAGCAGAAAGCGACTCGATTTGGATGGAAGTAGAAGGTTATCCCTCAACCTATACCTTGCGTCTCATCTTGAACCAGGGACGCCGCTGCGAGGGAAGCTGGTTGGCTAATGCTGTTCCGGGTTTAGTGCAAGGGGCTCAATCTTTGAAAGTATTTTAAGTTGTTCCTAATATTACAAAGATTGTGATATGCTAGGATAGATTTGCCGGGGCGTAGCGCAGCTTGGTAGCGCACCACTTTGGGGTAGTGGGGGTCGTGGGTTCAAATCCCGCCGCTCCGATATCTAAGAAAATAGTCAGCCAAACCCGACTGGTAATAAAAAGGGCGATTCACCCTAGGGATAACGTGTTCTCTGGGGTAAATTTTATAGGGCTATTACTAGTTATGGTTATCATCAATGTGCTGTCTGTCACAGACAACATCAAAATTGCCTACTACGATGAGAGCGATGTTATAAATAGTTTTAATATTGCTAGTTCAATCTAAACGATTAATTAATAAAATATCCGGATTTATAGCTTGAATTATGAAGGAAATATAAGTTAAGATACAAGAGTCATTGCTGCTTCCACTCGTTTCGATTGCATCCTCAACAAAGACAAAGCTTTAGGAAGTTGTGATGGCATTCATTTCATCCGCAATTGTGTTAATTCATTTTCCTTTCTAGTAACTTTTAGTGATGGCAAGTATTTCTGTCACAAGCCATGCTGAATGAGAAATTACCTCTGATTTTAAAATTTTGAGTGAGGTAAAAAATCTTCTGGATTAGCATCCGTATTTGAAGATTATTAAAGAATTGCATCGAGCTAAAATGGCTGATTTAATCAGTTAATTTGTAGCGATAGAACTTAGGGGAATCCGCAAAGCAACCTTAACCAAAAGGATGATTTATGGCGATTTTCACAGTTAGAAATACCGACGACAATGGATACGGACAGTCTCTGGTTTCAGGTTCTCTGAGAGAAGTCGTTGAAAAAGCAAAAAATGGGGACACGATTAAATTTGCCTCTAGTTTGGCAAATAAGACCATTACCCTCAAACGTCGGTTGGAAATTGAAAAAGACTTGACGATTGATGGCGCTAATGCTTCTGGCTTAACCCTCAGTGGAAATCAAAAAAACATAATCATTCGGGTAACGGGGAATGGCAGAGAGTTTACACTACGGAACCTGACCCTTGCCGATGGCTTCCACGAGTATGCAGGGGCAGGAATTTGGGTGTTAGACCCGAACTCAAAAATCAGAGTTGAGAATAGCAAGTTCAACAACAACGTTGCTGCTGCTGGGAGTGCTATTTGGGCAAAGGCAGGCGCTGACGTGACTGTGATTAACAGTCAATTTGATGGCAACGAGGCTACGAAACGTGGTGACGATAGTGCTGGTGGTGCAATTAGTGTCTTTAACAAAAGCCAACTCACTGTCTTTGACAGTGAATTTACCAATAATAAGGGAGATGTTGGTGGAGCGATTACCGCTATATTCACTAAACTGACCATAGAAGACTCCACGTTCATTAATAACGAAAGCCGGAGATTCGGCGGGGCAGTGAACAATGATGGTGCAAGTGTCCCTATTCCCGAACTCCGACCCAACGGAGAAAATGGATTACCTGCGGATAAGGTAGGACGTGAAAGTATCATTCGTAACAGCTACTTTGAGGGCAATCGTTCTACGGGTCAAGGGGGTGGACTTTCAGTTTGGACTTATACCAAAGACAACATCATTATTGAAGGTAACACCTTTAAAAATAACAAAGTTCGTAAAACGGCAAGTGGAAGTGCCGATGGCGGCGGTCTTTATGTCGCTGGTCAGGCGACTATCGATAACAACACCTTTACCAAGAATAAGTCGCAGGATACGGGGGGTGGTTTAGAGGTTGGAGGATTCAGACCTGTTAACATTACCAATACCATCTTTTCTGACAACGAAGCAGCAGATAAAGGTGGTGCAATTCATACCAGGCAGTATTTTTCGACCACAACCCCCTATGAAACTAACCCCGAACTTAACATCAATAACACCACCTTTGATGATAACTATGCGGGGAATGAAGGTGGAGCAGTCTTTTACAATGATAAGGATATGCTCATCACGGTTACAGCTTCCACGTTTGACGACAACAAGGTAGGGAAGCCTGCGAAAGTTCAAGATACTAACCTTGAATTAGTTGAGGGAACGGAAGGCAATTTTTGGAGTGTTAAGGATAACAACTATCTTCAAGGGTATCGCGGAAATGATAACCTCGAAGGGGGTGATGGTGATGACAACGTATTAGGTGGAGCAGACAACGATACCCTCAAGGGTGGTGCTGGAGACGATGGTCTTGATGGTGGTAATGGTGATGACATCTTAGAAGGGGGATCGGGTAATGATCGCCTCTATGGGGGTAACGGAGAGGATATATTGCAGGGTGAAGAGGGTAATGATCGCCTCTACGGGGGTGACAGTAATGACCGCCTCTACGGAGGTAACGGCAATGATATCCTACAGGGGGAACAGGGCGACGACCTTCTTAAAGGGGGAAACGGCAATGATGTCCTCAGTGGTGGCTCACTAGATGACCAACTCTTTGGTGAGGCAGGTGATGATATTTTCATCGGGGACAAAGGTTACGATGAATTCACCGGCGGAGCTGGTAAAGACCAATTTATGTTAGGGGATAAGAAAAGTATCTTCTACAATCCAGGCAACAACAATGACAACTATGGTCATGCTGTGCTGAAGGACTTCAACCCCGCCGAAGATATCATCCAACTGCACGGCAAAGCGTCTGATTACAGTTTGCGTGCGACTACCTGGAATGGGATATCTGGTATTGGAATAATTGCCGAGAAGAGTGCATCAGACAAAATGGTGGCACTGGTGCAGGGTTTCGACTTAACTCAACTCAATCTCAACGCCAGCTACATACGCTATACCGACACAGCGCCTAAGAACGAGATTATCGACCCTAAGGAAATCTTAGAGGGCAAGACAATCCCCACCACTCCCACTACTCCTAGTCGAGAAACTGATACTCTTAAAGGCACGAACCTCTCTGAAACATTGGTTGCTAAACCTCAAGGCAGTCAAGTCAATGGTCTTGATGGTCAAGATCTATTGGCTGGAGGCGTGGGCAATGACAAGCTCAATGGTGATGCGGGACACGATCGCCTTTGGGGTCACGAAGGCACCAATCAACTCAATGGTGGCACAGGTCATGACCAACTCTACGGGGGTACAGGTTCAGATTCGATCTTAGGTAACGCAGGCAATGACCAGCTTTATGGGGGTGCAGGCGACGATTTGCTTGATGGTGGTCTGGGCAATGACATTTTGACCGGTGGACTCGGTCGTGATACCTTTGTCCTCACACCAGGAGAAGGCAGGGACTTAATCCGTGATTTTCAAATCGGTGAGGACAAACTGGGTTTATCAGATGGTCTTAGCTTAGGACAATTGTCAATAACCCAAAGAGGCAGCCAAGCTTGGATAGTGGATACAACCCAAAATGAGCTACTGGCACGGTTAGAAGGAGTCGATGTCTCGTTGTTGATGGCTCAATCTGCTGATACATTCGTGACGATTTGACACTCTCCAGCTTAAAAAACGGGCGCTTTCAAACGTCCCATTTTTTCTGGTAAGAGGTTAAATCAGCCGTTCTAGGATAGGAGTGAAAGAGTGATTGCCCAACCCGGTAGTGCCAAAAGCGATCGCACTCCCGTCTTTCACTCCTTGGCTAGGACGTACCGACAATGAGACTCACTCTAGTTGAAATAACTATGCCTGAAAACAAGTTGACTCAGTGCCTCTATATAAGTTGGTCACTGTTGGGAACCCTAACTTCAATAACTTCAACTGCTGTTGCTCAGACTGGTAATGAAGTAACGCCTGACGTATTTACAGCAGAAGATGCAACCCTCCCTAGTACCTCGCATACTCTTACCAAACATGAGCCAACGTCCCATACCTGGAGCGAGACTAGCGTTTTGGCTGGGAGCATCAAACCTGAAACAAGGCTCTCTTCAGAAACAATAGAATCCGAACATACTCTTACCTCTTTTCCCGAACCCGATATCCTAGCCACTATTGAACCCCTACCCCATACCGAAGCTAAAGCCAGCTCACTAGACCCGACGGCAAACCCAGAACCCGAAACCCAAACCCCATTAACGGCTGAAAATCTGCCAATTAGAGTTTCCCCTCGCGTTGGCGCAAATTTCTCTACGGGTCCTGGCGTGGGCTATTCTAGCTCCTTTGGGGGTATTGAAGGGTTTTTACCGCTATGGCAAACTCCTGGCAGTAACCTCACCTTTTTAGAAGGACGGCTGCTCCTGTCAACTGAAGATGCTAATGTGGGCGGCAATATTATTATGGGGCATCGCATATATGATGCCAACGCTAACCGTGTTCTTGGGGGTTACATTGCCTACGAGTACCGTAGCACAGAAGACAGCAGTTTTAATCAAATTGGTGCAGGATTTGAAAGCTTGGGAGAATTTTGGGATGTTCGGGGTAACGCTTACGTTCCTGTGGGAGATACCCGGCAGCAGGCATCAGAAACAACGTCTAATCTAGGTCTTTCGGTTTCAGATCCCTTCTTTCAAGGCAATTTCTTGGCTGTTAGTAGAAATCAACAGCAGCAGATTAACCGTCGCTATGAAGCAGCAATGGCTGGGGTGGATATTGAGGCGGGTGTGAAAGTAGCTTCCCTGGGTCAAACGGGTGATCTACGGGGCTATGCTGGGTTGTACTACTACGATGCCCCAGATAGTGATGGGGTTGTGGGCTGGCGCACCCGCCTAGAAGCCCGTCCCACAGATATGCTACGGTTGGGGCTATCCCTCTCCAATGACGATAGGTTCGGCACGAATGTGGTATTAAGTATCGGCGCAAATTTTCCTGGCACTCGCCCTAGAGGACTTGACAAACAAGAGCAGGTATTAGCACGTTTGGCTGAATCTCCTCAGCGCAATTTCACAATAGTAGTAGATGAGCAAGTTGAATCGGAGTTGTTGGCAACGCAAGAAACAGTTTTGATAATGAATCCGGATACGGGTGAACCTTGGCGATTCCGACATACTAATTTGGGCATTGGCATGGGTGACGGAACCTTTGAAAATCCGACAGGTACAGTCGCGCAAGCACTATCAGTGGCACAACCCAATGATATTGTCTATGTGCAACCGGGAACTAATCCAGGCATTGCTGCTTTTGCGATTCCCGACGGGGTACAGGTATTATCTACCGGACCTGTGCAGCAAATTAATACCGAGGAACTTAGTCTTATTCAACTGCCGCTATCGGGAGCTGGGGTGTTACCTGAAGTGACAGGTACAGTGACAATGGGCAACGATACCACACTGTCTGGGTTTGCCCTTAATGGAATTCCTGGAGCTGGCATTACTGGACGTGATATTAGCACTATCATTATTCGAGAAAATGCGATCGCTAATGCTGCTGCCGAAGGCATCGCCCTGAACAATGTCACGGGGCAAATCACGTTAATAGACAATACCATCCGTAATTCTGGTGGGGAGGGTTTCAACCTTAGCAATAATCTAGGGCAAGTTGAGTTAAGGCTGGTTGGGACTACCATTACTGATAATGGTTCTTCAGCACCTGACGGAGATGGAGTGAATCTCGAACTCCGCAATAATGCTTCTGGCACCTTCGACCTCATTAACAACACAATTGTGAACAATCGCAGTAGCGGCGGACTTGCTGACGGTTTGGATATTAAACTATTTGATAATACCTCTGGAATTTTTAACCTTGCGGACAATACAATCTCTAACAATCAGTTGAATGGGTTGAGTATTGATTTAGAGGCAACAGCATTGGGTACTATCAATCTGACCAATAATGCGATCGCTGAAAACCAAATGGGTGGAGTTGCTCTTTTAGTTTCTCAGGAAGCCTCTGGAACGTTCAATCTAATAGGTAACACCATCTCCAATAATCAATTTAAAGGTGTTGGATTAACCTTGAATGACCAAACCCTTGGAAGCGTCAATTTAACAGATAACACCATTACTGAAAATCTGGACGATGGCGTGTTCGTTCAACTCTCGGATCAGGCTCAATGGGAAGTCAATCTCTCTAACAATTCGATTGTCATAAATGAGACTTACGGAGTTTTTGTTAACGCTAATGATGGAGCAATACTTCGATTTTTAAGCGACTCGAATCTAATTACTAACAATGTTTTTACAGGCGTTTCTTTAACGAGTAATCAAGCGGCAGGGATTTTGGCTGTTATTCAATCCAATACCTTGACAGAAGGTGGCTTCAGTGACTTGGAAGCGTTTACATTCGCTCCGGATGCCACTATTTGTCTACAACCTAGCAATAATAAAATCGGTTTTTTATTGTTAGATGACAGTTTTGGAGGTTCCATACAGGTTGAAGAAGGAACACTTCCTAGCAATACTATCTCTACCAATGATGTCACATTCTGGTCGGGAACAACGGTTGCATCTGGAACGTGTAAGGCTCCTTAAGGTAGAGAGACGTGTCATTATTCTTTAGCGAATTCAGAGTGGTCAGTAGATAAAGTAAAAGAACGAAGATTAAATAAACTTTTGAAGGCACTAAAGGGAAAGGCGATTACAGTAGTAATAGATGAAACAGGAGATATGAAAAAAGGGGAAAAGACGGATTATGTAGCAAGACAATATCTAGGAAGTGTGGGGAAAGTGGATAATGGAATAGTGTCAGTCAATGCCTATGGAGTTTACTCTAATATAATTTTTTCACTAAGTGTAAAAGTCTTCAAACCGAAAGGAAGGCTAAAAGCAGAAGATAACTATAAAAAAACATAGAATTAGCATCAGAAATTATTGCTGAATTAATTGAATCAGGTATTGCTATTAAATTAGTACTAGCTGACAGTTTATATGGTGAAAGTAGCCAATTTATTAGAAAACTAGCTGAATATAAATTAGATTATGTCGTAGCAATAAGAAATAATCATGGAGTCTGGCTGCAAGCAGGTCATAGGGTTAGGGCGAATAAATGGTGTAAATTTGAAACTTCGACTCCGCTCAGTTTTAACACCTCGACCTCGCTCGGTGTTGAAAGAACATTTAGCAATCATAAATCAGAAACTAGATACATCAGAGAAATAATTTATGGTAAAAAAAGAGCCATAACTTACTGGAAAATAACGACAGACCCAGAAACGATGCCGGAGAATTCTAGTTCTTTCGTAATGACCAATCTTCAAGGGAACCTGAAGAAGATTTTAGGTGACCTGTATGGATTAAGAACTTGGGTAGAATATGGTTTTCGACAGTGTAAGCAGGAACTGGGCTGGACAGATTACCGTTTCACCAATTTCCAACATATTGAAAGATGGTGGGAACTAATTTTTTGTGTTTACACAATGATTAGTTTAAATTCTCCAGCCTTTTTAGCCTTAAATCAATCTCGTCAAATCGAGACTGAGGCACAAGAAAATAGTGCTGTTGATTTTTTTCTCATCAACAATGTCGCCAGGAATTAAACTGGCGGGAGCCAGGAATTTCTAACGAGGGGGAATTCGTTGAGGATGAGGTGGGTTGATGCACAATTTGTCCTCTCCGTTACCTTTTTCTAAGCCAAAGCCTACACCTTTTTCCATAACTTATTTCAGTCACGTCTCATCTTCATCGAATCTTTACAAAACCAAGTGCTGCTCTTTACACAACCTTCATAAAGGGTATACCCGTCGAGCTAGATGAAAAACTGCACAAAATACAGGGAGTCGTCCAGGTTCTGGCAGAAAACAACTCAATAGAACCTGAAAAAAATGGGCAAATAGTTCACGAACCCCCTTTATAGATGGAATGAAGCTATTGAAGAACCTTTCTCAAATCTGCCATTAATTCTTCTGCACAAGGTTTTGCAGGTTTTTTACAATAATCTTCTACTTGTAAAGGAGACCTAATGCAAACTTCAATATCAGTACCCCAGTGGGGAACGGCATCACTATAACGGATGCTAATTGGTACAATTTTGATACCCAAACCGGGCTGGTTAGATTCTGCGTGTAGAGCTATACGTCCAAGACCTGGCTCGAACGGATGCGCTTCTTCGGTACGAAAAATATTACCTTCGGGAAAGATAACCAGTACTTCTCCCTGCTCAAGTAATTTTATCCCATGACGCAGACTGGAAATTCCCGGATGCCTCGGATTGACCGGAAAACCACCCAAGTGGCTGAGAAACCAGCCTTGCAGTCCTTTCATTTCATCGGCTGAAATCATAACGTGTAAATCTCGTCCGATAGCATGGCGACCTGCTGCATAGGGTAAAACCAGCGCATCCCAACGAGAACGATGAGTAGGCGCGAGAATAACAGCACCGTCCTTCGGTAAATGCTCCTGTCCTTTCACCTCAATCTTGCCAAAGTAAAACGGCAGGACAAGGTGACGCCCTAGGGGATAGACTAAACGGATTAGCCAATATGAAACACGAGAGGTGACGGCATCCGTCTTCTCAGGGGTAGGATTCTCTTGGGACTGTTTGGGAGAGTCAAGCTGCCTCATAATGGCAATGGGTAACTGCAAGTAATGATACGGGGGAGAAATACAAAATTCTCTCGCTTACTGTGGCAACCATATTAATGATCAATGTCTGACTTAACATCTGCTAAATGGTGTAAATCAGTTCTCAGGACTTACGCATAGAAAGCCCATCTAGTCAGGGTACGATATATCGTACTTCAACGAATGGTTTTGCCTGTTTGAGGATCAAAGAGATGGATTTTTTCGACCACGATTGACAGCCAAACTTGCTCCCCAACTTTGACAACTTGATCGGAGGCAATTCTCACTTGTAAGGTGGATTCGTTATCCAGTGTTACTGATAAATAGGTGTCGTTGCCGAGGGCTTCTACCAGTTCAACTTGTACGGCTAAGTTTTTGGTGGCGGGAACGCTGAGGTTGAGGTGTTCTGGGCGAATTCCTAAAATTAGCGATCGCTCGTCATAGTTTTTTAGAAAGGGTTTCCACTCTTCTGGGAGAGTTAGGCGAAACTGGGAATGCTGAATCAGTAGAGGTGCTTTAATTTGAATGGGGAGAAAGTTCATCGGTGGCGAACCAATGAATCCGGCGACAAACTGATTAGCGGGGTAGTTATAAAGTTCTAAGGGTGGGGCAATTTGTTGGATTTGACCGAGATTCATGACGGCGATGCGATCGCCCATCGTCATCGCTTCGGTTTGGTCGTGGGTAACGTAGATCGTCGTTGTTCCCAATTGCCGCTGTAGTTTGACAATCTGACTGCGGGTTTCAGCACGGAGTTTGGCATCTAAGTTAGAGAGGGGTTCATCCATTAAGAAAACTTGGGGATTGCGGGCAATTGCCCGTCCCAGGGCTACGCGCTGCTTTTGTCCACCAGAAAGTTGTTTGGGCAATCGGTTGAGCAATGGCTCAATTTGTAACAAGTTTGCCACGTAACGGACTTGTTCATCTACAGCTTTCTCTTTATCCGATGAATAGCGTAGTCCTTTGGGAAGCGATCGCGTCATTCCCACTACAGCATTTTCCAGCCAAGGGGGTAGTGAGTTTGGGGGTTGTTCTTTGCTAGTTCCCACTCTCCATTGCTGATTTCCCAACTTTGTACGCCGTAGTCCAAAGGCAATGTTGTCATAAACCGTGAGGTGGGGGTAGAGGGCGTAGTTTTGAAACACCATAGCAATATCTCGTTCTTTGGGTGGCAAGTCATTCACCAAGCGATCGCCCACCCAAATTTTGCCGCCCGTCAACTCCTCTAATCCGGCAATGATTCGCAGCAGGGTACTTTTGCCACAGCCCGATGGTCCCACCAACACCATAAACTCCCCATCATTAACTCTCAGGTTGATGCGCCGTAAGATATTGACCGTTTCAGGTGGCTGAGGAGACTGATCAACTGCCACCAAGGGAGCTTCATCCACGGGTGTCAGCAGCGGTTCCGTCGTTACAGGGGCGGCAGTCCGCTCTCCCTTGCGATTCGGAAAGCTTTTATAAATCTTTTCGAGAACAACCTGAGCCACGATAGTTACTGTCGATTGCAGACAATTAAATATTTTACTATCATTGTAATTTGCTTTCTAAAAGTCTTGGTACTATCTTTAATCGTCATTTGACGTAAGCTAAATGTTACTGGCTTGTATAGCTTGGAAATAAATTTCAAAAATCTCAGCCCACCACTTGTTTAAATGGATTCAATCTTTTTGCAGAATAAGAATGTAGGAGTTTAGACGTTTAAAAACTCCTGAGCTTCTGAACTTCTAAATTTCTAAGGGTATTCCAGCATTTTGTCCAAAGTTGGCGTAAAAATGAGGGAGATGTATCGTTGTACTGCTTGTTGTGTTTTGTGCGATCTGCGCTTCGCAGCGTTCGACTGAGCGCTCACGCCGAAGTCAGCGCTTCGCTATCACGTTCAATAGCAAACCACAGTTGCCGGAGTTGTTGGCAGGTGGTGCAGTTTTGAATTTGGTAGGCAATGGCGTTGAACCACTGTTGTAATTTTCGATAACTGACGAATTGTCCGCCTTTGTCGCGGCGGTGGACGAAGACGACATACGCCCAGGATTCAACGCGAACTATCTGGTGTTTGGGAATTTTCAGGAGTTGGGCGATGCTGGTGAGGGTGATGCGGAATTTTTGGGCGGGTTGGAGGCGGCGGAATAGAGGGGTCATAGGGTTTTAGAGTTGAGATTTTCGATGACCTCTCCCCCAGCCCCTCTCCTGCAAGGAGAGGGGAGTTATTCTTCCCCCTTCCCGCACTTCGTGCCGCTAGGCTAATGCAGGGAAGGGGGGTCGGGGGGGTTAGGTTTGCCGGATCTAGATGGTGTTTGGAATGGGTTCTGGGGTAATGTCGAACATGATTTGGTAGCCATTTGTAGGATTATTGGCTCGGAAGATGCGGAGGTAGGCTTCGGCATCACTGCGGCGACGACAGCGAAGGATGATGGCGGTTTGCAGGTTGGGAAGGGGGCGGATGATGCACCACGGTAAAGGAAGCAACCCTCGGTTACTGGCTAGTTCTTGGTTGTGTGACAGCTTAATATAAGACACTGAGGAAAGAGAGGACATCAAAGCAGAAATTTAAGCATAGGTAAACAAGTTCCTAGCTTAAAAAACGGCTTAGTGATTTTCCGCCTTTCTGTGTTTTTCTTATACCGCTCAGTATATAGCTCCGAGGGATATACCTTCAAGTATAATGGCTGGAGAAAATGATGAACTAACTCTAACGAAGCTGCGGCAGCGAGCTGGCTTAACTCAGCAAGAACTTGCCAGTGCCATCGGAGTGACGCAAAAGACAATCTCCATTTGGGAAAAGGGTTCAGTTGAGCCTAAGCTGACGTTCGAGCAAACTAAGCTCCTGATGGATGTGTTGAACTGCACCCTTGATGAGCTAATAATCACCATAAAGCAAAGAACCTAATTGAAAGGTAACTAACGAGCTGTATGGCAACTTTTGAGTTACCCGACCTTGTAGTTATGCAATTCAACTATAAGCAGCTTATAGCTTTTATGTCAAGCAGCTTATATAAGAAACTTATGAAATGCTAAAATGACGGAAAAACAAGAGTTAGAGCAGGAGTCACCATTAAAGAAGCGCAGAGAAGAGTTAGATCTAACTCAAAGAGATATTGCTGGGGCTGTCGATGTGTCAGTGCAGACAGTTAGCAACTGGGAAACAGGAAGGTATAGAGGAGCTAGGCTCACGCTGCCACAGGTAAAAGCACTTTGTCGAGTATTGTGCTGGAGTATCGATGACTTACCTGATGATTTGGCACCGCCGCGATCGCAATCTGAGGGCGATTAGGGAAGGGATGAAAGCTCCTCTCCTGTCATCCATCGGGTTTACTTCCAATGGGCTGGTCTTACAACATCTTCCGGTAGAATGGTTCTGCTATCTCCGTATGCTGACGAAATTTCCTGTGAATTGAGGTTTTTGGCATTCGTAAGGTCTGCTCCTTGAAGTTTTGTTCCTTGTAGGTTAGATTCAGCAAAGTTTACCTCCTGAAGTTTAGCTCCCATAAAATTTGCCCCTTGTAGGTTTGCTCCCTTGAGATCTGCTTGATAAAGGTCTGCTTCTTCGAGATTAGCTATGGTAAGGGATGCACCCTGTAGCTTCGTTCCCCAGAGCTTTGCCTTCTGCATAGTGGCGTTTGAGAGAATTGCTCCTTGCAGATTAGCTTCCATGAAGTTTGCCTCTTGCAGGTTAGCTTTTGTTAGGTCTGCTCCTTGCAGGTTGGTGTTATAAAAACTTGCCTCTTTTAAATTGGCTTTTTTCAAAATTGCCCCTTGCAGATTGGCGTGATCAAAGTTTACACCTTGCAGGTTGGCTTTCCTGAGATTTACACCTTGCAACTTGCCTTCCCTGAGATTTGCTCCTCGAATGTCAGTATTACTTAAATCAAGCTTCTTATTTTGTGGGTCTTTCTCTGGGTCTCGCTGTCCGATAACGGTAAGGGCTGCTTGAATATCAGTGCAAAGTTTTTGTGGTTGCTGTTCACCCTCAGCCTTTTTTGCCTCCAAATCTTCCTTTAAAGAAGCCTTTTCTCGCACAAAAGCCGATAATACCTCCATAATTGTCCAGTGATCTCTTACCGAATCTTTGGCAATTCGTTCTAGAGCATAAATTCCACCTAAACGGATTGAAATATTATCCGAGCCAAGCTGTTCAATTGCCTTAGTAAAGCGTTCTGTGATTTGCCCCTGTTCTGCTACCTCGGCATTTTTGGTTGCAGCGATCGCGTTTTCTGTTGCAGCGATGGCATTCTTCTCAAGAGCTTTAGCTCGCTTGGCTCCATAGTAGACATTAAAAAGAATAGCTATGCCACCAAAAACTGTGGCGAAATTTTGAATAGATGCAATAACAGATTTGATTGCCTGGTTCCGAAGCTCGAAAAAATCTTTGACTCCAAGAATTGCTTCTTGCTGATCAATTGGGGTGACATGATCAATTGGGGTGACATTCAGCCACCAAAGATAGGGCAAAACCACTAATAATCCCAAAGCAATAAATCCAACGACCAAACGCACCAACCAGAGTCTCAGTTCTGTCAAATCATCGGTTTCATTAACACTCATGACTCCTCATCTACCAGCAAAAAGTGCGATCGCTATCCTAGTTAAGGTCATTGTAGGCAATCAGCCAGGGAATCAATTCCCTGGCTAATAGCAAAAGTCCTCTAAAGAGGACTGGGTAACGCTTTCAGTCCACTTGAGTGGACTTGATCTATTAGCCCGGAGTTTAAACTCCGGGCGGAATGACAATGTGACAGCAAGATAGTTGGAGTTTTATCATTCAAACAGATTTGAACTGGGAAAACTTTCATCAGGACGTGCTGCTCAATTAGCCGGAATCTCACGAGTAGAATTCCTGATGCTACTAGGGCGTTATCAGGTATCTCCCTTCTCTTTAACCACAAAGGAACTAGAACACGGTAAAGGCAGATCCCTGACTTCTTCAAGAAGTCGGGGATCTGAACCCAAGAGAGATGACTATATCGCTACCCCTCAAAAACGGAAACATTTATCCGTACTTGGAGAAAGGCGCTGTGACATTGGGGTGGGATTTGCCGATCGAGTGGTGGACTTTCCCGAACCCACGATGCATAATGCACGAGTTTAGCTATAACAGAATAAGAAACTCCATAAAAATGAACTTTTTCGTCCCGACTAGCTTCAAAGATAACGTGACTTTGTATTAGAGAGAGCCAAATCGGTCTGTAATGGATACTACTCAAAGAATCGCCACAAAACGTATTGAAACGTTTCATCGCAAGAGGATGAGAAATAGCAGTTTCAGAAAATATCTAACTCAACCCGTCGCAGGTGCTGCATTGTTCGCCTTATTCGTTGCTGCCGCACCTGTGCCAGGAATGGCGCAACTCCCCACTCTTCCCGATGTCCCGCCGGAACGAGTCAATACCATACCACTTGAGGAAGCCTATACCCTCGGCTCAGGCGATCGCGTCCGCATGGATATCTTTGATGTCCCAGAATACAGTGGTGAATTTCAAGTTCTGGCTAATGGCATACTCAACTTGCCCGTTGTTGGCAGTGTTTCTGTGCAGGGACTAACAATCGAAAGAGCCAGCGCCGTGATTTCCCAGCGATACGCTCGCTATGTCAAACGTCCAATCGTTACCCTCAGCCTCCTTTCTGCTCGTCCCCTGAGGATTTCAGTGGGTGGGGAAGTGAAGCGTCCCGGTTCTTACAGCATCCCCCTAACCGATGGTCAGCAATTTCCGACGGTGACTCAAGCGATTGAATTGGCTGAAGGCATTACCCGTTCGGCAGATGTCCGAAATGTGGAAGTCCGCCGTCGTGGGAAACCACCCTTTAGAGTTAATCTCTGGGACTTGTTGAACAGTAGTAATCTCAATCAAGATGTCACCTTGAGGGATGGAGACGAAATATTTCTGCCTACGACAACTGCCATTAACCCCATCGAAAGCCGTCAACTTGCAAACGCTAGCTTTGCTCCAGATGCTAGCGAACCCATTAAAGTTGCGGTGGTGGGGGAGGTAGTGCGTCCAGGACCCTATACGGTGGCAGCATCAACAGCAGGTGCCTCCACTGCTGATCGTGCCCGTGAAGGGGGCGACAACCGAGAACCCCCCACAGTGACTCAAGCCATCCAAGTGGCTGGGGGTATTAAACAATCAGCAGATATTCGCCGAGTTGAGGTGCGACGCACCACCCGAGACGGTGACGAGCAAGTCCTTCAGGTGAATCTGTGGACGCTGTTGCAGGAGGGAGACCTTTCTCAAGATGTGATTTTGCAGGAGGGAGATACTATCGTTGTCCCCGAAGCAACGGAAATCACTGCCGAAGAAGCAACTGAATTAGCATCTGCTAGCTTCTCAGCCGCGATTATCAGTGTCAATGTGGTGGGAGAAGTCGAGAAACCTGGTACTGTCCAAGTACCAGCCAACTCCCCTTTGAATCAAGCGCTTTTAGCTGCTGGAGGATTTGACAACCGCCGTGCTCGTAAAAGTTCGGTAGAGTTAGTGCGTCTGAATCCTAACGGCACGGTGACAAAACGGGAGGTGAATGTAGACTTTACAGCAGGAGTCAATGACCAAAGCAATCCTCCCCTGCGTCCGAATGACGTGATCATTGTTCGGCGCTCCGGACTGACCAGCTTCACGGATACTCTGGGTACGGCAGTAAGTCCCTTAGGGAGCTTTTTTACAATATTCAGATTGTTTAATTTGTTCTAGTAGTTGACTGAACCGTCTCTTCCATCTAGTTGGGATGGGGAAGCAGGGGTGCAGGGGTGCAGTTGTGTTGGAA
>NZ_JADEWY010000083.1 GCF_015207375.1 Coleofasciculus sp. LEGE 07092 | reverse complement strand
TATCTAACGGCAAGCTCTTTTTGCCATCATATAAATGGGTGGTTACTACCACTACCCCATTGTCTGTTTTCCCTATTTCTCCAATGTATTGTCTTCCTACTCCGGCGGTGAAATTCCCGCTTTTTCTATGCCCTGAATCATCCACAATCAGGGTAAAGCCCCGACTTATCTTCGTTTGACTACACTGATTCATCACCTGGAGGCGACGGGCATTGACTTCTATTGCTGACCAAGGCGCTTCGGTCAGAAAGCGGATGCGCCGCCTCGGAGGTTTCCTCCGAATTTAGGCGCACCAAGGGTGTAATCGGTGGTATGTTACTCCTACAGCGTTTTCCGCTATTTGATATAGATTTTTTCGTTCACTTTCCCCCAATAATCCGCCAATATAGTTCCTAAACTCCCTTTTCTGGGCTTTGTGGTTAAACAGAAAAGTCAAACCTTTTGCACCATTTATCGAAGCAGGGAGGCATGGCGGCGGGAGTGGTTTCTTTCATCTGGAACAAATTGACGTAAAATGCAGACTGTATAATAATTATACTCTACTTTTAGAGTCTTCTTTGTTTAAGTCCCGATAAAAGGATGCACACTAGGAAGAACAAAGCAAGCATAGTTGTACTTGGGGAAGAACGCACTCGCAGGGGACGAAACTGGAGAGGATTAGTCACTTTAGTGGCAGTCCAACGATTGCTGGCTATACCTTCATAAGCTTTCGTTCCTAAGGACATTCTCCCCATCTCTGGATAGTGATTGAGGGATGGTACTCCAACAGCAGTTGAGCATTTTTCAGTGGCGCACCTGTAATGGGATAGGCGGTGAGAGTGTCTGCAAGAAGTTCGTGAGTGATCGCATCAGGTTCAGCCAGAGGTAAAGTCCCCAAAAACTTATAATGCAACCTTAGTTTTATAGAATTTTGCCCTGGAAACCCTAGAACGATAGACTTTATAATTGAAAACCCTGTTAGCAAAAATTGGGATCAGAAGTAGAGGAAAACTTCTAACCCCGATGATTTAAGCAATACGTTGACTTTAAAAACTAAATAATAATTTAGCTAAACTTCCGACGGCGCGATACTGTCAACCCGCCAACGAGTAAAGCTAAACCTGCTAAGGTGCTGGGTTCTGGAACTGATACTGAACTGCCGTCAGTAGTGCCGACATCAGTAGTGCCAACATCGATAGTGCCGCTCTTATCAACCACAAACAATGTGGCGTGAGAGAGATCCTTGCCAAACTGACTATTGCCAGCTAAATCGACGCCTATCGTGTTCCACGAACCACCAGACGTAGACGTAATACCGTCGAAGAAATAGGCGCTGAAAAAAGTACTAGATTTAAGGCTAAGAACGAACGGAGTGGTGATTTTTTTAGCAACACTCCAAAAGCCACTATCACCACCCTGAACGCTCAAGCCAAACTCACCACCATTACTCTCATCAGATTTCCCGCCCAACACCCAGTTAAAGTCACCAAAAATATCATTATCATTCAGTAAAGTCAGCAATGGATTACCTGAACCCACATCATTACCCTGTAGGGGACTGAGACAGGTAGTATAATTAATAGCGCCAGCAGTGACAAGACCAAAAGCATCGCCACAAACCACTGTAGATGTAGGTGCCTGAAGTGGTTTTGAATTTTTATCTTTATTCGCTTGAACAGCAGATGCAGGTTTAGGAGTTGTGTCAGTCGTATTATCTTTGTCTTTAGCAAAAGCTGCGCCACTATCCAATGCTGACATACATATAAAACTAACAACCAGTAAACCAGAATTCAGCAAACGAGAAACAGTTGCGTTCATGTTAGTTAAAATCTCCGTAGGATTATAAAAACTAATGGCTAGGGCTTTGTTGAATTAATGAATTAATTTGTAGTCCCTCTTCATTCAGTTGTTTTTAGTATCGGATACCCCTGTTGGCGTTTAGGTTTGCGCAAGGGTTGGTTTATGTATAATTTATGTATAAGTTTTGCTTCAACTGAGTTATTGCACCATTTGAGTACTTCCCGAACTACACCAATTCTGTGCCTGAGAACCAAGGGTGACAGTCATAGACCATAGCGATACCTTTGGATGAGAAACTAGAAAGCATAACGCAAATACATCATCTGGATTTTGCGTCTCCCTATCAAAAACAACATCTATCGTCATTACAGGATTAGAACATGACAGGTAAGTCTTCTATCTTTCTCGCTGGTGCCAGTCGCGGTGTTGGTCGAGAAATTGCGAAATGTCTGGTAGAAAAAAACCAGAAGGTCAAAGCTTTGCTGCGTTCGGAGGTGTCCCGCCCAGAATTGGAGGCAATGGGAATTACAGTCGTGATGGGAGATGCTCTAGATGCTGCGGCTGTAGAACAGCTAATGCTAGGTGATGAACCAATTCAGGCGGTAATCAGTACAATTGGCGGTTTGCCGAAAGATGGTCAACGAGCAGATTATCTGGGGAATAAAAATCTGATTGACGCTGCTGTGAAGGCTAACGTCAAAAAGTTTATCCTGATTTCTTCTATTGGTAGTGGGGAAAGTGTTATCGCTATACCTCCCCAAGCGCTGGAAACCTTGAAACCTGTATTAATCGAAAAAGAGCAGGCAGAAAAGTACCTGATTGAAAGCGGACTGACTTACATCGTAATTCGACCGGGTGGGTTAAAGTCGGAACCCGCCACTGGCAATGGTGTGCTGACGGAAGACTATAAAATAGCAGGAAGCATCCACCGGGCTGATGTTGCTCAGTTAGTTTGTCAGTGCTTGTTTTCAGATGCGGCTAATCATAAAATTCTGTCAGCCGTCGATCGAACGCAAATGTATGGTCAGCCAGAGTTTGAGGAATTTAGCTTGACTTAAATGGCTTTACCCAACTGCGGTGGAATGCCGAATCAAGTGCAAGACGGGCGATCGCAAAATATAAAATACTCTCAACTAGCAAAACAGCCAACAACCAGAACGAATCCATCCCATTGTGTTTCACCTCCACTAGCGCTAATCCCCTTACTAACCCAAATGCCATCACTACACCTGTCTTGAGATGGGGATTTGGGTCGGTGCGGACGGCGTAGCGGTAGGTGACGCCGAACAGGAAGCCAGATAAACATGCGATCGCTAGTTTTATGAGTAGATTAATACCCGTGGTAATTTGCAGTTCCTGGAGAAACTCAAACGACTCCGCTAGTATCAGGGAGTTTACCACTGCGATCGCTCCATAAGCCAGAGTAGCAGATAAAGCCGCTAGAATACCTGCTTTCACAGACTCGATACGTTCGGCAGCAGTTGGGACAGAAGACAGGTTCACAATGGGAAATCTCCCGTAAAAAAAGGCTCAAATTGAATTATGATAAGCTTTGGAGTCATTTTTTAACTGTTATAGCTTGCGATGGATATTCTGACATTAGGTTGGGTTACAGTACTGGTTCTGTTCACTTGGTCAATTGCTATGGTTGTCTGGGCGCGTAACGGTTTCTAGAGGCATCGTGGAAAGTTCCTTATATACAGTTCTGTTTTTTGCTGCTATTGGGTTGTTAGCTCTAGTCACAGGAGGCGTCGTTTATTTGACAGCGGCAGATTGGCGCGATCGCCGTCGTCGAGAGCGGGATAAAAAAATGTAATGGTGCTCAAATTCCTGACTTCCGTGGAGTCTCAAGGGAAAGGTTTCCCCGCCCTATCGCCCCAGTCCATACAGCCCCAATAGAACTTCAACAAGTTCGCGGGAATCCCCATCCTCAAAGAGAGTAAGCGTTTAGCTTACGAAGCGTAGATTGGGGAGGCTATAAAAGCAGGTCGTACCAAGAAACGATCAAGACTTACTACCTACTAGTAAGCGTAGTTGAAGTACACCAATTTTCATAACAACCCCAGTAGGGATGCGCGAATGCTGCGTCCCTATTTTTTCCTGCATGACCAACATACAAACGATTGAGCCGCACACTCTCGGATGTCGTATTCATCTCACGTGAAATTTGATGGGATTGCGTTGGATGAGTACAATCATCAAAGTAAGCAAGCCTGACATTGTAGTATCCTTAACAAAAGCCAATAGACACCCCTTTAGACTGGAAACGGGTAAAGTGTAACAATAGATTCGATGCTTTAACGTCTAACTCATCTTATGGCTTCTACTTATTCATTTGATATTGTCAGCGATTTTGATCAACAAGAGTTGGTCAATGCCATCGACCAAACCAATCGCGAAATCACTAGCCGCTATGACTTGAAGGACACAAAAACAACCATCGAGCTGGGTGATGAAGTAATTACGGTGAATACTGATAGCGAATTCACCCTAGATGCCCTACATAGCATCCTCTTTCAGAAAGCCGCCAAGCGCAATCTCTCGGCTAAAATCTTTGACTTCGGTAAAGTCGAATCAGCCAGTGGCAATCGTGTTCGTCAAGAAATTAAACTCCAAAAAGGAATTAGTCAAGATATTGGCAAAAAAATTACCAAACTGATTCGTGACGAATTCAAAAAAGTGCAGGCTTCAATTCAAGGAGACGTTGTTAGAATTTCTAGCAAATCTAAAGATGACTTGCAAGTGATTATCCAGCGATTGAAACAGGAGGATTTATCGATAGCGCTGCAATTTACCAATTATCGGTAGGGCTTTCAGTTACTTTCACAAAGTAACATTGGCTCTTCAGCCCCCTTATAGCGTTTCTCTATCTGGTGAGGTACACCCTGATGAAAGCAGGGAGTAGGGAGTAGGGAGTGGGGAGTAGGACTGTACCTCATGTCAGTGAGAACCGCTATATTCTGATGCTATAGATGCATACCCCAATGCCCGAGAGGTTTTACAGTTTCTCAGGCAGGCAGGTTTTTAGGTCTGTGGAGGAGAGTTTAACTCCCCCCTTCGCAGAACAAAAGTTTGTCCTTTTCCCTCCTTTCTCTCTCCTATAAGGGGAAGGAAAGGAGGGGGGCAGGTCTTATCTTATCCGAGTCCTATTGCCTTCTCATTGCAGATAAGATAACTGCTCTACGAATTCTAGCTTTGAAATTACATCGACATTACTTCTTTTGCTGCTTCTAAAGTACGGTTAATATCTTCCTCAGTATGTGCCAGAGAGGTAAACCCAGCTTCAAACTGAGACGGTGCCAGGTAAATCCCCCGTTCCAACATTCCGCGATGGAAGCGGCTGAACTTAGCTAAGTCAGATTTTTTAGCATCATCGTAGTTATGCACCGGTTCGCTGGTGAAGAACATCCCGAACATGGCGCTGATGTGTCCGCCTGTGGCAGCGTGTCCCGTTTCTTTTGCAATTTGCAGCAACCCGTTAGAAAGTTTCTTGGTAATGCGATCGAGGTATTCGTAAGTACCAGGTTTTTGCAGCAATTCCAAGGTTTTGATTCCGGCTGTCATTGCTAGGGGATTGCCGGAGAGGGTTCCCGCTTGATACATTGGTCCTGCGGGTGCCACCATTGACATGATATCTTTGCGTCCACCGTAAGCACCCACGGGTAAGCCACCGCCGATAACTTTGCCCAATGTGGTCAGATCGGGTGTAACACCAAATTTTTCTTGAGCACCACCGTAGGCAATGCGAAAACCGGTCATGACTTCATCAAATACCAACAGCGCACCGTATTCTTGAGTCAGCAGCCGTAAACCTTCTAAGAATCCAGCATCGGGGGTAATAAAGCCGGAATTCCCCACAACTGGCTCCAAAATTACCCCAGAAATACTATCGGGATTGGCTTCAAATAGGGATTTAACTCCTTCTAAATCGTTGTAAGTCGCGGTTAAGGTACTTGCTGTAGCGGATTTAGGTACGCCTGGGGAGTCGGGCAAGCCTAAGGTAGCAACGCCAGAACCCGCTTGCACCAAGAGCATATCGGCGTGTCCGTGGTAGCAGCCTGCAAATTTGATGATTTTGTCTCTACCTGTAAAGGCACGCATCAGCCGGATCACTGCCATACAAGCTTCAGTGCCGGAATTGACAAACCGCACCATTTCGATACTGGGAACGGCTTCAATCACCATGGATGCCAACACGTTCTCTAGCACCGAAGGCGCACCAAAACTGGTGCCTTTTTCCAAGGCATCGTGCAGGGCGGCAATAACTTCTGGATGGGCATGACCACAAATTGCAGGTCCCCAAGTCCCCACGTAGTCTATGTACTGGTTGCCATCGACATCCCAGATGTATGCCCCGTTGACCCGGTCAAACACGATGGGTTGTCCGCCTACTGACTTAAATGCCCGCACTGGCGAACTCACGCCCCCCGGCATCAAGTTCTGGGCAGCATTAAAAATTTCTTCTGATTGGGTGGTCTTAAAGGAAGAGGTGGTAATCAAGACAGTCTCCTGTTGTTCAATGCTTATCTATCTCAGGATAAAGTTTAGTGGTGATTCGGGAAATAGGTGCGGGGGGAGTTGGGGAGGATGTAGAAACTCTCTTGACGGGAGCAACGCTGCCAGAGCCGTTCTCGTAAACCCAACCCCTAGTGCCGATAAGCCGTCTAGAGTTAGGAGTCGCGTAATTTTCGATAACTACCTTTCCTAAATGCGATCGCCTTCAGCAAAAGCTTGTGCTGCTTAGAGATAACACTCCCATACCACCTATAGCACTCCATTTGAGAGCCAGATTCATGACTAACCAATCCGAGATGCTCGGTATTGTTAAGTTGTTTTGGCAAACTGAAGTGGTGTTTCCCATCCACTGCCGCTATAAGCCCCACGATGGCGACAACTTGCGTTTTCTACAAAGCTGATGGCAAGAAGATATTTAAGTGTATTTGCAATTACAAGCCGATTGAATTCAAACTAATCCTTTTGGTGCAAAACAAGTCTTTCTTTAGTTAGACGGTTAGAAAAACCGCAGCAATTATCGTGTTGATTAAAGACAAGAAAATGCAGCTTTGGGTTCCTACTCTCCAAGCTTTTTTCAAACTAGAAAGTAAGTTTCTAAGGTCTACCGTTTTAGCCAAATAGCCATAACTCACAACAAATAAGGAGACTCAGATGTTCTATCACGTCAAAGAACTACAGTTTAATGCGCGGGTATCCAAACCCGATCCACGCTTTGCCAGCTTGCTCCTCGAACAGTTCGGTGGACCTAATGGAGAACTGAAGGCGGCAATGCAGTATTTTACCCAGGCATTTGCTGCCCGTCAGCCTTACCCTGACAAGTACGATATGCTCATGGATATCGCGACTGAAGAATTCAGCCACTTGGAGATTGTTGGGGCAACGATCACGATGCTCCTAGATGGAATCAACGGCGATCTCAAGAACGCTGCTGAGAATAGCGAATTGATGAAGTTTATCTCTGGTGGCAAAGCTGAACAGGAGCAGATGGTTCATAACGTAGCGATCAATCCGCAGTTTTTTGCACTCTCTGCTGGTGGTCCGCGACTGACTGATAGTCAAGGGACGCCGTGGAGTGGTGCTTATGTTACTGCCAATGGAGATCTCACGGTAGACCTGCGCTCAGATATCGCCGCAGAGTCCAGGGCAAAGATTGTATACGAGTATTTGATCCAGTTCACTGATGATCCGTATGTCAAGGAAACTTTAGGCTTCTTAATGACCCGTGAAGTTTCTCACTTCAAGATGTTCTCCGCAGCACTAGATACTATCGAACCCAACTTTCCACCAGGGGTACTTCAGGCTGATCCCCGCTACAGTCACCTGTATTTTAATATGTCCAATGGGACAAGTGCGCGAGGAGCATGGAACGAGGGTCAAGGTTCGTGGGAGTCTGGTGAGAACTGGGTATATGTCGGCGATCCGGTCGATCACGTCGTTCAGACAGAGGGAATGACTAAAAATCACCCCATCCAGGGTACAAAGCACACTCTAGAACAGACAGAGCAGATGAACCAGACTCTGAGCAAGCAGCGGAGTCAGGAAATCAAGTCAGCAAGTGTTAGTGGCGTAAATCAATGGTCATCTTACCCCCAAAATACCAGTGCAAGTCCGAAGCATGCGAAGTAAAACAAGAAATAGGTTAGGAGAAGTCATTTAATGCCAATCAATCAGACAGTGGCGTATGGGAAAAGCCACAATCCGTTAGATTACACCCAAACAGCCGAGACAGCCCAAACCCTACGCCCTCTGGTTGAGATAACGTACTATACCGATCCGCTCTGTTCTTGGAGTTGGGCGTTAGAACCCCAGTGGCGACGCTTGCGCTACGAGTTCGGCGACCAGTTGAGTTGCCGCTACTCCATGGGCGGTTTGATTTCAGATTGGCAGCACTTCAGTGACCCGCTCAATGATATCAACCGTCCCGTGCAGATGATACCCCAGTGGATTCAGCTCCAGCAGGTTTCTGGTATGCCGATTAACGAGCGAATTTGGCTAGAAGATCCCCCTGTATCGTCCTATCCAGCCTGCATCGCCGTTAAAGCTGCCGAACAGCAGGGACTCAGTATGGGTGAAGCCTATTTGCGGCGGTTGCGGGAAGCTGTCATGCTGGAGCAGCGTAACATTGCTCGTCGGGAGGTGCTGCTGGAATTGGCAGCGGAGTTGGCGGAGTCTACTGCTTTTAACAGTGAGCAGTTCCAGCAGGAATTTGACTCTCAAGAGGCAATCAATGCCTTTCGGGAGGATATCAAAGATGCACGCTATCGGGATATCGGTCGATTTCCTGCTTTAATCATGCGACCTATTACCGGACGAGCCATCTTACTCGTAGGCTACCGACCCTATAAGGAGTTGCGCAAGGCTCTAGCTCACGTCGCACCAGAGAGCAATCCGGTTCGTTCCGTCACGGATGCGATCGCGTATGCTTCCTACTGGGGACGAATCACCGCTCGGGAAGTCGCAGAAGCCCTAGATTTGGAGCTTGACGCTACTCAGACAGTGTTGGACGATGCGGTAGAGCAGGGGATTCTGATTAAGAGCGATCGCGTTTACCTGAGTTCAAAAAATTGCACTGCCAATTCCCACAATACCCCCATGGCAATCGGTTAGGTTCACATCCCCGACTTCTCTAAGAAGTCGGGGATCTGCCTTCACAAACCTGGTGTAGGATTGCCTCTGCCAATCAATAGTACTTGTCGAATAAGTTCAGCACGTTGCTGTGCCTGTTGTGCTTGATTTTCAAAACGCTCTGTTCTCAAAGGGTCGTTCTGTTCGCGGGCTTCATTCGCCATCTGACGAGTAATCTTGCTATGCTCCTTCAAAGCCCGCAGTGTTGACCACAGCAGATGCTCAATGTCCTCAGCTTGGCTTTCTAAGAGACTTTCTCCCAAAAAAGCATGACCAACATGACACTCGAATCTCAGCACAGAACCTTTGCGCATCTCCCACAAGGCACCACCACAGTCGGGACAAACTAAGCCTGAGAGTGTTCCTGGCAAGTCTTCAATCTCCAGAATCTTTTTATCGAGTTCTACTGAATTGAGTTTTACCTCTTCATTTGACATAACATTTCTCTGTTCTAGTGCAGCAATGATTCAGAAGCTAGGTTTACCAGAACACCTGCCATGTCGGTGATGGGTAAGATGTAGTCTACTACTACCCGCTGAATTGCGCTTTGTGGCATACTTGGCACAAGAGCATCTTTGGGGTCTTGGACAATCACCAATCCACCTCGCTCTTTGATCTCAATTAGACCTGTAGTTCCGTCATAAAGCGCACCCGATAGCACCAGACCAACCACCCGTTTACCATAAGCCACCGCAGCAGTCCGAAACAATGGGTCAATCTAACTCTGAAGGATTTGCGGCAGTCGGCTTGGGAAGTGCGCTGGGGTGTGAACTACAATGAAGACGGCTGCTGGTAAGTCAGAGGGGAAAGCCTGAATCAACTGGATAAGGGCTGCTATTCCCCCAGCAGAAGCTCCAATCACAATGATTTTATATCCAGGTCTAGTCATTTCTGTTTTCTTCCCTGCGATAGAAATTGGGGAAAACAATAACCGTTAATTTAATTGATGAAAACAAACCCACAGCGATCACCGATTATTTTTTCCGCCTTAAGCACAGTGCTGGTATTGACAGATACGGTTGTGTTTGTAGAGGGTATTGTCGTTTCGTGTTCCTATTGAACTCCCAGTAAAACCATGCATGAGGCACCTGATATACAACTGTAGAATAACTTAGTTTACTTGATGCGTGTGACAATTTTTTGTTCTAGACCGAAGTTCTCCCTTCCCAGGGAGAACTTTAACGTAGAGAGACGATGTTCATAACCAACTATTCGTTCTTCTGAAGCTTTATTTATGTATATTGCAACGCTGTGGCCAGGTAAAGTCTATCCCCTAGGAGCAACCTGGGATGGTAAAGGCACTAATTTTGCTTTGTTTTCGGAACACGCAACGGCTGTTGAGTTGTGTTTGTTTGATAAAGACGCTGAGGAGACGCGCTTAGAACTGACTGAGGTGAGCAACTTTGTCTGGCACGGCTACGTTCCAGGGGTAGCACCCGGTCAGGCATACGGGTATCGTGTACATGGTCCCTATGCACCGAATCAGGGACATCGCTTCAACCATAACAAACTCCTCATTGATCCTTATGCCAAGGCAATTGATGGCGATGTTGGTAATGGTCCAGAACTCTTTGGGTATGCGTGGGATACTCCCGAACAAGACCTTTCCTTCTCCGATCTCGATAACACCCATCTGATGCCAAAATGCATTGTCGTCGATCACTCGTTTGATTGGGGAGATGACCAGCTCCTTAAGACACCCTGGCATGAAACGATTATTTATGAAGTACACGTCAAAGGGTTTACTAATCAGCACCCAGATATCCCCGAAGAATTGCGGGGTACTTATGCAGGACTCGCACATCCAGCAGCGATCGCACATCTCCAAGCCATAGGGGTGACAGCCGTTGAGTTGATGCCCGTTCATCACTTCCTAGCTTATCCGGGGCATCTGGTTGATAAGGGCTTGAGGAATTACTGGGGCTACGATTCTATCAACTATTTTGCTCCCTATTGCGGTTACAGTGCAGACAAAAGCCCAGGCGGACAGGTCATTGAGTTTAAGGAGATGGTGAAGGCGCTGCACTTTGCCGGGATTGAGGTGATTTTGGATGTCGTCTACAATCACACCGGAGAAGGCAATCACTTAGGTCCAACCCTGTCATTCCGGGGTATTGATAATGCGTCTTACTACCGTTTGGTAGAAGGTGATCCACGTTACAACATGGACTTTACCGGCTGCGGAAACTCTCTAGGTGTGCGCCATTCCCAAGTGCTGAAGTTAATCATGGATAGTCTGCGCTATTGGGTGACGGAGATGCACGTCGATGGCTTCCGCTTCGATTTAGCTTCCGCCTTGGCACGAGAACTCTATGAGGTGGATAGTCTGGCAGCGTTCTTTGATATCATTCACCAAGACCCAGTGCTGGCAGATGTGAAGCTGATTGCCGAACCTTGGGATGTTGGCGAAGGGGGCTATCAAGTCGGGAACTTCCCAGTGCTTTGGTCAGAGTGGAATGGCAGGTATCGGGATACCGTGCGGGACTTCTGGCGCGGTGAAGAAAGTGGGTTGGGGCAATTTGCTTACACCTTTACTGGCAGTCCTGATTTGTATTTTCAGACGAATGGGCGACAACCCAATGCGAGTATCAACTTCATCACCGCTCACGATGGCTTCCCTTTGAACGACTTAGTTAGCTACAACGAGAAACATAATGAGGCGAACAAAGAAGGAAACCGAGACGGTGAAAGCCACAACCGCTCTTGGAATTGTGGGGTAGAAGGTCCGACGGATGACCCAGAGGTGGTACAGTTGCGGGATAAGCAGCGGCGGAACTTCCTAGCCACCTTGCTGCTATCCCAAGGCGTGCCGATGTTGTTGGGTGGAGATGAAATGGGACGCACCCAATGGGGGAATAATAACGCCTACTGCCAGGATAGTGAAATTTCCTGGTTTGATTGGAACTTGCAAGAGTCCAATGCCGATTTATTGAAGTTTACCAGCGAGTTAATTTACTTCCGCCGTGAGCATCCGGTATTTCGACGGCGCAAGTGGTTCCAAGGTCGAGCGATTCATGGTTCGGGTGTCAGCGATATTGGTTGGTTCAATCCCGATGGCGGTAAGATGACTCAGGAGCAGTGGGATATTGGTTATGCCAAGGCGCTTGGGGTTTTCTTGAATGGTGAAGAGATTACCGCTGTTGGTCCTAGAAGCGAGCGTATTATTGACGATCTTTTTCTCTTGTTTTTCAATGCCCACTATGAATTGATTGAGTTTGCCCTACCCACTGGCTTGAAGGATAAGAAGTGGGGAGTTGTTATTGACACCAAGGAACCTCGCTTCCTGCAAGAGGAGACTGTGTTTACAGACAATCAAGCTGTTCCAGTCACAGAGCGATCGCTCGTGGTGCTACGTCGTGTAGGGTAATCTGGATAAAAGAGAATTTCACTTTTTTCAGATGTGAGATTCTCTTTGATTGCTGGAATTTTTTCAAGGTTGTGAACATTTTAGGATGAAAAAACCCCAGTTATTTTTTGGCTGGGGTACCCAGGTCTCGGATTTACTCATCCTCGTACTTCTTAAAGTATCATTTTTAAAAGTTATATCTGATCTACCTGAAGATGGATAGTACTATTAAGATTAGTAGTGATAAGGAACACATTTTTTTTTATATAAAATACACAGTTTTAGTGTTTTTGAGCAAAAGAATACACTTCTATACTTCAGTTGAGTATCATTAGGTGACATAGCTAAGGAGATAAACGTTGAATTATCCAGTTGCCGTCTTCCCCACGCTGATAGAGTAAGCGATCGTGCAGCCGACTGGGACGCCCCTGCCAAAACTCAATTTCTGAGGGAATTAGCCGGAACCCTCCCCACTGAGGCGGACGCGGTACTTTCTTGTCACCATACTCTTTCTGAAGCTGCTGCAATCGTTGCTCAAGCACTTCACGGCTTTCAATGACTTGACTTTGAAGAGAAGCCCAAGCACCGAGTTGAGACTCTTTGGGGCGGCTTTGAAAATAAGCATCTGACTCAGCCGATGAAACCTGCTCCACCCGTCCCTCAATTCGTACCTGTCGTTCTAATTGTGCCCACCAAAAGGCGATCGCTCCCCAAGGATTGTCACGCAACTGCTGCCCTTTGTGACTTTCGTAGTTGGTAAAGAAGACAAAGCCCCGCTCGTCAAAATTCTTCAGCAATACTATGCGGGCAGAAGGCTTGCCCTCTGATGTCGCCGTAGCCAGAGTCATGGCGTTCGGTTCTGGCAATTGGGCTGCCAATGCTTGGTTAAACCAAATCTTAAATTCCTCGAAAGGATTGGGGTGAACATCTGTTTCGGTTAACCCCTGTAATGTATACTCTTTGCGTAAATCGGCAACCCTTGTGTCCATTTGACGTGAATTCCGGTTTCTATGCTGAAAATTCCTGTTTGGATCTTAAAGGGGCTTTGGCAGTACTTGCCATCAAGCTGTAGCAATTGCTAATCAATACTGACAAGACCAAAAACGATAGCATCTCTTGTTAGAATTGGCAAGCAAATGTTAGGTGGAGGATTAAGCTAATGCGACAGATTAATTTTTTAATTATTTTTGCTCTGTGTCTGGCTCTCGTTTTATTCAGCTTACAAAATACTGAGACGACTGCCATTCAGATTGTTGAGGGTGTTGATGTTGAAGCCCCTCTAGCTCTCGAACTGATTTTGGCGATGGGGCTGGGTTCATTGCTGGCATGGCTTTTCAGCATCTGGACGCAGTTACAAGGGCAACTGTCGTCTTTTCAAAGTACGCGCCAACTTCGTGCCAAAGAGGAGCGCATTGAGGAACTAGAGCAGGACGTGGAACATTACAAGGCAGAGGTTGAAGAAAAACAACTACCTGCATTATCGGCATCTGAACCCATGAGAGAACCTGTCCCAGAAGAGGCAATCGCAGATTGATGAAAGGTGTGCAAAAGGCAAAAGTTTGAAAGTGCGGAGAGACTTACACCATAACGTACTCAGTTGGTGTAGGAGATATCACTGAAGAATGACCAACACACCTGCCACCGATGCGATCGCTCTCTTGATTGACCTGGCTCAGCGTGGGGAAATTAATCCCTGGGATGTCCAGGTTATTGAAGTCATTGATCGCTATTTAAGTACTTTAGTACTAGAGCCGGATGCCGAATCTGGACTCGGCGACACCGATTTATCTCAATCCGGGCAGGCTTTTTTGTGGGCATCAATGTTAGTCTTACTTAAAGCTGAAACTCTAGAGCGTCTGGAGGAGCCGGAGGAACCAGAATCGACTGACATTGAAGGAGAAATTGATGCTACAGGTCAATCTCGATTGCCCTTGCATCTAGAGCGCCATCTGCGCCGTCGCACGGCTGCACCGCCGCCCAAAAGACGCCCTGTCACCCTGCAAGAGCTCATTGACCAATTGCAGCAGATAGCCGAGCAACTAGGAGAAAGTCCTTCCCGTTCCATCTCAAAACGTTCCAAAGCCTTATCGCGGTCTCAAGCCGCCAAAGCGATCGCTCACTTGGCTCATGACGAAAACTTAACAGAAACTGCCAAGCGGCTGGAACTGTTTATCTCTCGTCATTGGCACGAATTAGCAGCCGGAAAAGATTGGCTTAATCTGGAGCAATTGTTAGAGTGGTGGACGATATCAACAGTTACACCGACACTCGTCGAGGGTCAAACGGCTGTTGATACCACTAAATCTCCAGCACAGGATCGAGTAGGCGTCTTCTGGGCACTACTCCTTTTATCAGCTCAGTCTAAGGTAGAACTTTCCCAAGAAGAGTTCTACCAAGACTTGAAGATTCGGGCGCTGGAGTAACACTATCGGGGTGCTATCGAGGGTCAGGGTTGGCAGCTTCAATGGCTGCATAAAGATTGCCAGGGTTACTCAACAATAATCGAATAGGGAACATCTCGCGTTTGTTTAGCAATTTACGTGGCAGCATCCGAAATGCTACAGCGATCGCTAATAACTTTATCTATAGTGGATGGGTTCGACGCGATATGCAACAGTTGATTTTGTGTCGGTAGTCCACAACGCTTTTGTGAATCTACCGGGTTGTAACCTGATTGCTGCCCTCTTTCCCGGTATAGAGGATGAGTCTGTACGACAGTCCACCGTGCTAAAAAAGGACTGGTTAAACTCAGGCTCAACTGACCAAATTGAAAATCTGTGGCCTAGCTTGAGGAAGAATAATTTATGAAAGCCATGATTCTGGCGGCTGGTAAAGGGACAAGGGTTCGCCCCATTACCTACACAATTCCTAAACCCTTGATTCCCATCTTGCAAAAACCTGTAATGGAGTTTTTGCTCGAACTTTTGAGACAGCATGGTTTCGACCAAGTTGTTGTTAACGTTTCTCACCTGGCAAATGAAATAGAAAACTATTTCCGCGATGGGCAACGCTTCGGCGTTGAAATTGCCTATTCCTTTGAAGGTCGCATTGTCGATGGTCAATTGGTGGGGGAAGCCTTGGGTTCTGCGGGTGGAATGCGCAAGATCCAAGACTTTTACCCCTTTTTTGACGATACTTTTGTTGTCTTGTGCGGTGATGCCCTGATTGACCTCGATTTGTCGGCAGCCGTGAAGTGGCATAAAGAGAAAGGATCTGTTGCTACCATCGTCACTAAAGCCGTACCCCACGAACGAGTTTCTAGCTATGGTGTCGTGGTTACGGATGAAATGGGTCGCATTACTGCCTTCCAGGAGAAACCGACCGTTGAGGAAGCTCTCAGTACCAATATCAACACGGGTATTTATATATTTGAGCCGGAAGTCTTAGATTATATCCCCTCAGGTCGAGAATTTGACATTGGCGGCGAACTTTTTCCGAAGCTAGTGGAAAAGAAAGCTCCCTTTTATGCAGTGTCAATGGATTTCGAGTGGGTAGACATTGGCAAAGTGCCGGATTACTGGCATGCAGTGCGGGGTGTACTGACGGGCGAGATCAAGAACGTGCGGATTCCCGGCAAGGAAGTAGCTCCTGGTATCTACACGGGTTTGAACGTATCAGTCAATTGGGACAAGGTAGACATCCAAGGTCCCGTATATATTGGTGCTATGACTCATATCGAAGATGGGGCGACAATTATCGGACCGACAATGATCGGACCCAATTGCTGGATCTGCAAGGGAGCCACGGTTGATAACAGTGTTATCTTTGAATATTCCCGCCTCGGAGCGGGAGTGCGGTTAGTGGATAAATTAGTATTCGGACGTTACTGCGTTGACAAAACCGGTGCCACAATTGACGTACAAGCGGCGGCTCTAGATTGGCTGATTACTGATACCCGCCGGACTCTCCCCTGTCAGGGACCCGAAGAGCAGCAAGCGATCGCTGAACTGTTAGGAAATGGGGGTTAGTCCTAAAGGACTCGCGGAAAAATATAGCGTTTCTCTATCTAGTGAGGTACACCCTGATGAAGGCAGGGAGTAGGGAGTGGGGAGTGGGGAGTAGGGAATGGGACTGTACCTCATGTAAGTGAGAATCGCTATAAGTTACTTATTTTAAGGGAAAGGGAATAAGGTGGTGTGCCAGAAACATCCCTTTTTCCCTTTACCCTTAACACTTAAGATGAGAACAACGGAGGCGATAGGTACTCACTTTTTTTAGAATTACAGCCTTTACATAATTACAGTTAATGAGATTTAAAGAAGCGATAGCTTTAACTTTATAGGAAATAAATTAAGTAGAATGGGTTTAGATTACTGCATAAAAACCCTTGACATAGTAGATATAATTTATGCCTAATGTTAGTATTTGTATTCCCACCTACAATCGTGCCAATTATCTAGTTTATTCCGTTAACAGTGTTCTGAATCAGACCTACAATGATTTTGAACTAATCATATGCGATGATGGATCTACAGATAATACTGCTGAAGTGGTGAGTCAGTGGAATGATAGTAGAATTCGCTACATCCGGCATCCTAAAAATATAGGACGCAGTAAAAATATGCGTTCTGGCTTTGATGCGGCTCAAGGGACTTACTTTATTAAATTTGACGATGATGATGCTCTCACACCAGAATTCTTAGAAAGAACGGTAGCCGTTTTAGACGCTGAACCGACGGTAGATTTTGTTTGTACGAATCATTGGGTGATTAATCAAAAAGGCGATCGCATGGAGTCGGCGACGCAGGAGAATGCGGCAAAGTGGGGCAAGGACAAGCTTAAGGAGGGAATCATTCCGGACTTGATGCGGCAAACCTTTGAATATCAAAGTTTACAGGTGGGTTCGACGCTGTTTCGTCGCGCCTGTTTGGAAGACGTGGATTATATGCGTCCGGAAGCAGATGGGTGTGAGGATTTTGATTTGCTGGTGCGGTTGGCAATAGCAGGTAAGCAGGGGTATTTTCTACCAGAGTATCTCATGGAGTATCGGTTCCATGGCGGTCAGACGAGTCTGAAACAAAATCTGCATTTTCTGAAAGCGAAGGTTTTCTGTATTAATAGCTATCAGTTTCCTGATGAAGAATTGGAGGCGGTGCGGATCAAGAAATTGGCTTGGACACAGGAAGCTTTAGGGTTAAGGCTGATTGAAAATGGCGATACAGTAAAGGGACGCCAGATGTTACGAGAATCTGTTGAGGTGCTGGGGAGTTCTCGCAAAACTCAGTTGGGTTTAATTTTGTCGTACTTACCGTTGAGTTTACGGCAGTTGGCGTTGCAGGCATTTCGTCAATTGCGTCCTAAAGATTATACGGAGCAAGTGCGGGAAGCAGCCGGTTGAGTGGAAGAAGTGCGAGCGCAGATTGGGGGATAAGTGAAGAAGCGATCGCTATATACTCCAAAAAGGTTCGCTAACCTGGTAGGCGTAGCTCATTGAGATAAAAATCTAAACCATGATAGCCACTAAAACTCAGGGTACTCTGAGGATTTAAGGATATACCGCAGCTTTTATCACCATTAGATTAATTTACTTTAAGTAGTCTTTCCTCTTCCCAAAAGAGTTCACTATGAAAGTTCAATCTGCCCATTTAAAGTATTTCAAGAAATTTCGCGATTCCCCAGTATTTGATTTCACCGATCCAGAAACTGGCTTGGCACGAGATCTAATTGTCCTCGTAGGAATGAATGGTGTGGGTAAAACAAGTCTTCTACAGGCAATTGCGGCAACATTGGGAGTGGCAACTGGACGATTGCAAAAACTCCCTGACTTGGAATGGGCAGGGTTTAACTATGAATTGCTAGGGAGCAACTGGGGACGATTTGAGCCAGAGGTCACTCTCAAGGTGCAGTTTTCTTCCCCAGAACTCCAATCAATACAGGCGTTCTACCAGAAATTACAAACAATGGGTCGCAATTTACCAGTTCCTCCTGCTGAACAGCATATCGTGACTCTCAGATGGCAAGGCGAGAATGCTCAAGCTAACACTGCTGCTGAAAAGTATCAATTCAAAGGACGAGAATACGCTAAACAACTTATTCGTTCTGAAGGCTTTCAAATATTTGAGCAAGTTGGTACAGTCTTTTGGTACACAGAACAAAGAACTTCAACAAGCCTAACCCCTGAAGAAAGCAATCATCGACTTGAAATTACTGAGGATATTTTGCGCGATCGCCTTTCAAAGTGGCGACAGTTTCATCAAGATGTTGAGACAGGTAGAATTAGGCAATTACGACCGGGACAAAAAGACATATATGCCGAAATTGAACAAGCTTATAAAGCTGTTTTTCCTGAACGTACTTTTGAAGGTCCTGCCCCACGAGAGAACATAGACGACATACTGAGCGAACCCTGGTTTTATCTATATGACGGAAAAAACCAATATGAAATTTCTGAGATGTCTGGAGGTGAGCGTGCTGTCTTTCCTATGCTAATAGATTTTGCTAATTTGAATATTAATAATTCAGTTATCTTAATTGATGAAATTGAGTTACACTTACACCCGCCAATGCAACAGAAATTACTTAGAGCATTACCGAAGTTAGGCAAAAATAATCAATTCATTATTACAACCCACTCTGATTATGTCGAGCAATTAGTGCCTGAAGCATATATTATCCGTTTAGAGGTGTAATTTTGAGTGTTGTTAGTAGCAGCAAAGTTATTTTCTGCGAGGGTAAGCAGAAAAGTTTGGATACAAAACTTCTGGAGCGTGTTCTGGAGACAATGCCAGTAGAGCGACCAACTATTGTGCCCTCTGGTGGTAAGTTTACATTTTCCGTATTTGCTCAAGGTTACTTCTTTCCTAATGAAACAGTAAATCAGCGATATATCGTTTTCCGTGATCGAGATTTTGATACTGAACCAACTACAAACATACAACTGCTCAAATGGCAACGACAGTATCTCACCTATCGTGCTTGTGTTGAAAACTATCTCTTAGATGTTGATTTAATTCACAGGTATTGGGTAGATGAGTACACAAATACAGTAACCCAGGATAGATTTGAAGAGAGCCTTGCTACATACCAGAATAGGTTTGCCCAAGAGGAATTTTGGGTACAGCGGCAGTACTTAAACTGGTTTCATGGCAAAGATATCCGCAAGGCTATGCAGAAACAGCAATCTCAGTATATTTCTCTATATGATTCATTTTGCAATTGGGCGATTGCTCAACTTGATATCACTCAATATCCCGAACTCATGGAATTACGGACAAAGATTGAGGAGCTATAGCATCTCCCGTGAAGCAAAATGGTAAGCTGCCGCAAGTGGAGTTAAGCCGTTAGACTCTCACAAGGCTGACAGGCTTCATCTATCAAACAGCATCCGCTTCAACTATATTTCTCCTCTAGATAATCAACATCTGATTCTGTTGCCTGTTCTGTAGGTAGCTGAATCGAACTGATTAGGCTTTGAGTCCAAGGGTCAAGATTAGTCAACGGTTGTATCGTTGAATTTGGTGAAATAAATGATAACGTTTCTTGTTGAATCGATGCCAATACGGATTGAACTAAACCCCAGCGATCGCTAATGGGCAATTGCAACGCCTGCTTCTGCAATTCCTGCAATGTCATTAGCACTCTCTCCCTTCAAGCTCTCTACTAATTGTATACAAGTCAGACGGCGCAACTCAATGTGATTAGCTTTCAACCTGAATCGAAACATATGTCTGTCCGTCGAACTTAAATAGCTCCCTCTCAGAAAAAGGCTTTCCTTCACGTATACCCTGACGCTCCACCAATATGTTGAAAAATCCCGTTGTGCCTGGTTGAATTGTAATCTTACTGTCCCAATCGGTTTGAGCGATTCCATTTTGCCCTCCACCTGCCCCGCTATTATTTGCACTTGTTTGCAAGACAGGTAATACTTCACGTAAAGAACCGTCTACCTTGGCATATATCAATGTACTGGAAACAAACCATCCCTGCCCTGTTCCACTACCCTCATGCACTATGCCGTAGAGATTATCGCCATTATTACCTAATACTTTCACCGTGATATCACTCGGTTCAACCGTACCCCAAGAACCCCAATGGGAAGCAGCGAGGTAAGAATTGACTAACTTCCATCCGGTAGCTTGTTTCTCGAACTCAAAAAAGCTCAGGTGCGGAGCGCAAGCGTGACAGTCAGACCCTTTATTAATAGATGCTGTAGCAACAAGCATTGCCTCTTTATTTTTATAGGGAAGTTCGTACTGATTAAGAAACGTATGAACTGGATTACATGAGCTTTCATCGCAGAAGCCTTCAACGTTGTTCCAGTTATTACTCTGAAGATATGGCAAGATAATCTTTTGTGCTTGCTGAAAATTCCACTCTCCCTTGATAGTGGCTTCCTCCGAGTTTAGGCTCCAACCAATCACATGAAGCTCTTCACTCAGGAGTGATCCATAGGTTGTAACCGATAAAACGTTACCAAAGTGGTCATAAAATGACATCTGGCAATATCCTTGACCGCTACATGCTGATAGTTCTGGATATTCATTACAAATTTTGACTTCTCCAAAACACTCTGACCTAACTTTTGGGTCGGTTTCACGATAGCCATAAGCTGGTAAACTCGCATACTGCCAACCTGCATTTACCAGTAAATCTTTTGCATCCTGATATGGCATATTTTTGCGTATTTTTATTTCCAGAACTTCCGCAGAAACAGAAAACACCGCACTCAAAAAAGTCATGCTAGCTAAAGTGATTAAGCCAAGTCTATGGTACATAAATTTTGTAGTTTTCTTCTTTTTCTCAATTATTGTTGAGCCAAACTTAACGTGCAAACTCGTTGTAACATTCTCTGGCTAGCAACACTGTCAGCTTCAACCAGAAAATATTGAGGCCAATAGTCTATATAAGAAGTGTAGGTTCTCCAGCTTGGGTTAGCCGCTAAGTTGCCACCATTGCAGGATTTGGTGTATGCACTTCTTTCCCTACCCCCAACGCTGTAGTCAAAGGTAACAACTCTTATCTTTGGCAAATTGTCATAAAATCCATCTTCATTGTTGAGAGAATCGTCAACGAGCATCATCTCAAACTTAATACTGCTTTCGTTTAATCTTAGTGTTTCACCGTTATTGGTTTTACCAAAGTCTACCCACCATTCTTGGTTTATTTGAGCAATTACAGGTGTTGCAAACATAGACAGAGAAGCAATAGCGATCGCTGTCGCAGCTTTGATGAGTTGCATGATATTATTGAGCCATATTGTTGGAGTTAGCTTTTTTTTCTCGCGATCGCTTGATAATCAAGGTAGTCGCTACATAACTGGTACGTGCTTGTAGTAGACGCACCCACTCCCCACTACTCTAATTCCGTGATGGGAGATACTTTATTGGTGAATACAATCTAGCACAGTAAAATTTCGTAAAACTATATAATAAAGAAGTCTAATATCACTGAAAAAATAGTGGTACTGCATCTAGCGATCGCTCTTTACCTACTTCGACAACTGCTCCACAAATACAGTATGTTCCGGTAACACAGCAGCGCTTCGCGATCGCCGCTTTCAAGCGGTGGAATTGGCTCATGTTTTTGTTGAGGAGGTGTTTTGACCATTACTTGTGTTGTGGATTCGCGTTTCTCAGGTGCATTCTCCGATCATATCGGTTGCGGACTATCTATTCACAGGTTACACTTACTTTCAAATTGGTACTAGCAAAAAAAATAGGGATGATTTTCACCATCCCTACTCAATGACTTACTTAAAATTTCCTAGCTTACAACACAGGCACGTATTGCTCTTTATCCGGTACGGTGGTGTACTCCGCCACAATTTGCCGGAATTCTTCGCCGTCAATCGTTTCCTTCTCAATCAACAGATCTACCAATCGGTCAATCACCACGCGATTATCCCGCATGATCTGCCGTGCATCTGAGTGGCAGTGTTCCACAATCTGGCGCACTTGCTCGTCAATTCGAGCCGCAACTTTTTCAGAATACTCAGCCCTTGAAGTTAAACCAGCACCGAGGAAAACTTCTCCCTCTTGGCTTTCCAGCGACAGCGGACCCAAGTCCGACATCCCGAAGCGCGTAACCATCTGCCGTGCCATTCCTGTAACTTGTTGCAAATCGCCACCAGCACCCGTCGTTACTTCAGAGTGTCCAAAAATTTCTTCCTCTGCAGCTCGACCTCCTAATGCCCCAGTAATCCGAGCTTTGAGTTGCGACCTGGTGATTAAGCCTTGCTCTTCATTGGGGGTAAACCAGGTCAAACCCTGTGCTTGTCCCCGTGGAATTAGGGTAACTTTCTGTACAGGGTCGTGGTCTTTCAGCACCGTGCCAACGATCGCATGACCAATTTCATGATAGGCAATCAAGCGCTTACTCTTGCTGTCTACCAATGGTGTACCTTCCATTCCAGCAACCACCCGGTCAACTGCATCGTTGATTTCCAGCATTGTAATCGCTTCTTTGCGACGACGAGCGGTGAGAATTGCTGCTTCATTGAGCAGGTTCGCCAAATCAGCACCCGTAAATCCGGGAGTACGCCGTGCGATCGTTTCGATGGAGATTTCTGGAGCTAGCTTCTTGTTACGAGCGTGAACTTCCAGGATACCAATGCGTCCTTTCAGGTCGGGAGCATCAACGATGACTTGCCGGTCAAAGCGTCCGGGACGCAGTAGTGCTGAGTCAAGCACATCCGGTCGGTTAGTCGCGGCGATGATGATAATACCCGTATTCCCTTCAAAACCATCCATTTCTGTCAGTAACTGGTTGAGGGTTTGTTCGCGCTCATCGTTACCACCGCCAATTCCTGCACCGCGCTGCCGTCCAACAGCGTCAATTTCATCAATGAATATCAAGCAAGGAGCATTTTCCTTGGCTTTTTTGAACAAATCACGGACGCGGGAAGCACCCACACCGACGAACATTTCTACAAACTCACTACCAGAGATGCTAAAGAAAGGAACGCCAGCTTCACCTGCGATCGCTTTTGCCAGCAACGTCTTACCCGTACCCGGAGGACCCACTAACAGCACACCTTTAGGAATGCGTGCCCCTACAGCCGTGAAACGTTCCGGTTGTTTGAGGAAAGTAACAACTTCTTGCAGTTCTTCCTTGGCTTCCTCAATCCCAGCCACGTCATCAAAAACGATACCGGTTTTCGCTTCCATCTGGAATCGAGCGCGGGATTTACCGAAGTTCATCGCTTGCCCCGGTCCACCACCGATGTTGCTGGAACGACGGAACAAAAAAAACAGCCCAGCAATCAACAGAATTGGAAAGATTAGATTGCCCAGCAGCCCCCAAATGGCTCCATCCTTTCGAGCTGGATGAGTATCAAAGGAGATATCTGCTTTTCTGAGCTTCGTAATCAGTTCTGGTGAGTTCATCGGCAGATCCACTCGCAGGCGCTGGATGCGGTTATCGAGTTCCGAATCAGTCGCTTCCACAATTGCCGTCTGACCACCATCATAGAGGTCTACACTGGTTACTCTCCCAGCATCAAGGTATTCTAAGAAGCGACCGTAGGTCATGCGAGTACTAGCTGTATTCCTACCCAAATCACCCGCTGCGGGGGAAAACGCCCCCTGCCACAGGAAAAACCCAATGACTAAGGCAGGTATTGTCCAAAGTAATAGTATTTTCCAAGAAAGTTTCATTGTTATTGCCTCTAGATATGGGTTATGCTTGCTGTCTTTGGCTCTAGGGAAGGATTCTATGTAACACAAAACTCAGCTTAAAAACATGGAATCAACAGAAAAATTTACTTCAACTTAATCAAATTTAACTTAATTCTCATGATCTGGGCAACCTAGTCTGGGGGAACTTGGTGGAGATTAGTTTAGTGTACAGGGGCGGATCTGGGGGCAGGGAAGACTTTATAGACGTATGCCCAAACACCCCATAGAGTAGGGGTACGATATATCGTACCCCCACAAATAATGATGATGATGAATCACTAGTACAGCATGGCAGAAATAAAGCTACCCTTCAAAATTCCTGAAATACTTGAGAGGTCAGCATTTTGAATTTTGAATTCCCAGGGAGCGATACTAATAGGTTTCAACGTGCCAGCGACCAGCTTTCTTCATTTGCTTCTGGAAGTCAGACCAGTTGACCCCTTTCCTTTCACCTGCCGCAGTGAGAGCCGCATCGATGCCGTCTTCCATACCCTTAAGACCGCAGATATAGGTGTGGGTATTATCTTTTAGCATCAGCTCGAACAGTTCGTCGGCGTGTTCGGCAACTCGGTGCTGGATATACATCCTGCCACCTTCTGAGTTCTTCTGCTCGCGGCTAATAGCTTTGGTCAGACGGAAATTGTCGCTGAAGTCTTGCTCTAGCTTCTCTAGGTCTTCCCGGTACAGAATGTTAGCCGTATAGGGAATACCAAAAATTAGCCACGCAAAGCCGTTAAACTTGTAGTCTTCGTGTTGTTCCTTGAACATCCGCCACAGGTAAGCCCGGAAGGGAGCAATTCCTGTTCCTGTTGCCATCATGATAACGGTGGCATTCGGATCGTCGGGTAACAACATTTCTTTACCCACCGGACCCGTGATTTTCACATCCTCTGTGCCAACTGGTAGGTTGCACAAGTGGGTAGAGCAGACACCGTAGACTGTTTCCCCGCTTTCGGGATGCTTGTATTCAAGCTGTCTGACACAAAGGGAAACTGTCTTATCATCTCCTTTGTCACCATGACGAGTCGAAGCAATAGAATAGAGTCTGAGCTTATGAGGCTTGCCTTTGTCGTCTTCTCCTGGTGGAATAATGCCAATACTCTGACCTTCCAAGTACCACAGGTCTCCGCCAGAGATATCGAAGGTAACGTGGCGAACTGTGCCAGATCCCCCTTCTGCAACTAGCTCGTAGTTCTCAATACACTTCCCAATAAATGGGTTTTTGGGTTTGTATAGATTAACGGGAACCCCCGTTCGTTCTTTTGCTTGAGTCATAGGCTTGTTTTTGTTTTCTGACGTGGTTTGCTGTGGTTCAGCGTTTGACGGGGCTTTTCCATTCGCGCCAGTGTCTGTCTCCATTACCCCGTTCAGGGGCTGAATGCTGGTAATCGTGCCGCCCATGCGAGTGATGCGCCGCATTTCTTGATTCATTCGACCATAGGGCACTGTGATGTAAACACTGCCGCTATTGCGAATTGGATAGCCCATTTTGTCAGTTTGTGTATTCTGACGTAGACCCACCACCTCGTAAAGGAAGAGGCGATTGCCGAATTCCGTAGTGTTTGCGGAATTAGCAGTCGCGTTAGAACTGTGCATTGCTTCTTCTATCTCCAAACCAATCTTACGATACGTTGCCAAGACTGCCTTTCGCAGCATAAGCTGACTCTACTGTGGGATTCTGGAGAAACCCAGTAAAGCCTTCAAAAAGTACTATTAACGTAACATTGTAAGGCTAGTAAGGCTCAGACCAGTCCTCTGTGCCAATGATTTGCTTCTTTTGCTCGCTGTTACTCTTCCTCCTAGAGGTTACTAGGAGAGTAGCAAGTCTCTAATTTAAAAACTGTCAAAATCGAACCAATTTCAGATTTTCTTTATCCAATGGGCGCAACTCCCGATAGCATGAAGTTAAGAACTAAAAAAAAAGGTTAAGCCTTGTAGCAGCCCTCTCATTTTGGTAAAATCCACTCACAGCAGCTAGTACTAAATACTTACCCCGTGTCTGGCTGGAGTCTTCCTTAATGGATAAGACTCTGACCTGTCATGCCGTCATGATGGGTTCCTGGAAGCCACACTTAACCAAAGGCTGGTTGACCCCAAATTTGGGATTTGGATTGCTGGAAAATCTATTTGAGAATATGTTTTGCGTTAGAGGGAAACTATGACCACTCAGCTAGACCGCGTGGTACTCATTGCCGTTGCTGGAGATTCTGGATGCGGTAAGTCAACGTTCTTAAAACGATTGACCGATCTGTTTGGCGAAGAGTTTATGACAGTCATCTGCTTGGATGACTATCACAGTCTCGATCGCAAACAGCGTAAAGTTCAAGGGGTTACAGCGCTTAATCCCAAGGCGAATAACTTTGACCTGATGTACGAGCAAATCAAAGCGCTCAAAAACGGTCAAGCAATAGACAAGCCGATTTACAACCATGAGACGGGTGAACTTGACCCACCCGAGCGAATTGAGCCGAATAAAGTCGTTGTGATCGAAGGGTTACACCCTCTGTATGATGAGCGAGTGCGATCGCTAGTAGATTTCGGCGTCTATCTTGACATCAGCGATGAAGTCAAGATTAACTGGAAAATTCAGCGGGACATGGCAGAGCGGGGACACAGTTATGAAGATATCCTGGCTTCCATTAACGCAAGACGACCTGACTTCAACGCTTACATTGAGCCTCAGAAGGAATTCGCTGATGTCGTCATTCAGATTTTACCCACCCAGCTTCTGAAGGATGACAAAGAAAGTAAGATCCTGCGGGTGCGTTTAGTTCAGAAAGACGGTGTGGAAGACTTTGAGCCAGTTTATCTATTTGATGAAGGGTCAACCATTGATTGGAGACCCTGCGGTCGTAAGTTGACTTGTGCCTACCCTGGTATCAAGCTATTCTACGGACCTGATAGCTACTACGGTCATGATGTCTCTGTTTTAGAGGTGGATGGTCAGTTCGATAATCTCGAAGAGATGATTTACATCGAAAGTCATCTCAGCAATACCTCCACTAAGTACTACGGTGAGATGACCGAGCTATTGCTGAAGCACAAAGACTATCCAGGTTCCAACAATGGTTCTGGATTATTTCAGATTCTTGTCGGTCTGAAAATGCGCTCCACTTACGAACGCTTGACTTCTAGCAAAGCTCAAGTAGCAGCTAAGGTGTAAGGTGTAGTGAACACAGGCTGATACTCAAATAATTCTATAAAATCGCGAGGTGTCTACAGTGGCTCTCGCGTTTTATTTTGTAGAGACGTTACATACAACGTCTTTACGGTAGTTTCTGTAAGACCTATAGTTGGGATAGGGATAAGAGCGGAGTTTATGAGAGTCTTGATTGTTAGCTTTCTGGTTTTGTTTAGCCTATTAGAACTGTCCCACTGGGTAGAGCATTTCATCATGCCTCTGCCTCTATTAATTTTGGGTGGAGCCTTGTTAGCGATCGCGTCCAACTACGGCAAATCCTCTGGCTGGTCATTATCTCAAGAGAAAACAGACTCCGATACCCGCCAATTACAAACGCCAACCGTCAATAGTGTTACTTCTGCTCCCAACTGGACTAATCTCCAAGCGTCTTCATCCATGCCAGTATCTAAATCCACTCCCTCGATTTCCTTTACTATCCGTCCCCCTACCTCAGACGGTGTAAAAAGCGAGAAGATCTAAAAATGGCATCTTAGTTTCTTTCTCTCTATTCAAACCTAACGACCCATGTTCCGCTTCATCCGCTCTAACTCTTCTTCCGTTTCCCATTGCCTAAACTGAGCATCTAAAGGGTCTACTCCCGCGCCGATATTGTACCGGGGACTCTGGTTCCAAGCTGATGTCTCCCAGTGAGACTGTGTCTGAGACTTAGCGCGGGTAGCTTCTGCCTCTTTCGCTTTGGTTCGTACTTCGGTACGACGGGTTTGAATCTGCCGTTGCAGTTCCTTGGTTTTGGCAAGTCGCTGTTTGACGCCCTCCATCTTGCCCCAAAGCTGGTTGCCCTGATGTAGGAGATTTGCCTCGCGCTGCTGGGCAGCTTGAGCTAAGTCGGGTCTACCGTTGGAATTAGCTTTATTAACCCGTTCGTGCCAGCGCTGTATTTCTTGAGCAACTGCTAAAATTTCATCTTGCGATCGCTTTTCCTGGAGCTGTAAATCAACAATCAGCCGCAGGGTGTCTTCTTCTTGTTCCCGTAGCTGTTCCTCTAGTGCCTGTAACTCTAGATGGGGATTGTTGCGTAAAAATTCATCGAGGCGGTTTTCCAGAAAGCGATTGAGATCCTCAAATAAACCCACTGTCGGCACTCCTTTCGGTATGTCTACTCACATCTTGCACCAATCTCAATAAGCCGATTTTAGGTAGGGTGGGCAAAATTTATAAATCTGAAATGCTGATGTTATCGTTAGTTGCTTTTGCCCACCTTACGGTATCTTGGGGTTTATTGTCAGTGCTGCAAGATCTGAGTCTCCCTAATGTTATATCAAGTCTGTTGAGCAACCTGAGATTATAGTTGTTAGTGGCAATAACAACGTCTCCTCAATTTCCATCCTCACCGCATCACTCACTTGATCCTCACTATTCAAACAATCCACCAAAAACTGATTCGCCCGACAATACTGCTGTAACATTTCAAGCTGCGGTTCGCTCCACTGCCAATCCTGGCTAATGCCGCGATGCTCGACTATTACGAAGCGAAACTGTCTAACCCAGTTTTCACCATTTGTTCGCCACCACGCTTGCAACGGCTCTTTTCCCTCGGCTGGATCGGGAAGTTGTCTCTTAAGCTGCTGGAGCGATCGCTCTAGCCCTGTAAAGGTGGCTCATATAGCTGCTAGATTTCAATGTCCCCCTAGCCCTGGTAATATCAAATCCTCCAGAATTAGGGGTTAGGATGCTAAAAGGCTTTCTCCTTTTTTCGTAAGATTAATCCAAAAAGAAACACTGATTGGCTCAGTTTTGAATTTGCTTTCAGTAGGTAGACGGGAATACACCCGTTAACTTTAACCCGTGCCGACGCTACTTACTTTTCTCCCCTCATTTTGATGAAATCAGGGCGATCGCAGACTGCATGGCTTGCCCTACACTAGAAAAGCGATCGCCTGAATCTGCTGTTTTTTCCCATTCCAGTAGCTGCTTTTGAAATAGGGAGTCTTTTGCCGTTCGCTGGATAATTGTCTGATTGATTGTTTGCTGTTCGATAGCTTGTGTTGAAATCCTCTGGCGCTTCAAAAACTTCAACAGTCGCTGTACGCTATCTACAACTTTTTCTGGGGGTTGGGACAAGATAATTCGTCGAATTTGATAAACAACAGCTTGATAAACGAACCAATAACGGTCGGCTGAATGAGACAAAGGAGCGGCTTGGGCAGAGACTGGGGATGACGGTTTTGTCGGTTGGCGCTTCTCAATCTCTAGCCATTCTAGGATAGTCGGGCGTTGACTCAAGAAACGCTGGCTCATTTGGGGATAGAGTTGCAAGATACGCTGGCGCAGGTGTTGCGAATTCATGATCGGATTGGCGGATAACCGCAAAACGTATTGTCCTAACTTGGGGGCATAGGATTCAATTTTGAGCTGGAGATTGGGGTATTCTTGTTCCATGAGAGTGAGGGTAAACGCTAATATCTCCCAATTCGGGCTTTCTTTAAATTGAAAGTCTAGGGTTAAGGAGCTGACAACGTTTTCAACTGCCAACTGCCCAGGTTGCAAATCGCCAGTCGTAGGATAGCGATCGCTAGGGCTGTTCTTGGCATGATTAAATTGGGTAAAGACGTAACGGCAGTTAATTTTCGATAGATCGACTTCCTCAAGGTGCCAATTGTGGATGCAACACCCTGTCAAGTCAGCCCCCTCAAGCTGGGTGCGAATCAGATAGCTTTCTACAAGATGAGCATCTGTTAGATTGGCATCATTGAAAATCGTGTCCTTGAGATAAGCACCACTTAAGTCAGCGTTCCGCAAATCGCTTCCCCGCAGGTTGGCACCACTTAAATCAGCCCGTAATAAATAGACATGATCGAGGGCAGCGCGTTGTAAGTTCGCTTCGGAGAATTTGGCTTTAAATAGATAAGCATTGCTGAGATTCGCTCGACTCAAATCTGTGCGATCGCAATGGGTTTCACTCAAATCAGCATGGGTTAAAATGGCTCGATGCAAGTCTGCCTGACTGAGATTCGAGCCTCGCAAGTTAGCGGCGCGGAGGTTGGCTTCGGTTAAACTGGCACCGATTAAACTGGCGGCTTGTATAATCGCAGCGTCTAACTGAGCTTCTCGTAAATTCGCACCACTGAAATCGGCACTCATCGAGCGAACACCACAGAGATTCGCTTCCATTAACTGTGCGCCAACTAGCCGAGTTTGGTTGAGGGTAGCTTGTGCCAGATTAACCCGATCCAACTGAGCGTTTTGAAGATCGGCTCCACTCAAGTCAGAACCCGTCGCATCTGCCCAACTCAAATTGGCATCGCGCAAAACCGCCCAACGCAAATCTACTTTGCTGAGATTGGCGCGACTTAAGATAGCTCGATTGAGATTGCTGCGGTTGAGGATGGCGTTGTGCAAGTCCACTTGATGCAGGCAAGCATCAGCAAAATTAGCACCTTCTAAAGAAGCCCAACTCAGGTTGGCGTTTGTTAGGTTAGCATCACTTAAGTTAATATTCCGCAGATTTGCCCCACTCAAACTAGCCCCGCTCAGATCCACTCGGGCAAAATTGCGTTCTCCTTGTCGGTATCGATCGAGAAAGTTCTGAATTTGCATGGAGAACCTGCGGACAGGGTAGAAAAGGGAAAGGTGAAAGGATTGATTTATCCTACCTTTTCCCTTTTCCCGTAGGGCAGGGTGTGGGGAGACAAGGAGACAAGGAGGACAAAGAGGACAAAAGAACATTTGGGGTGTTACTCTTCTCCCCAGCCTGTCTCTTATA
>NZ_JADEWY010000082.1 GCF_015207375.1 Coleofasciculus sp. LEGE 07092 | reverse complement strand
CCACTGACCCAACACCCGGCGTTGGTGTATCTTTCCCAACTGCGTCCTCGGTCGAAGAAAAGCATGAGGCGTTGTTTGGATAGTATCGCGACTTTGCTGACGGGTGGTCGTTGCGATGCTCTGACGTTGAACTGGGGTCAACTCAGATACCAGCATACGGCGGCGGTGAGGGCGGTTTTGGTGGAGAAGTTTGCGCCTTCGACGGTGAACCAAATGCTGTGCGCCCTGAGAAGGGTTTTGAAGGAGGCGAAGAAGCTGAAGTTAATGTCAGCGATTGATTATGCTGAGGCGGTTGATGTTGATAGCGTTAAAGGGACGACCGAATTGCGGGGGAGGGCGCTCCATAAATTGGAGGTGGCTGCTCTGATGCAGGTTTGCCGCAAGGATGCGACGAAGAAGGGAATTAGGGATGCAGCGCTGTTGGCGATTCTGTTGGGTTCAGGGTTGCGGCGTTCTGAGGTGGTATCGTTAGACTTGAAGGATTTTGACCCTGGCACGGGAGCGCTGAAGGTGCGTGGGGGGAAGGGGGGCAAAGACCGGACGGTGTACCTGCCGAGCAGCGGTGTGCGGGTGGTGGCTGATTGGGTGTCGGTTAGAGGCGTCAAAACGGGACCCTTGTTATATCCCATCAGTAAGGGGAATCGGGTGATGCGGCGACGGCTAACGGATCAGGCGGTGCTGTATATTTTGCAAAAACGGGCAACTGAGGCGGGGGTGGATGCGTTTTCTCCCCATGATTGTCGGCGGACGTTTATTAGTGATTTGTTGGATAAGGGGGTGGATTTGGTGACGGTATCGATGTTGGCGGGTCATGCTTCGCCTCTGACTACGGCAAAATATGACCGCCGGGGGGAGGTGGCGAAGCGTCAGGCGGTGGAGTTATTGGAGATTCCTTATGAGGAGTAGGAAGCCATTCAAAATTCAGGCATGATAAAACCAAAGACAGTCAAGGCTTTTTTTTGTCTCCGTTTTCTGTTTAGTCAGTAGTTTTACCCCTTTTGCTACATAGTCTTTGGTAATGCCATAGTTTTATTGGATAGGACTGCATAAAAACTAATGTCTGACAAGGATAAAAGCTCGATTGGACTGGCTGAGTTTATTCAACAGGTTAAACACGACCTGCTCTCTGTGGCACCGGGTAAGAATAAGGATGCTCCCTTCCTGTTTGTTGAGTCTGTGGAACTGGAGTTACAGGTTACTGTGAAACGGACTGGTAAGGCAGGTGCTAAGGGGGGTATCAAAATTAATGTGCTGGGGACTGGCGGTGAGGTAGGAGTCGAGGCGGGTGGCGACTTGGGGCGAGATGATGTTCATAAAGTGACGGTGAAACTATCGCCACTCTTCGATAAGGAGTATCTGATGGAGGCTTACCAGACATTGCGTTCGGAACAGGTGCTACCGACACTGAATAAGAGTATAGAGGCACTCTTCAAAGGCGATGATGAAGATGTTGATGCGGGTACTGTTTAATCAATCCCTTGAGTGATCGCTAGGTGGTGTATGGAAATACTGACAATCTACCTTTCAGCCGTTGATGCTGCTCATTTCAAGGTGATTGCTCGCTCCAAGGTTGGGCAAGCCGAGGCAGATTCCAGGCTACCTTTCTTTGAGACTGCCGAGCGCTGGCGCATAACTGTGATTAAAGCTTTAGAAGTTAACGAATTTCGTGCCTCTGTCTTTCAGCGCCAGGGAGAGCAGGAATGGATGTTGGAACAAGGGCTACTCAGTAGCGACAAGGAAAGCTTCCATCCCGCAATGCTAGCTCAGATTGGACAGGCGATGTATGAATCGCTTTTTCCAGTGGGAGGGGTGCGAGATGTCCTGCAACGTGCGCTCGCTCGTGCTGAAGACAACTCCACACAACTCCACATTCAACTGGAATTCAATGCTGAAATTACCAAGCGCAGCCGTTTACCTGACTACCCTTGGGAGTTAGCACATGATAGACAGAAGTTTCTTGCCCATCACCAGGTAAGGTTTTCTCGCCATATTGCTCATGTGGCAACTATTCCTAACTTGCCACCCGTTGAGCAACTCAATGTACTCCTAGTTTCCTCTGCGGCATCAGATGCAGAAAATAAGTTACTGCCCTTGCCCCAGAAGGAGCAAAAAGCGGTCTTCAAGGGTTTGGAGAAGGCACAGGCGGAAGGGCATATCCATGTAGAGGTTCTAGAGCCAGCCTCTCTGAACCATTTAAGAAGCTATTTAACAGAACACCAAGGCAACCAAGCACCGCATATCTTTCACTTTGATGGTCATGGTTTCTTTGGCAGACGCTGTAATATATCTTCCTGCCGAACCATTCATGGAAATCTAAGCACAGAAAAATGCAAGAACTGTGGGGAAGCGTTACCAGAACCACAAGGATATCTGCTGTTTGAAACACAGGAGGATGAACCAGATTATGTCAGCGCCAAGGAGTTAGGGGAATTGCTCCAGAAAACCAGCTTTGGAGATGATTCAACCCAACGGCGGGGTGGAGTGGCTGTTGCAGTGTTAAGTGCCTGCAAGTCGGGCACGGCATTCGGTGGAGAATCGGTTTTTAATGGCGTAGCACAGCAGTTGATTAGTCACCGGATTCCCGCAGTTGTAGCGATGCAGTACAGCGTTAGAGTTGATGCTGCCATCCAATTTGCCGAGCAATTCTACCGCTCTTTAGGTTGTAAGAACTCGTTAGCGACGGCTATCAGTCAGGCACAGGAAGCAATGGGTGGTGGGGAGGGTAATCAGTGGTATCGTCCGGTGCTGTATTTGCGTTGGCAGGATAATGAAGGAGGACAGTTATTTACAGCTTCTCCGGTTCAATCAGATAAGGTATCCCAAGACTCAACGCAGTTGAGCAATAAGCAACCACAAAAACGACCGTTAAGTCGCTTTCAGCAGCGAGAGTTGGAACGCTTGACAACCGAACTTGATGATCTCGAACAAGATTACGACAAAATTAAATCCCAGCTTCGGACTGAACTAGACGGAGCGACACAAAATAAGTTAGAACGTCAACTTGAACAAATTGGGCAGGATATGGCTCAACGTGAGCAGCAATTAGATCGGTTAAAACAAGGGAATGGCTAACAAGGATTACACGCTCGAATTATGGGAAGATAAGTTGAACGATCTGGAGCGGGACTACGATAAAGTTAAGTCCCAGCTTCGGACTGAGCTAGATGGTTCTACGCAAAATAAGTTGGAACGCCAACTTGAACAAATTGGGCAAGAAATGGATAAGTGCGAGAACCAGATCCAAGCCCGTAAGCGAGAACTTCAACAGAACGCTACTTGTGCTGCCCTAGATGGACTTAGGAAGATTTTACAACATCATAACGCTCAACTTGATGAAATGCAGCAGGCATATCAAGCTACGGTAAAGGCACGGTCATTTAAGAGACGTTTAATTATAGAAACGAGCGAATCGCTGATTACTGAACTCTTAAAAATTCCTAAAGGTCAATCAAATTATACGGCTTTAGAGGAGTTTGCCGCTTGGCTGAATTATAGTTCAAAAAACGATGATTTGATTAACTCACTTCAAAGATGGGGTGAAGAACACTGTAAGGATTGGTCTGAGCTTTTAAGACAGATAGAAATGCAGCGAGAGGAGCAAGACCAAAAGGTTCAAACAGCTTTGTTTATTTTGATTAGCTATAGTGATGAGGCAGCAACGCAATCTCAGGATGAGGAAGCATATCGGGTGCAAGTGTGGTTGATTGAAAACGTTGAGCAATACAAAACAGCTCGACAAGGTTATCGCACAGTCGGTCTTGATATCAATAGTGGGTTGACGGGGGATGAAACCTACTCCTGGGAAGCCATTCCTGACGTATTAAAGCAATTGTTTGAACAGGGTAATGTTGTTGATGAGTTACCTCAAGATTCAGAGGTTCATATTTTCTTGCCTCAACAACTTCTCAATTGTGATGCCGATTGTTGGAAGCTAATTAAGCGAATCGGTAAAGAGTTGCCAATTGGTCATGACTATAGAGTTTTGGTCAGGCTATATGAGCGGTTGAGCCGTAGTTATAACCCCAAACTGTGGAAAAGAAAATGGCAGCAGAAAATTCCCTTGCTTCAGGAAAAGGCGTCTAAAGGATTTAAGGGTTGTCAGGACTGCGATTTAGAGGATTTGTATTATGATCTGACCGAGGAAGAAAATGAAAAGGTGGTTGGCTTGACACTTATTGATGCGCCCAATCAAGATAGCTCTATTAGCATTTTTAACTTAATTTTTGAGATGGGGTTTCCTTTAGCACTCTGGGGTCGCTCTAACTTATCTGCATCAACAAACGAAGTGGAGTTAAATCGCGTTTTGGATGCCTGTATCCTGGCTAATTTACCCAAAACTGTAAGAGAAGTCCGTCGTAAATCCCGCAAAAAGCCTCTAAGTTGTCATATTGGGCATCACCTTTCTCTGCTGTGGGATGATCCAGACTTAGTACCTCCCAAATCTGCCTGACCTATTACTATTATGAGTGACTGGAAAATCTTTCAGGGCGACAACCGCGAACCCCATGACAGGGTTGATAACTTGCCTGATGCTCCGAACTGGCGTCCCTTTGGGAAAGATATTAGTCCGGGGGTAAGCCGAAGGAAACGCCGAGGGGAAACGTTTCAGTGTCGTCCTGAAGAGATAAAAATGGTTAATGCGGCGTTGTACCTGCGTAGACCTTTACTGTTGACAGGCAAACCTGGTACTGGTAAATCATCTTTAGCCTATGCTGTAGCGCGAGAATTGAAGCTGGGTGAAGTCCTCTATTGGTCGATTACCACTCGTACAACCCTCAAAGATGGGCTTTACACCTATGATGCGATCGCTCGCTTACAGGCTGTCAAGCAATCAGAATCGAATGGCAGTCAAATTGATGAACCCCAACAAATAGCAGATTACATTACCCTTGGACCACTGGGTACTGCCTTTCTCCCCTCTGAACGTCCTCGCGTTCTGGTTATCGATGAAATTGATAAGAGCGATATTGACTTGCCCAATGATTTACTGGCAATTTTTGAAGAAGGACGCTTTGAGATTCCGGAGTTAGCCCGTCTGGAAAAAGGGGATGATAATGAGAAGAATCCAGTTGAGGTTTCGGTACGAACGGCTTATACCGATGATGAAGAAGTAACGTGCGCCGATAAAAGAGTCCAAATCTCAGGGGGGCGGATTACTTGCCAAGAATTCCCACTGGTGATACTAACCAGTAATGGGGAACGCGACTTTCCGCCACCATTTTTACGGCGTTGTTTGCGCCTGACGATGCGAGAACCTAATCGCACTGAGCTAGAACGGATTGTCAATGCCCATTTAGGGGATGGGATAGCATCAAGCGAGGATGTTGATAAACTGATTGAAACTTTCATCGCCCGACGGAAAAAAGAAGAACTGGCAACCGATCAACTGCTGAATGCTATCTTCATGGTGACTCGTGAGCGAGAATGGGTGGGAGATGATAAAGACAAGTTAATTCAGTATCTGTTAGCTGAGTTAGATAGTTCGCGCCCTGTCATGGATAAAAAATGATTGCTCGGTTGCTCGAAAAACTGCAACAAGCAGGCTTAATTTTAAGCGATAAGGATTTAGCGTCGTTTACCGAGGCGGAATCTCTGCTCAGTGCTGAAGACATTGCCGATGCGATTTGGTTAGCACTCCAGATGGGGACGGATGAAAGTCCTGTTGTTGGTGATAATTCAGATAATTCCGGACAGGACACCTCTACGGTGATCATCGAAGATATTGAGGCAAATTTGCCGACGTTACCAAAGCCTGTTGTGCCTGCCTATCTGCCTAAATCCGGTTCATCGACGGCGGATACTACCGAAGTGCAACCCAAATCCGGCTTACCGATTCAGGTGCAAGCCGCCCCAGCATTACAAGATAGACTATCCATCGCGCGATCGCTACGTCCGCTGATGCGAAAAGTCCGCTCTCAGACTCGGCAGGTTTTAGATGAAATAGCGACAGTGAATCGCATTGCCGAACGAGATATCTGGCTGCCTGTTCTCAAACCCGCTCCCGAACGCTGGTTAGATTTGGAATTCGTCATTGAAGCCTCTGAGTTTAGCTTTATCTGGGATGCTACGCTGATGGAATTTCGGCAGATTTTAGAGCGGCAAGGGGCATTTCGGAATGTGAGAACATGGTGGCTGGAAGGCACTGAACACGGCAAATTAAATTTAGTTTCTAAGAAATCTCAGATACCTGAGTTTACCCAACGTCCACGCAGTCCAAAAGAACTCATCGATCCAACCGGACGGCGGCTGGTATTGTTGGTGAGTGATTGTCGTTCGTCGGTTTGGAAATCGGGAGATATCCATAACCTCCTGAAGCTGTGGAGTACTCACGGCGCAACTGCAATTGTGCAGCTTTTACCCGAACGCCTTTGGAACCAAAGTGAGTTGGATGTTGGGGTTGGCGTTCAAGTGAGTGCGTTGATTCCAGGTGCGCCAGGACATAAACTCAAAATAAATCAACGGTTAGGTCAGCGTGAAATTGAAACTTCGACTTCGCTCAGTTTCAACGCTGAGCGAAGTCGAAGCGTTGAATCGTCTGATACTCTTACTGTACCGATAGTCACCTTAACGGCTAAGTCTCTGAAACAATGGGCTTTAGTGGTGGCGGCGGTTGGACGTCAGCGCACCCCGGCGCGATGGTTTGACCTGAATTGGGTGCAGGATGAGGAACGCGATCGCTCTGAATTTGTTGTAGATCCTAAGTCTCCAGAAGCCCGGATTGAACTGTTTGAGGCAACGGCATCGCCTATTGCTCAACAATTAGCCACCATGATGGCAGCAGTACCCGTTAGCTTGTCTGTGGTGAATTTGATTCAGAAGCTGTTACTGCCAGAAGCCAAACCTATCCATGTGGCTGAGGTGTATGACAGTAAGCTGTTGGAGCCAAGGAATACCAAGAAATCGCCTAGAGAGCCTATCGAGTACGACTTTGCTCCGGGAGTACGAGAGTTACTCATTCAGAGAACTCCGATTGATGAGACGACAACCGTTTTAGACACCCTATCCGAAGCAATTGCCGAAAGCCTCAACCTGCCACCGATAAAAAGCTTTACCGCATTACTATCACCCAAGTCCGACTGGAGCGAGGAAACCAAAGCCGCGATTCTCCCCTTCGCCCAAGTCGCTACTCAAGTTCTCCACAGCTTGGGGGGTGAGTTTGCATCGCTGGCAGAACTGGTGGAACAGGATGCTCAACAGAGAACCGATTGGATTAAGCCATCTTCAGAACATCCTTTCCCAGAGTTAAAGACACTGGAATTTGAGACGGCACGTTTGGTCAAAACCTCAGATGTAGACTCTGCTTTTCCTCCTCTCCAGGTTGAGAAATTTACCATTGCCACTATTACTCTAGAGTCGGAACCTGAGACAAGTGGAGCTGAATTACAACCCTTTGAATTTACAGTTGCCACGCTTACCCAACAAAGACAAGGGTTATTTCGACTCAAAAAACAGTGGGTTATCCAACGTCAGCAGCAGAGCAACTACCAATTCATCGAAGTCCTCGGTGAGAATCTCATCTTGGAAATGGTAGCGATTCCGGAGGGGAAATTTCTCATGGGTTCTCCTGAGCAGAAACTCGAAAGCTCCAAGAATGAAAGACCCCAACATGAGGTTGTTGTTAGTGGGTTTTTCATGGGCAAATACCCCATCACTCAGAGCCTTTGGCGATTTGTTGCTTCTTTACCTCAAGTCAACCGCGAACTCAATCCTAATCCCTCCCATTTCAAAGGTGATAATCGTCCGGTGGAATGTGTGAGTTGGTACGATGCGATGGAGTTTTGTCAGCGCCTTTCTCAATACACTAATCGCACCTATCGCCTACCCACGGAAGCTGAATGGGAATATGCTTGTCGTGCAGGGACTACAACTCCCTTTCATTTTGGTGAAACAATCATTGCAGAACTGGCAAACTATTGTGCAACCGAAACCTATGGTGATGGAGTAAAAGGAGAATACCGCCAAGAAACCACACCAGTAGACCATTTTGGAATTGCTAATGCATTTGGCTTATGCGATATGCACGGGAACGTTTGGGAGTGGTGTTTGGATCATTGGCATGATAATTATGAGGGGGCACCGAATGATGAAAGTGCTTGGTTAACCGATCATGAGAATACTCGGCGTGTGCGACGCGGCGGTTCCTGGAGCAACAGTCCGAGGCGTTGTCGTTGTGAATCTCGCGTCAAGAATTACCCCGGCTACGACTACAACCATATCGGGTTTCGGGTAGTGTGCGAGTTTCCGAGGATTCTTCAGTAGCCCTTTGCTCTTTTGCCCTTTTGCCCCTTCGACAAACTCAGGGCAAGCCTTTGCCCGCGAGAATATTAAGAAATGATTTTATGCAGCCAAACAAAAAGCGATAAATTCTATTCTGAAAACCGCTCAAGCTCTTAATTTTCCGTCTCCAGCAATGGCTGAATTCATCATCGAGCGAAAAAAAAGTCAGGCTCAGTATTTTACTGAAGACTTAGGGAACGATATTGGTCTGGACATGATTCTCATCCCAGGTGGAACATTCCTGATGGGTTTACCGCCAGATGAGTTAGAGCGATATGACGATGAAAGTCCACAACATTCAGTCATGGTTCCGACCTTCTTCATGGGGCGGTATCCCGTCACCCAAAATCAATGGCGAGTGGTTGCCTGTTTACCTCAAGTTAACCGAGAACTCGAACCCACTCCTTCTCACTTCAAAGGTGATAATCGCCCGGTGGAATTGGTCAATTGGGATGATGCAGTGGAATTTTGTCAGCGCCTTTCTCAACACACTAATCGCACTTATCGCCTACCAACTGAAGCCGAATGGGAATATGCCTGTCGTGCTGGGACAACAACGCCCTTTCACTTTGGGGAAACAATCACCGCAGAATTAGCAAATTATAATGCAGCCCACACCTATGGTAATGGACTCAAAGGAGAATACCGAAAGGAAACTACGGCAGTAGACCATTTTGGAATAGCCAATGCGTTTGGCTTGTGCGATATGCATGGCAATGTGTGGGAATGGTGTTTAGACCACTGGCATAACAATTACGAAGACGCACCGAATGATGGAAGTGCCTGGTTAACCGATGATGAGAGTGCCAGACGTGTGCTACGCTGCGGTTCCTGGGACGACGATCCAGTGTATTGTCGTTGTGCGTCTCGCTACTACTTTGACCACGGCTTCGTCAACATCAATATTGGGTTTCGGGTAGTGTGCGAGTTTCCGAGGATTCTTCAATAGCCCTTTGCTCTCTTGCCCTTTTGCCCCTTCGACAAGCTCAGGGCAAGCCTTTGCCGACGAGATTATTAAGAAATGATTTTATGCAGCCAAACAAAAAGCGATAAATTCTATTCTGAAAACAGCTAGTCCTGTTGACTTTTCTGGCATCGTTGCTAGAACGAATGTGGAACTCAAGCGTTTGGGCTGGACAATGCAACAAGGGCGTGATTATCTAGTAAAAACCTATGGGAAGCGATCGCGCCAGTTACTAACTGATGATGAATTGCTCGACTTCCTTCATTATCTAGAATCTGAACCCTTACCGCAAGATAAAGTATCTTTGACGCCGTTAGCAGAGTCACCCGTCACATCTTACACCCAAAAAGAACTAGAGACAGATACAAACAAAACCTCTTCAACAGCTAGCCCTATTGACTTTTCTGAACTCATTGCTAGAACGAATGTGGAACTCAAGCGTTTGGGCTGGACAAATCAACAAGGGCGCGATTATCTAGTAAAAACTTATGGGAAGCGATCGCGCCAGTTACTAACTGATGATGAATTGCTCGACTTCCTTCATTATCTAGAATCTGAACCCTCACCACAAGAGTAGGAATTAGCCTTCAACGTCTCGTTCTGTACCTGCTGTAGATTCTAGTGCGATACCAATTTCTGTGATAATGCTTGGGTAACAACGCTTCGATCTATGCAAACTCAGGGTATTCCCAATTCTTAATATTAAATGGATTCAGCGATTAACGAACTAGTAATCACCAAACTTGAGCAAGGATTACCCGCTATCACTCCAGTATTTGGTGCGACTTTGGCAGAAGCCTGTGCTGTATGCTTAACGGATCAGGGTCATTCTCCCGGTGTAGAAATCAAAGTTCAAGGAGACTTTAGCGCTGTTTTCAAACTCTATTGGCAAGAGGTCACAGACCAAATGCTACGCTGTTGGAATGATAGAGAGTACACGACAGAACAAGCCGCCTACGGTATAGCTTTTCTCATTATCCAAGAACTTACAGACTATACAATCATCCAACGCTCTCGCAAAGGAACTGGATTCGACTACTGGTTGGGAAAAAAAAGCGAGAGTGCTGAATTACCCTTCAAAAAAGCAGTTCGGCTAGAAGTCTCAGGGATACGCCAAGGCGACGACAGCCGAGTGAGAAGTAGAGTTAAACTGAAAGTTGAGCAGGTAGGTTCCAGCGATCAGGCACTACCCGCATACATTGTAGTGGTTGAGTTCAGTAAACCCTTAGCCTTCATCGTCAGCAAATGAGTCAGCTTCAAGAGTTACACCAACAAGCAATGGATTTGGCTGAAAGGGTACAAGTTGCTAAACTTAGAGGCAACCTTACTTTAGCCCAACAATTATCTAGACAAGCACTAGAAAAAGAACAATTAGCCGCTGAATTCTTAGCTAACGATTTGGCAGCAGAACCAACCCGCTCAGTATTATATCGGAGTGCCGCAAGTTTGGCAATAGACTGTGGAGAAATTAAAACAGCCGAACGATTGATTGCGATCGCCTTGTCAGGAAACCCACCCCAAGAAATTGCAGAAGAACTTAGAGATTTATTTGTGGAAATCAATATTCAAAATTATTTTGCGCGTCGGGGTATTGCCTTTGATGAAGCCAAATTTCAGAATTTAATGGCACAACAACCACTGAGTTAAAAATAGGCGATCGCACTTTTGAATGATTGGTATTAATCCCCCCAGTACGAAGTCAGCGGTGGCGCAAAACTAGACGTATCCGGGGAACTAGCCTCAACCGCCACATACTTCGCCCGATTCTCCATCGCCAGCACTCGTTCAGGGTCACGGCTGAACAACGAGGTGATTTCAGAACGAGAAAGTAACAACTGCTCAAGCCCCAATTCAATCGGCGGTTCGACTTCGCTCACCGCAAGGGGTAGTGAGTCGAGGGTTTCTTGCTTCAAACCAAGGCTTTCGTAAAGACTGTGAAATATTCTTTTAGCCGCGCCCTCCACAATTGCCCGAATTTCTGCCCCGGTGCAGTTTTGGGTTTTCCCCAGCAGTATCATCCAGTCGGAGTGAGTTAAAGGACAAGTCTCATCCGATTGCCAGCGCGGGTCAAAGCGTGAGGCGTGAAGCTGAAAGATTTCCTTACGTTCTACTGATTGAGGGAATCCGACATAGAAGATTTTATCGAAGCGTCCGGCACGGGTTAACTCTGGTGGCAGTGCGTCCAGACGATTAAGGGTGGCAATGACAAATGTGGGCGATCGCTTTTCTTGCAACCAAGTTAGTAAAATCCCCAATATCTGCTTCGACTGCTTATCCTCCCCAGTAGACGAATCCGCCGCGAAAAACTTATCGAATTCATCAAAGAAACACACCGCTGGTGAACACGCCTCAATCCGAGTCAATAGTCGCTTAAGGAATCCCGCACCACCCCCTTTCACCACATCTGCACCCACACTGATGAGGGGGAATCCTAAAATCTGGGCGCAAATTTGAGAGCAGAACGTCTTACCTGTTCCTGGTACACCTGCTAGTAACCATCCTTTAGGATAAGGAATCTTATAGCGGCGGGCTACTTCCATAAACTCAGTCCGCACCTCCTCAATACCTGTCTTGATTCTGTCTAATCCACCAAAATCACCTACGCTGGGTTTAGGGATAAAGTCGAGTCCCAAAGCTTTGAGCCGTTCAATTTTATAGTCCAGCAGGACAGTGGCGGGATTATCGCCATCCCCAACTCTTCTAAAGCCTATTTTGATTTCCTCTATCGTCAGTCCAGCACAGGTGAGTTGGAGTTGATTAAGAGTGGCTTCATCTAAATTGGGATTTAGGGACTCGATAATGGCTGAAATATCTTTACTACTGGGCAGTGGGTAGGTGAGAGTGGGGATGAGAGAATTTAACGTCTGAGGAAGTCCTATTTCGTGAACGTCTAGCAGGACTAAGAACTTATCATCGCAACTATTAACTCTTCGGCTTATCTCGACTTCGCTCGATACAAGTCGCTCAGAGTGAAGGGTGCAGACGGTATCAACCAAATGAGCGATTAACTCCTCTTGTTCTAAGAAACTGGTAGCCTTAGAGTTGATGAGCGCCTGGAGGTTTTCCAGAATGAATAAGCCAGGGGCGGGATAATCTCGAATAAATGCGATCGCTTCTTTGGTTCGTTCCAGCAGTGCGCCATTAAATTCTGTGATAAGTTCAACACTGTGAGGGGCTGAGTAGTTCAAGCGGCTAATGCCAGGGGTAGTGAGACTCCAAAAGTAACTGGGTAGTGAGATGTGTGAAAATACCTGCAACGCATTAAGTCGCTCAATTAGGGGAAGAGAAAGAGCGATCGCTTTATGAATGTGCAGGTGGTTTTTAAGTTTTTCAATCCACATAAGTTAAGCTGAGTAAAAAAAATAGGGGGAGAACTAGTCTCCCACTACTGGTTATGTTTAGAAGCCTAGCTCTGGATCATCATCTAGGCTTATTTCAGCAGGGTCAAAGTTCTGATACGAAGTCCATTGTTTTGATAACATAAGGAATTCGTTGACAATGCTGTCATTCATTTGTCTTAGCTCTTGCTCTACGCAATCGCTAATGTACGGACATTCCCAGACCTCAACAACTTGATTGTCAACCAACTTAATGAGCGTTGGTCTTTCCTCAAGGTCTAGCATTATGTCATAGGTAGTAGTCATGGCAAAAAGCCCAAAAACATCATCTCACTATCGCGCTAGCGACTAATGCTCATGTTGTTTTGGGCTCTCCCAATCGATGAAAATGCCTGCTCAAAGTGCAAGATATCCTTCTCACTCATATTGCAGACTACTTCCCCACCCGATTTGACCATCAACGTGCCGCGACCGTCTTTAGATTCAATCTTGATATTGCCATCGGGGGACGCTTCCCAACGATAAGATAAATTCCCATCAACTTTGACAGGCTTTCCTTCGGCTTGGGCATAACGGGTTAAAGCATGAGCAAGAGCATTTGTTCTCTCGAAAATCCTGGCATCTCTGGTAGCAGATGATTGAAATGCCCCATCGGGTGAAATTCCTGATTTCATCTGCTGTTTGGCATGGGCTATCTGTTCAGTATGGTCAATGGTGAGGTTTGATTCATTCACCTTAATCCCCATCGCCTTTTTTTCAAATGACAGCAGCGTGTTTCCTTGCTTATCACTTAGGGTGTAGGATTTCCCTTCACGGGTAATGGTGTAGTCGGCAGCTTGATACTCCTTGCCAGGGGGTGGAACTTGGGAATGGAAAAGTTTCTGTATCGTCGCGGCTGTATCTTTTTGGGTCAGTTTGTTTTGAAGCGTTTGGGATGTTTCAACCGCTTTTTGCCACCAAGAGGGTTCACCCTGAGCTTTGTCGAAGGGAGAATTGTTAGCTTTCCTACCTTCTAATAGTTGTTGTTGAGAGAAGGCAATCTGCTGGGTCTGCTCCCTCAGTTGTCGCATCTGGGTTAGTGTATCATTGAGCAGTTGTTTGAGTGGGGAATTTTCTCCTTCGACTTCGCTCAGGGTATCAACTGCATTCTGCGTGATCTGTAACCCTCCAATTTTCTCCTCTTGGGGTATCTGGTCATTCCACGTTATAGGCGTAGGTGTGGCTTGGGTTACAGAGTCGGCATCTAAAATAATGGGTTCTGGGTCAGGTTCAACACCTGGACTTGCGGCAGTGATTTCCTCCCAGGTGATAGGTTCTGGTGAGGAGGAAGTAACTTCTGTCTGACCAGTTGTGGAAAATTTTAGTTCTTCTGTTTCTATCGGAATTGCACTTTCCCACGCGGCACCGGGGTCATCAATATAGTCGTCCCACTCTGGCATATAATCGGGTTCAACGTCTGGCTCAAATTCAGGCTCCTGATAGATGTTGGTGGTAACAATGCCCCCGTGCGATCGCATCGTCACACTTTCATTAACCTCAACCTCCATTGAGTCTGTACTCGCCTCTATCTCCTCACCAGGCGGGGTTTGTTTGAGTTTCGCCACATCTTGAATAAGTTCAGCACTGACTTTACGTTTCTCTGGGTCAGCAGACTTAGAATCATAAACTGTTTCGTTATTCCGCCTAACCTTAATATCCTCAATTGTCCCACTCATCCAGGCAGTTACTTGGTCAATCACCTGTTCCATCACCTGAACGTGGCTTTGATTCACTTGACTATGCATTCGGTTCCTCCAGCATCTGGTGACTTAATGCCATATTTTCTAGGCGGTTAATAACGATTTCCCCGTTCTGTATTAATAGCCCTATTTCTCCATCCAAAAACCAGGCTAAATATTCACTTTCATCTACACTTCGTTCACTCTCATAAACGGCTTCACCTAGTACCATACTCACCAGCAACCCATGCTGATCAAATATTTCAATCGCTGATGGTGTGAAGTTTGGGGGTAAACTTGGCATCGAGCGAAGTCGAGATGCAAAAAGTTGTTTCAGGGATTCTATGTTGTTTAACATTAGAAGAAATTACTCAAATTGGTGGATGAATTATCCCCTTCTGGTAAGGGAAACAGTTGTTCAGCAAGGTTTCGCCGCTCCTCAAGCTGTTGGGAGCGTTCAGCGTTCGACTGAGCGCTCACGCCGAAGTCATCTGTTACCACAGCACCAAAACTCAAGCGATCGCGAATTCTATCCCACTGATTCTCAGCCCATTTCTGTTCTTCGATATCAATCTTGGGGACTTTGACTTGTTGCAGCAGAGGGATATAACTTTCCGACTCGCGTTGGTATGCTGGGTTGAGAATAACGGCTCGACCAGTGCCGAGTTTTCCAAATGATGCAGCCTCCATGAGGTGACGTTTCTGTTTTTGGTCTGAGACTGAAGTTGAACTGCCACCTTTTCCACTGCTTTTAGATTTGGATTTATACTCGATTTCAACTTCTCCCAGTAGGTCAGCGAAAATCTTGGCAGACTCCGGGTCTTGAGGATTGAAAATAAACTTAGTGGCACATCCACCAATCACCGCACGGGCGATTTCCTTGCCATATTTATGTTCCAACTGGCTGATATTTTGGAATCCCAGAATACCGCAGAAGCCGTCCTCTCGGTTTTCATTTAACCAATTGACCAACTGTGGCAAATACATGGTGGGTAACTCACCCAGTACCGTTATTAATGGGTCCCGTCGCGGAGTGGTGCGGGAAACGTTTCGAGTCACAACCATGTGTAAAATAGCTGCCAGTAGAGGACTTACGATATCGCGGTTATTTCGGTCAAGTCCAAACACCACTAACTGCTTACCGTCGATGTCCAGTGGTAGAGTCGTTTGACCGCAGAATGCCCCAACAAAGTCCTTCTTGAGGAAGCGCTGGAATGTTTTCTGAGCCGTTCCTACAATGGAAGCAGCGGTTTTCTCAGAGTCCTTAACGCTGATGAGTTGAGTTAGGGGTCGGGTTGTCCAGACGTTAAGCCTGGGGAGTGCGGCTTCTAATCGAGCCGGTAAACTGGTGAGAGACAGAATTGCCTGTGCCATCATCAGGTCACAATAAGAGCGATCGCCTGTTAAAGTCTCCACCGCTTTAGTCAGTAGAAAAATACCCTCTGTGAGAGCATCACCGGCGTCCTCGAAAAACTTATCCCCACCCTTGCCTGCACCACCGATGTTACGATTGATGACCTGAGCTAATTGACCTGCGGCGATCGCATCTTCCTCGTTTTTAATTAAGTCCAGTGGGTTACAGGTGTCAGATTCAGGAAACCCAGGCGCAAACACCCGCACGGTATAACCGCGCTTAAGGGCATACGCCACCGCCCGTTTCGTCTGTGCAGGATATTTGAAATCGTAGATGCACGCGGGGAATCCTTGGTCTAGGGCTGAACGTACCATTGGGTCAATGACTGAGAAGGTTTTACCACTGCCTGCTGCACCAATTACTGCCGTCCCCCGCTGCACGTCGGGTAGGTATAGAGTGGATGATGCTGGCGGTTTTTTCTTGGCATTTTTGGAACTAATCAACCCCTTGGTTGCCCATTCGGTGTTAAGCGCCTTACGAATATCAGGCGGCATTCCAATATAGAGCGCTGCGGAGTTCCGTTCAGGGGCTTTAATTTGTTTGACTGCTTTCTTCTTGGCTGTGTTTTTCTCCTTGGCTCCACCCCAGAAACTGGTGGCAATCTTCCCCTTTTTGTTATCTCCTCCGAATAACTGCATGATGCCAAACAGCGCAACCATAACAATTAGCATGGTGCCATTGGGACTTTTGATGAATCCGATGACCTTCTCAGGGTCTATTTGTGGCACTTCGACAGGCTCAGTGTTCCAGGTAGGAGTTTGAGCAATTTCGGTTCTGAGCAGTTCAGGAAATGCTTCGGCTTCGCTCAGCATAAAATTTTCCTTAACTGGGGTTGTTAACCTCAGAGAAAGTCTTGATGAATTTGTCGCCTTCATAGCAATAGGTGTGCTGAATCGTTTTATCCCCAGATGGTTGTTTAATTTCCAGGCAGGGGATACCATTGCGGGATTCTTGGCTGATGGTGAATAGGTCAGGTTGGGGCTGGAGTATGAGATGAAGTTTGCGCGAGCCTTCTTTCGTATACGCCGCATACACACACCCTGCACGTCCACACAGGTCAGGAGAATTGAAATCAATGAGTTTTATTCCACCCTTGAGTTTCAGTACCTTGGTCGCTTCTGGGTCAATGTCCACCCCCGTGGAGTTTTCGGACATGATTTTCGTGAGCAGCCCCTGACTGATGGCGCGTTGAGCTGGTATCCAGTTGGTAGGAAATTTTGAAATAGCGTTCATCATTAATCCACCCACTGCAAGAAGTCCAGACAACGATAAAATCAAAAGTTTTTGATGCTTGACAATTTTCATCTCATGCCTTCATGATTTACGGACAGTAAGATTTCTGGAAATCTTGATAAAGCTCTTTGGTCTGGGTTCCAAAATCCTTGGCTGATAATCCGTTAACATCGGTAGCCGCTGAATCAATGGGGATTCCTACACCGCCGAAGTGCATCTGTGCAATGCGCTCGATGAGGCGATGTGCGCTGTCGCGCCCCGCTTCGCTAACGCCCGTAAACGGTAGTTGCGTTGTTGGGTCAATCTGAGAAGACGCAATATCAATGAGTTCAGCCATGTCTGCAATGTCTGCGTTGGCGATGTCTGCGTTGCCGGACAAGACTTGGGAAAGAGCCTCCATATTTACAGACGCCGTACAACTGGGTTGAGAATTGATAAACGTCTCAGTATTAAAGGGTTTCGAGGTTTCTGGATTTTCCGATTGGGATGATGACGGTGATGAAGTGATAGATTGTGTGGGCAAATCTTCAACCGAACCCAAAAACATCGGTGTGGTTTCGGTGAAGGTCATGAACGGTAAGCCGCCGATGAAATAGGGAGTGCAGCCCAGGTCAGGAACCCCGCGCTTACAGATACGGAAAAATAGCATAGAACTGATGGCGCTCTCGTCATCGTTAACGTCCCACAACACCATCTTGAACGCCTCACCAAAGGGGTGAATGCCCGTCGGCTCTTTGCCGCCGTTGGCTTGTCCCAAAACACCAAAGCCACCTTTGACCTCTTGATATTTACCCGATATCCACTGCCGTCCCATTACTTTAGGAGAACCGGCTAACTCGACATGAGCGCAATTGGTTTCACAAGGGACGGTAAAACCTTCTTGGTCACTACCTGAAATAGTGCGACTACGCTGCTGTTCAACGTTTTTCAAAATTAAATCAGCCGTGCCAACATCTGTACCTGTGCCAGCAATACCGCCGGGAAATTGAGAAAACGACACATCCTTAAGATTAGGGATTTCATCAATGAACGAGTTCTGCCAATTCTCAAAGTTACCGATCGCTTTCTCCTCGGATGCTGATAGCTCCAGGTGGGATAGGGTATTCAGTACCATCTTTAATAAGTGCGATCGCTTGGGCTGAAACCATCCCCGTTTCTTGCACTTGGTTGCAGCAGGTCATCACCACCTGTGTCCCCGGTGACATAAGCTCCCAATCGTTAGAACTGGTAATAGATTCGGTTAATTCAACGATGAATCGTTGGTCAGATTGAGCAGTAGAGGTACAGATTATTGGGGTAACAGTCCTGGCGTTTGCAGCTTGACCGACTTGAAACTGAATACCGGAGTTGGTTGGTGTAGTCGTTGGGTTATTTTCAACCGTTGTTAACGGTTCAACCGTTGAATCGGTTTCAATTGGTGCGCTGCCGTAACTCCCTACTGCCGCGAGAGTTAGCCAATCCGTTTGCTCAATAACTGGGGTTGTTGGTGGTGTGAGTAGTGATGTGGGTAGTGGTGCTGGCGTCCCATGAGCGGGTAATGGTTGAACTGACACCGGTGGTGGTGCTGGTGGTGATGGTCGAACCGTTGGTGGCGGTGGCAACGGTGTTATTCGTCTCGGCGACGGCGGCGGTGGACTGTAACTCCTATATGACGGTGGTGTGGGTTTTACTGTTGGTGGTGGTTGTGTGGTGGTCGAGGTAGGAGATGACGGTGGAGATGGTTTAGCTTTTAGCGCTGTATCTGAGCGGGGTTTCTTTGATTCGGAAACAGCTTTGAGCTGTTGCTCTTGGGAAGCGATCGCTAACTCCGTCTTCAATTCCCCAACCTCTTGTGCTTCTGCCTTCTGTACCAGTTTGGGAGTTTCCTCCTGCTTGGGCTGAACTAATGACGGTGCCTTTTTCAAATCAACCCCAGCCATCTGCGCGGCAAAGAACCCACCAACACCGAACACAATCATCAACGCCACCCCAACGACACCTGCTTTGGCATAAGGATTGCTGGATAAAGTCGGTTTAGTCTTTACCTCGTGGGGGTTTTCACGCTCGCCGAATAATTCAGACTGGTCAATGGGGTTATCTGTTGTGGGAGTTTCAAACCCCGCCAGTTCAGCGAGTTGTTGCTCATCAGTGGACACTGAGCCCCTCGACAAGCTCGGGGTATCACTTTGCTGAAGTGTAGTCATAGGTCATTGGTGGGTAAGTCTCGGATGGCGTAAATCTCTAAACCGCTGGCTCTAGCCCTGGCAATAATGGCGGCAGTTTCATCAGAACTGGTGAAGTCTTTATAGTCAGGCGCTTCTACCGCAGATAGGAAAATCTCTTTGTTGAAGGGGATAACGTCGCCTAAATTGTTCTGGCTCAGGACAATGAGGTTTGCAACCATCACCACCTTCCACTTCCCCTCGTCGATTTTGATGGGCGTTTGAATGTCCAGCGGGACGAGTACAACTTTGGTAGTGCCATTGAAAATGCTTGGGGGAGTTAGTTCAGCGAGTTTGAGAAGGAATTCCTTACGAAAATCTTCGGCTAGGGCAAAACTGGTTTCCCACGCGGGGGTAGTAATTTTCCCTCTGGCATTTTTCAGTTCCACCCCGTCATCTGGGATATTTTGAGCTGTGCCATCAGGCGAAGGTAGCTCCCCTGACCAACTCATTAAAGCTGTAAGGGTATCTTTGGTGAAACGTTTGATAACTTCAGGCGATCGCTCCTTATTTGGTAAAGGTGCAGCCGCAACGGTTTGCCCATCGTTAAGTTGTACAAGAGAAGGTGGTGGCTTGTTCGCAAGTCGATTGAAGCTCCCGTAAAGCAGAATGGCGGTGAGTAAAACCAGTCCTTGCAAACCAATGGAGACAATAACGAAAACGCCTAACGTGTCTCTCTGGGTGTACGAAGCCCGTTTGCCGTTGAGTAACTGCAACTGTTTCATATTCCCCTCCCGATAACCATACCGGCGACTTTGGGAATGCTGTTAAAAATTGCCATCCCTCCCCCCGCTGCCAGTGCCATTGCCAATAGAGGAGATAACAACCCGGTGGCAAAGGCAAAAATCATCGGGTCATTGGCACCCGCGTTAACCACCATCGTCGCCACCAGTCCAGCGATGACATTGAAGTAAATCTTCACCATGCCCACGCTGAAAAACCCAATCAGCCAGCCGTAAATGGCTTTAGACTTCACGGGCATTAGGGAAAGTCCTACCGCAACGGGACCAATTAACCCAGTGAGCAGTAAACTAATTTCCACTACCCATTGAAATGCAATACCAAAGGCAATCAGCCAACCTCTCAGTGCCAGTTGAATCGTGGAAGCGATCGCACTAATCCCTGCACCCACTGGGTCTTTAATGCCCTCCACAAACTTACTGAATCCACCCGATGGAGGGGTCTGCATCCCGTCGGCTAAACTTTGCGCCTGGGCTGCGGCATCGGTGAGACAAGTCTGCTGTGCGGTGGGGTCTGCAATAGTCTGACAGTTACTTGCAAGGGATTCAATTGCGGACTGTGCGCCAATTTCACCCGTTACCATCTTGTATGCCTCTTGCAAACTGACGGATGCTGAAACAGTAGAAAGTAAGGTCTGATTGGTCTGGTTTATAACACTTCTGAGTCCTTTGGTTCCTTCAGCCAAAGCTGTGCCGTTATTCGCCAAGAGGATAATGACCAAAATAGGAAAGACTAAATCAGCCAAGGGTTTGTAACTTTCGCCTGTGATAAGTGATTCGCTCCACTGCACTATGAAAATAATGAGTGTGCCGACGGCGAAAAATGTGCCAAGTCTGGAGAGTGCCAGGTAGAGTCCACCGCCTAAGACTTCATTCCAGAGGTTGTCCATGGCAGAAGCGATCGCAGCTTGTGCCTGGATTCCATCATTGAGAATCTGTGATGCAGCTTGGGATGTGTCAGCTAGAATTGCAATCATTTACTTGTTCTCAAATCAACTGTAAATAGCGATCGCTTCTATTTCATGTGCTAGAACAAACCAGCCATTGAACTAGTCCGTAAAGTACTTAATCCAGCCCCGGTGCGTTCTTGCTGCTGTGCAGCTTTCTGTTCGTCCACAGAACTGGAAATATTCGCGAGATTAGTGTTGGCAAGGTCTTGGCGCATCGCATTCTGGGTAGTTTCAGCTTGCAGAGTCCCCAGTATTGCCGCATTTTGAGCGTTCTGAGTGGCGATTTGCTTGAGGACATTCTGTGAAGCCACCTCATTTTGAGCTGTGGTTGCTGCTTGCTGAACTTGCTGTACAGAAGCAGATGTCTGTTGCAGTTTCTGTAAGGTTTGTTCCTGTCCTTCAGTACTTAGAGTGCCGGACGCTACTGCACGACTAACTTGACGGTCGATTTCATTACTCAAACCCCCGGCACTTACTTCTGCACCGACAGAATTTTCAATCTCATCCCTCACTTGTTGAAGGTCAGGTAAACCCATTTGTCCTGTGGCTCCATCAATGGCAGCTTGTAAATCACTGCCAGCGCTTTCCAGGACTTTGGAGAAACTTTCGGAAACGCCAGAGATTTGCTCCTCTATAAATGAGGTGACGTTGGTAATCTGCTGGTTGATTTGGTCGAGAATATTCCCAAATGGGCTAGAGTTATTCTCTGCTGCCACGGCGGGAGTGCCAGTAAGTAGGGTTAGAGTTATTGCCAAAGCGATGCCCTGCCTGCCCTGAGCTTTGCCGAAGGGAGCCTTGCCGAAGGGAGCGTGCGATGCCCTGAGCACTTCGACAGGCTCAGTGTTCCACTTGTCGAAGGGTCGAAGGGCGGATAATTTAACTTTCATGTTTTCCTTTAATAAGTGATCAGAATCGTGAAAATTTTTATGCTGAGCGAAGTCGAAGCATTTCCTGAGCTGCTCTAAGATGCGCGAATACTTTCTACGAGTTGACGAGAGAATTCTGCCAGTCCTAAGAGTCGATTTTCTGGGTGTCTGGCAAGGGCTTCAGACCGCTGTTGGGATTCATCGGGATTATTGGCAACCGCCGCCAGCAGTGGATAGCCGGGGTAAAAGCGGCAGTAAGTGTAAGTACCGCCGTCATCCAGCAACCACTGGCTATAAATTCCCTCCTTCTTAGGGAAAAAGGCTTCGGTGGCGTTACGAGATATCACCTCCCTTGGGTATTTGAGGATGTTGACAAAACTATCGATCGCTGTTGGTTGAATCCGTCCCACTAACCGCGTGGTCATATTCTGGAAAATTTTCGCAGCGCTGGGAGATTTGGAGATGGTATCTGGGTCTTGAGCTGAGAGAATGACTCGAATACCAGATTTGGCACCATTGGCACAGAGTCTGCCCACTAACGCCGCGACGGTTTCGTATTCAAACAGAATGGGACTTTCATCAATGAAAAAGATGGACGCCGGAGCTGCTAAACTTCGCCTCAGTGCAGCTGAATAAACCGCCAGTGAAAGGATTGCCGCATCTTCATCGTTGGACAGGTTTCGCAGGGCAAACACCAGTAACTGGGCATCAGCACGGAAGGTGGAAGGTTTGGAGATGGACTTACCCACCCTCGAATTTAGCCAGAATCTCAACCTTAATTTGACCTGTTCGAGTGCTTTGAGAATGTCTGGGGATGCGGCAGATAACCGTAGTCTTTCAATTGAACAGTAATCAACGAAGTCAGCTAGAGTGGGAGAAAGCTCCCATTCAGGAGTGTCTAAACCTGACGTGTTGGCTTTGGCATAGCGATCGCGTATTTGCACATCACTAAAAAATGCCTCCATTGCTAGTGTGAGAATAGACCGAACCGTATCTGCATATGTCCGCTCAATCCCTGTCTGCTTGGCACCCAAAATCATTGCCATCAACGCTTCAAGCAGAAAATCTTTATAATCATCAAAGCGTTCAGCCTGAAGTTTAGGGTCTAATCCACGTAGGTTAGGCAGCTCGAATAAATTACTGGATTCTTTGCCAATATCGAAATACGCCCCCTTGTCACCCATAAATTTGGTGTAATCGCTAAAGGTGGAGCTGCCATCAGCTTTGGGATAATCCATGGATGAGATGGGCATCCCGTATGCCAGCGCCTGGGTGAGAATACCGGAGGCGATGACCGATTTACCTGACCGAGTTGTACCGAACAGTGCCAGGTTCTTGTGCTGGGTGAACATATTCAGGAAAATGGGAGTCCCGCCCTCAGCGGCAATCAGCTCAAACCCAGACTTATCACAAGGTCGAGTAAAGCAAAGGGGAAGGAGTCCCGGAATTTCTCCAGACAGGTAAATTTTACGCCGTTCGTAGGGTTTGGCTAACAGCTTTTCCCATCGCAGCGGGAAGGTTTGCAGCCAGATTCGCCAGGGGTATTCTGTCTCTCGATCCACCCACGCTGGACGCATAAATAGGGATGAAAGATAACGGCAAGCATCATCTAATTCTTCTACGCTGTCTCGGTAAATTAGGAAGGTGGTTCCGACATACAAGGGAACGGCACCTTCATAGAGTTCTGCCTGTGCCTCAACTGTCTTTTGGATGTTAAGCTGACTTTTGACATCAATGGAGTTCTTATCCGCTGCCAGTTTTGCCGATATATTTGCCTGTTTTGTGAGACTCTGCATTCGGTCTTTGACAAGGTTGGGATTCGCCTTATTGACTTGGCAGATAATTTCGGTATCAAAGATGCGATCGCGTGCCATCACCTCCCAGAGATATCGCATCTGGGCATTTTTATCCGCCCATCCTCCAGGCTTATCAATAAAAGTCAGCATACCGATGTACTTACCATTGACATTAATCCAGCGCCTATCCGCAACGGGGATAGAGGATTCACTCTCCATGAGTAAAGATAATGGGTGGATATCAGACTTAATTTCCTCACTTAATCCGTTCTCATCCAGGACAGCGTAGGAAGGAAGTTCACGCGGTAATGTTTGATTAAACCGTTTCCACAACACCTCCCAAATTTCTTCAACCTTCAACGGGCGGACATCCAGCCCCATTTTGTTGGAGATTAGCTGCTCCCAGTTTTGGTATCCATCGGTGAATGCAGAGTACAGCAGCCGCTCAATCTGCATAAACTGAAGTTGTTCAATCTCGCCGGTGAACGTTTTCCACCAGCGCTCTAATTTAGCGATCGCCTTTTCTATGACATCTTTTGTCCCCTCGCCTCCTGGCTCAAGAGTGTAGGTACACCACAGTATCAACCGTTTGGGCTTACGGATTCCAGCGCGGGTGATTTCCTGAATTCGGGCTTTCTCACCCATCAACAGAAACTTCAGCTCAGGTAAGTCTGTTTGGGCAATGAGTTTGTCTAAACTGTGCTGGCGATCGCTATCATTAGTAAACGAACTCAGTTGAATCGTCAGAGATTCCCCATCGGGTAAGTCTTTGAATCCAGCTTCAATCGCTTCAAATACTGGGTCAATTGCCTCCTCTCTCAGGGTGGTATGAATGCCACGACAGTCAAAGGCAAACTGAATGGTGTAGTTCGCTTCTCCTTTTTTCAGGATGCAGCCCCCCACGTCCTTTCCTTGTAAATTGATTTTCAGCAGAGACAGAAGTTGAAACTCCGACTCAACAGGGGTGCATCTGACTTTTTGAGTTCCGTTATCGATAGTTTTTCGCAACGCCTTCATTTGTGCCTTATGCCTTGATAACGAATGCAGGCTCGAATCCAGTTGGGAGTACCTTGAAACTTAGATAGAAATTTCCAAGCTTTACTCCCCGTTAATATCCACCACGTACTGATACCCCATCCCCCAACAGCGAATACCCAAACCCAGGACAACTGAAGTAGAACCTTGAAAAGGTAGTAAGAGACTCCGGCGATAATTGCCCAAGGAATAATTTGATCAGTGGGAAGTCCAAAAAGTTTAGGGTGCTGGTCGAGGGATTGATTAACTTTTCGGGGCTTACTCATTAACCTCCACCACCCACAATTAGTCCCGTCATTACATCGGCAACAGTAACCGCCATAATTACGATTAGAGGGGTTTTCACCATTGATTTCCAGTCTTCGTCTTGCCGAGCCGCTTGAATGATTTGGACTAAAGCAATGCCAATATAGACAAGAAACAGAAATCTCAAGATATTGAATATTAGGGGCGTTACGGTTGCGGCTTCAGCGAAATTGGAATTAATCCAACTCTCCGCATTGTTCATGAACTGGGCGTTGGCTGGCGTTATCAACGTATCAAAAAACAAAACGCCTGTTGCTACCAGATACCCCATGACTGATATTCCGAGTTTCTTCTTTCGTTGGATAACAAAGGGGATTCCTGCCACTAAACCTGTTACCGACAGTAAAGCAACCTCGCTGATACTCGAATTGATGATTGAATTCAGAACTAAACTGCCTAGAGTTATCCCCATTAGGGGGTTAAAGGGGATTGATTCAACGAACTTATCCCAAGATTTCCACAGATTTTTATGTGAGGAGATGCGTCTAACTTGCTGCATATTTGGTAAACTTTCAAGGATAATTTACTTTATAAAGTCAACAAGTGTCATAAAACATCCACCTTCTGGGTATGTTGACCCTTCGACTCTTCGACAGGCTCAGAGCGGCGCTTCCCTCGACAACGCGGTTGGTGAGCATCTCGACAAGCTCAATGTTCCACCTGTTGAACTACAGGACAAGTCGCTCAGGGTCAAGCAAAAAAAACAGCCATCCTGAATAGATGGCTGAAGACTAATTGATTAATCCGGAAAATAATTTTGATACTTTTTGCTAATCTTCCAAAGGTTTATTGAATAGCGATCGCTCGCTGGATTGATGGCAGCATGGGGATTTTTTGGATTAAATTTTATGACGGCACCATCAGGCAAATCATAGATGACCCGATTGCTGGGATTTGGATTCTTGCTCCAATAATATTCAGGATATTGGCAATCATATCCCCACGCTCGTCTGACCTAAATTGATGGTGATTGCCTCCCAGTCTGCATAAGAATCATCTCTGTGCCAATCAATACCTACGTCTCCTTTGGCGACTAAACCAATTTGGCATCCAGGAAAGATGCGTTGGCAAAAAGTCCATAACCTTTCATCTTTGACCCCATTGCGAAAGACTTTGTGCTTTAAGTCCCATTCCCATTCCAGCCAATACCGCTTTCTGCCACGAGCATAGCTAGAAACATCAGATTCCAGATTGTAATCCAATTGAGCTAAATGTTCGCGAATTGCTGCACGTTTAGCTTGACCTAGAACACTAATAAGCTGAAGCATGATTTCACGCCAAATACAACTCGCATCTGTAGCCAAGATGCTCATTGACGCATGAGCGATAGCGATTTGAATGCGTGGGCAAGTGTGAAAATTTTTACACTTCTCGCCCTTGTAACTTGCTGTGCGTATCGTGGCTTCCTGAGAGGATAAATAAGGATTTTTTAACCAACTGGTGGAGGATTTCGACAAGCGGCACCCGTCAAAATGCTTGATATCCGTTACATAAACGTGAAAATGTCAAGAAAATCCTTACCAGACCTGATTATCGCCATTGATTTTGGCGGTTCAGCAACCAAAATACTTGCGAGTACATCCACCGATGTCTACGCTTTGTGTATGGAACCCGAAGTTATCGAAGTGGATAAGCAGCTTTTAGACGACTACGAATCCACCAAACTGGGGCAGGCAGACGAGAAAAATAGAGCCTGGGTAGGATATGATAACCTCTACTATGCAGTCGGATACCTGGCTCAATACAAATTTGCTGGGACGCCGGGACTATCTGAGCTGAAATACGAACGAGCGATTCCCAAGGCATTAGCCGCTGTTTGGGTGGCAGCTCGTCACTTCAGTTTGGGCAGAAAGTTTAATGTAGCGATCGCTTGTGTCCTGCCACCGGGGGAATACGCAGACGCAGCGAGTGTGGAAACTTTACTGAGGGAAGCACTTGCCAGTTACGAAACCCCCACAGGACAGCTTGCTTTGAGACTAACCCACTTCAACTGTAAGCCTGAAGGCGGTGCTACTTATATGATGATTGCCAAAAATCAACGAGACGAGCTGCTGCAAAAAGTGGTGGCAGTCATTATGGTGGGGTATCGTAATGCCTCAATATTGATATCCAACCGGGGGGAAGTTGGGTCATTTCTGTCCAGCGACTTGGGATTTATCCAGCTAGTGTCGGCGGTGATGCAAAAAACCAGCGGACAAACGGCTGAGTTACTGACTCCGAGCATCTTTGAAGCTGGGGAAAAACTGGAATCTAAACCGTTATTTCGGTTAATTCGTTCGACTAATGAGCAACGGCAGAGTGAGGAGTTGGAGCAAATACGGAAAGCAGTAGCCTCTTCAAGAAAGGAATATTTCCTCAAACTCAGTAACTGGATGAAGGAACACCTGCCCCGTGAAGTGGATGAAGTAGTGCTTTGCGGTGGGACGGTTGACTACTTAGCCACCGAGTTTAAGAGTCACTTTCAATGGACGCCCATTCAGTGGCACGGTGGCGTAACGGTTCCCACTGAGTTAGATGAGTTAGGATTCGGCAACCGACTAGTAGATGTGTACTGCTTATTCGTTTACTTCCGTAAGTCGGTACTGAAAATGAGTGACCTAACCGAAACTGCTTTATCCATTTCCTGACTATGACACGAATTGATTTTTCCTGGCGGTGCCAGATTACCGCAGACACCAGTGATGCCCAGTTGTTGAACTATCTCAAAGATGATGAAGTCATCCCACTGCGGGAGAAGATGCTGCAATCGTTACGGGCATTTTGGAAACCCCTGGCTTATCTGCACCAGCCAGAGGGTGAACGTCTTGCGATTGAAGCGATATATGCACTAGAGAAACACGCTGACTATTTGCGATCGCAGTTTGGTTTGGAGCTCCCTAAACCCAAGGCGCGACGAATACCACGAGTTAAAAGAACAGTGCAAGAACAACCCTCAACGCTATCTCAATTAGAGGTGGCGGCAGAGGGAGATTTTGAAGAAGTTTTTTAGGAGTAAACCATGCCGAATATTCATTTAATCGACGGCGAGAAAGGCGGAATCGGTAAATCGATGTTCTGCCGGGTGCTAGCTGAATACTGTCAGACGGAGAAAATAGACTTTGCCCTGATTGACACAGACCGAACAAACCCAGACGTGGGCAGAGTTTATGTCAAGGGGGTGAGTGAGGAGCAAACCTTCTTCAGTGAGAAGGAAGAGAATGATGCCAAAGTGGACGTTATTTTTGAAACTGCCCTCAGCAAAATGGTACTGGTGAATTTGCCTGCCCAAATTTTCCCGGTGGTGACTGACTGGATTGAGCGCAACGAATTACTAACGCTGGGGCAAGAGTGTGGGGTGCAGATTTATAAATGGTTCGTTTGTACTGGCGAGGGGGATTCAATTGAGTTGTTTTTGGATTCTCTGAAACACTTTGAGAAACGTCTGCCTCATATCCTCGTTCGTAATCTGGGCGCGTCGGGGGCTAAGTGGGAAACAGCACCTGCTGAGTATGAACGATTGGAACAAATCATAAGTAAATATCGAATTCCCACGATTGACCTACCCAAACTGCCTCCCCTGGAGCGGGACTACATCAAGAAGAATCAGTGTTCCTTTGCTGAAGCGTCTAAGAAGCTGAAGTTGATGTCTAAGCAGAGAATATCGATTTTCTTGAATAAAGCCTACGACGCTATCGAGTCTACCCAATTAATCTGTGCTTCGGCACCCTTCGGCGCAGCTCAGGGCAAGCAGCTCAGTATGAATGCAGATAAAGAGGTGAAGAGTGCCTGAAAATGACGCGAATCTTCTAGAACAAGTCTTACAGGATAAAGACGATACGTTCAAAGCTAGAGTTTTACAGCTCGTTGTCGCCACCGGGATTGACGTTAATGACCCTGTTTTCCTGCTACTCACAGCCACCGGACGCCTTGAAGTGATGTTGGAGGATGCGCCTAAATCTCTGGAGAAACTACTCAAAGCATGGGGCAGTGAATTCTGGCGTACCGTTGAGCTGACGGAATCAGTGGTGGTGGAGCGGCAAAAGGAAGCGATCGCTCGTTCAGCCCAAAGCCTCATTGAACAGGCTCCCAGGCTTGAATCCAGTAACCAAAAACATAACTGGTCAAGGGCGGCATTTCCAATTGTGGCAATAGCGATCGCTGCAATTTTGGGAGGATTTCTGGGAGGTATAGTGTCGAATGGTAATACCAGCTCACCGACGACACTCAACGCGCAAGACGCCCAATTGCTGAAATGGGCATCTAGCAACGAAGGAAAATTGGCTAAAAACCTAGTCGAGTGGAATGCTGAATACTTGAAGAATCGCCAATGTGCCAAAGATGTGCAGAATTTAGGGGTTGAATTAACGGTTGGAGAACAAATTGCCAAGTCAGGTTTCTGTGTATTGTGGGTTGAGCCACCAAATAAGCGTGAGATGAAGGGAGTAGGGAGTAGAGAGTAGGTGGTAGGTGGTAGTTTTTAGCAAAAAATTGATTCATCAAAGACCTAAAACCTAAAACCATTCCCCACTCCCAATGAAGCCCATGAAGTATTATCCAGTGGTTCTATACCCTCCTATTTTGCAGAAGTTTATGCACTCTGAAAGGGTAATAGAAAGTCGGGAGCGGTTAGCAGAAGAATTTACTCCCACAACCATGAGTAATTCTCGTTCACCCTCTCCCTCACAGCCAGAAGTGAACCCTATGCTGATAGCGGTTTCTATCCCGATGGCAAGTTTTGTGGCGGCGGGGATAGTGTTGGCTATTTATCCTAGCATTCTATTTGCTGTTTTCATCTTTCTTTTCACAGGTCTATTTTGCGTCGTTTATGTTCGTTTTTATCTAAAACAGCAGCAACGGCAACGGTCAGAAAACCCTCAACCCAATTCAGATAAATTTGTCAATACACAAGCAGAAAATCCACGGCAAAAATTACAGAAACGACAACAAATACTCAAACAATTACTTCATGGTAAAGTAATAAAAGCAGTAGAAAAAAGTTCAGCTCAACAGGGGGTAAGCGAGAAAGATTTTTTTGAAGTTCTTCATCGCTTCTTTCCGGCTGTGACTTTTGGGGATGCATTTCCTATTCCTGGTACAGATTATTCGTACAGTACAGACTTTTCTCTGATTCATGAAACTGGAGTAAGCATTGACATTGAAGTTGATGAGCCTTATGAAGGTCGATCCCTACAACCTCATCATTGTGTGGATGATGGGAAAGACCAACGGCGAAATCAGTTTTTTCTAGAGAGAAACTGGATTGTGGTGCGATTTGCCGAAATTCAGGTGGTCAAATACCCCTACGAATGTGCGGCGGTTGTGGGGCAAGTCCTAGCAATAGTTACCGGGGATGAAAACTACCTACTGCCATCAAGAAAACCAGTGCCTCCGGTGAAACTCTGGACAAAGGCTGAGGCTCGGAAAATGGCACGCCAGAAATTCCGTCAGAGCTATCTGCCAGGTCAAGCGAGTAAAACCCATCGGAGTACAAAACGCCGTCGTTGAAGTATCAGTTATGAGTATTGTCCCAGTCAGCCCCATAAAGATTGTGACGATTAGCTGTTCCCCACAATTTTTAAAACGACTTGAAGAGAGTCAGTTTTTCGATGTGTCTGCCACAGACTTCGGCTTGAGCGCGGTGCCTGAGCCTGCCGAAGGGCAGTCGAAAGACGCAACAAGTATGATCTTTGATGATGCAGAACTCTATGTAGTTAATGCCGATCTTCCTGATGAACGAGCTTTTGCGTTAACCCGTCGCATTAGGAAATTCAGCTCGAAAACAATATTCATTTTGGGGAGAGCGAGAAGCAGACGAATTGTGGCAGAAGCGTTGGCGGCTGGGGCAGATGCTTACTGTGTTAAAGGTGTTTCCCCCCAGGAGTTAGCAGAAATCTTTGAGGTGGTCAATTCAAAAAAAGCCTGGATTGCTCCATCTAACGCTCTGGTTGTAGAAGCTGATGTTGTGTCTATTGAAGCGCCGCCACCAGAGTATCGTCGGCTGGTTAAAGCCAATCCCTTAAGCGCTCGCGAGTTACAGATTTTGCGCCTTGTGGCTCAGGGATATTCTAATCCTCAGATAGGGAAGGAACTTTTCATGTCTCCTCAGACGGCGAAGGCTCATCTCAGGAATATTTTTCGGAAACTATCTGTGAGCGATCGCCTTTCGGCAGTCGTTCAAGCGTTCCGTTGCGGCTTATTCTCTTAAAAAAACCGGATGCTAACATGGCTTGCTCCGTAGGCGTGGTGGTGTATGGGCTATGAGGGAATGGGGAGGCGATTTCAAGGGAGTAGGGAGGAGGAAGAAGGTGCGCTGAGTCCAAGGAAGGCTGTAAAGGAAGGAATTGATAGCAAGTATCAAGGAGAATTGCACCGAAAGAATAGGAAAAAATGAGGAAGCGTTCACGTATTGAAATACTATCGCTCTTTTGTCACTCTAGGAAGAGGAAAAGTGGAAATCAGTCTGTTCTTGAGCTGTAGGGATAGCTCCCGGAAACCGATTCATAAAAGAAATTAATCGAGTAAAACCCACTTCTAAAAGTGGGATG